>JAMHWA010000001.1:0-52890 GCA_035911175.1 Alphaproteobacteria bacterium
ATGATTACGCGGATTCGGTAAGAGGTTCTATGGCTGATTTGAATGGAGAAACATCTTCAACTAATCCAAAGCCACGAGGTGGGCATAAGCACCCCATATTACGCCTCATTTTTTTGCTGCTCGTCGTTGTCATTATTACCCTGATTTTCAGCATCAAGGGAACTTTTGATGAGGTTACTAGAGCCCGCTGGAATGAAGGAAAATATGCGTATTCAACCTTTAGAGAGACTAATAAGATTATCCTATTAAATCCAATAATTGAACGTGCTGATAAATTCTCTTGGTTTAAAGATTCTTGGTTGGAAAAGCGCCTTTGGGATATTCGCGCATCCATTTATGCGAGTGCCGTAAAAAAAATCCCCGCAGATGATGGCGAGCAGATGTTGTGGTTTTATATGGCTAAATTCGCGCCTTACCTGAAAGAGAAGGAACGTGGAGGCCAAAACGATGACTACATTTTTAAAGCAGTACTAGACCAGCTTCTAAACGAGCCCAATAAGAAGTATGCAAGTACTGTCGTACGCGATGTTTCTCGGTACATTTTTCTTAATCAATATATTCTTTACTTGCGGGACCATAACAAGTTCCAAAGCCTTCCCATTCCCACGCGTCGTGCGATTTACGAAGCAGCGTTTCGGCAAGCTGAGCAAATCGATATTCAGCGCGTGCTTGCTTACAAGGAGCATGGTGAATATCCAACTATATACATGACTCTTTTCTCATCATATTTCTTTTTGGTTGGCGGGCTTCAATCTGGAATTATTTGCGATGGGCAGGGAGTGGCTTGGCTTAATGCTGTCGATAAAAAAATAGGCCAATACTTAATTCAAAAACCTTCATTAGCGTTTGATGCTATCAGAACCAGAAACGTGGATAAGGAGCGCTTTCTTAACTTGGAGAGCCAGTATTCGAGCAGTAAACTGAGGCTGAGTACAAGGTTGGAAGAATGCGCGTCTAAAAACTAACCCACACCTTACAATCACCAAACGCTAATTGCTGCACTGCACTAAACGCTGGAAAACCTGAAAAATCTGGGCTATAGTCCCTCCCCTATGACCATTACCCTCACATCCCCCCTCGTCCTCGCCCTACCCAAGGGGCGTATCTATGACGAGCTAGAACCTGTCATGAAAAAAGTCGGCATCACGCCTGAGGCGGACTTTTTTAACGACAAAAGCCGCGCGCTGAAATTCGCCACCAATATCGACGGCCTCTCCATCATCCGCGTCCGCTCGTTCGATGTGGCAACGTTTGTGGCCTATGGCGCGGCGCAACTGGGTGTCTGCGGCAGCGATGTGATCGAGGAATTCAACTACCCCGACCTCTACGCCCCGCTCGACCTTGCCATCGGCAAATGCCGCCTGAGCATCGCCGAGCCAGCCCACCTCGCCGCGAACGACGACCCAACGCGCTGGAGCCATGTGCGCGTCGCCACCAAATACCCCAACCTCACCAGCCGCCATTTCGCCGCGCGCGGCGTGCAGGCCGAGTGTATTCACCTCAATGGCGCCATGGAGCTCGCCCCCGCGATTGGCCTATCCGAGCGCATTGTCGATTTGGTTTCAAGCGGCGCCACCCTCGCCGCCAATGGCCTTGTCGAGGTCGAAAAAATTATGGATATTTCCTCGCGCCTCATCGTCCACCGCGCGGCCTACAAAACCCGCATCGCGGAGATTGAACCGATTCTGGATGCGTTTCGCGGAGCCCTCGCATGACCGCACGCCTCACCCACAACCAGCCGGATTTCGATAGCGCGCTGATGGCGCTGCTTAACTCGCGCAATGTCGGCGCGAGTGATGTATCTGATACCGTTGGCGAAATAATCCTTAAGGTACAGACACAGGGCGATGCAGCGCTCATCGAATACACCAAAAAATTCGACCGCGTAGAGCTAACCTCGCTGCGCATGAGTGATACGCAAATCGAAGCTGCTGCCGCAACCTGCGCGCCCGATGTACGCGCCGCACTTGAGGTCGCTGCCGAGCGCATCCGCGCCTATCACACCGCACAAAAACCCAGCAATCACCAATGGGTGGATGCGCAGGACGTCACCCTCGGCTGGCAATATGCGCCGCTCGAATCGGTCGGCATCTATGTGCCCGGTGGCAAGGCGAGCTATCCGAGTTCCGTGCTGATGAATGCCATTCCAGCAGTTGTCGCGGGTGTGGAGCGCATCGTCATGGTGGTGCCAACGCCAAACGGCGAAATCAATGCGGCAGTGATTGCTGCAGCAAAAATCGCAGGGGTGCACGAAATTTACACCATCGGCGGCGCACAAGCCGTTGCTGCGCTGGCCTATGGCACCGACACCATTTCCCCCGTCGTCAAAATCGTCGGCCCCGGTAATGCCTATGTCGCCGAGGCAAAACGGCAAGTCTACGGCCAAGTGGGCATCGATACCATCGCAGGCCCATCGGAAATTCTCGTCGTGGCAGATGCAAAAAACCCACCGACATGGATCGCCGCCGATTTGCTCAGCCAAGCGGAGCACGACGAGCTCGCCCAATCCATCCTCATCACGGATGATGCAGCATTTGCGGATGAAGTGGCGCGCGAAGTAGATACCATTCTGGCAACCTTACCCAAAGCCGCCATCGCTCGCGCTAGCTGGCAAAACCACGGCGGCATTATTGTGGTGGACACACTGGCGGATGCGCTTCCCGTCATCGCCACCATCGCGCCTGAGCATTTAATGCTGGCGATGGATGCACCCGAAAAATTTGCCCCCCATGTGCGCAATGCAGGTGCTATTTTCCTTGGCCGCCACACACCCGAAGCCGTGGGTGATTATATTGCAGGCCCCAGCCATGTGCTGCCGACTTCCCGCGCTGCGCGCTTTAGTAGCGGCCTGAGTGTGTTCGATTTCATCAATCGCACCAGCCTGATTGGTAGCCCCGAAAAGTCGCCCTTGCTGCAGCAAGCCGCTACATTAGCGGATGCTGAAGGGCTTGCCGCACACGCACTCAGCCTGCGTTTGCGCACATGATGGCCAACACGCAGAGCATCAAGAACGTGACGCTGGATGACGCCAGCATCATCCGCCGCTCGCCCGAGGTGGAGCACGAGCGCCGCGTCGCACTGGTTGATATTGCGCACAGCAACGACGTCGAACTTCTCGCCGCACCGAACCTTGTTGCACCGTATGATTTATTCATCAGCGTCAAGGATAACCGCCTGTTGCTGCGCTTCACGGATGAAAGCACGGCCAAGCACGACATCACCCTGCCCCTCATCCCCTACCGCGGTATCATCAAGGATTATTTCCTGATGTGCGAACAATATTACGACGCGGTGAAGCATTCCGCGAGTGACCGCCTGCAAACCCTCGATATGGCGCGCCGTGGTGTGCACAATGAAGGTTCGGAAATGCTGCAAGAACAACTGGCCGATAAGTTACGCATGGATTTCGCCACCGCACGGCGGCTATTTACGCTCATCTGCGTGCTGCATATTAAGTGATATATTGTGAAGGGGGCATCGCCCCCTACGCTTCGCTGACCCCTTCCCTTCGGGCTCGCCATGGAAGGCTACGCAGTACCAACTACTAAAAGGGTATCGCTCTAGCCTTCCCACATTGCCGAACTATACGGCGCAATCGGGCTGATTTTCTCAATTTCTTTCGCCACTGGGGGGGGAACTTGCCCCGCTGCCACCTCGCGCACCAACTGCATATGCAGAGGCAATAATTTCTCTAAATCGAAGCGCTCCACCACGGTGCTGCGCGCAGCATTGCGCATGGCTTCGTTGCGGTTTTTATCATCGAGTAATTGTGCAAGTTTTGCTGCAACGTCTTCGGCGGAATGAAAATCCGCCAACAGACCATTCACGCCATGCTGCACCACCTCGCGCACGGGTTTGGTGTCACTCGCCACCAGCGCCACACCGCAGGCCATCGCCTCCAGCATCGACCAGCTAAGCACAAACGGATAGGTGAGGTAGAGATGCGCCGCGCTCACCTGCATCACGCGCAGCAAATCATCGTACGGCAGCGTACCTACAAAATGGATGCGGCTATCATCGAGCGTCACTTGCTCACGCAAAATCTGGCGGTAGGTCTTGCCCTCCGCCGCTTTGCGGCCATAGCTCACTTCATCCGCGCCCACGGCAATAATGTGCAAGTTGGGCCGTTCACGCAGCAAAATTTCCGCCGCTTTCATGAAGGTGGGAAAGCCACGATAGGGCTCGAAATTACGCGCCACATAGGTCATCACTTCGTCGCCGGCCTTAAAGGTTTTTCCGTTTGGCAGTGTCACACTCGCCGCCGCATTGGGCGCGCACAGGTTCACATCCACCCCATCGTGCAGCACACTCAATTTGTGGCGCATGTCGGCGGGGTGCAAACTCCACTGCCACACGGTGGGGCAAATGCCCCAATCCGCCTGCTCAAGGCTCATCAAATTCGTCACATTCTTCATGCGCACACGCGCCAAATCATCTGGCGTGGCAGGGGTTTCAAAATCCACATCCGCACCCTTCGCACGGTAATAGAATTCAAAAAAGCTGAGAATTTTTGCGTGCGGGAACAGCTCTTTCATGAACAACGCATCGCCCCACCCTGGGTGGCAGATGATAATATCGGGTGTGAAATTCTCGTTGCGACTTAGCTGTTCGCACACGCGCCACACATGCTGGCCCTGCATCACCGCCGCGGTGGCCGTCGTCAGGTAGCGGTGCGGCACGGGCGGTTTTTCAGGCTTTTTCATTGCATAGGTAATGCGCGTTACGCCCGCGATGCTGGCGCTGCGATGCTTGGTGACAAAGAAAATCCGATGGCCACCTTCCGCCCCAAACGCCCGTGCCAGATGCTTATACTGGCCGGGCATGTTGGGGTGGATAAAGAGGAGATTCAAGACTACGCCGCTTGTGCTTCTTGCGCCGCGCGCGCCGCTAATGCGCTATTGCGGTTCGCGTTATAAATGGTGCCTGCCAAAATCAGCAACGCGCCGCCGAGCGTCCAGATATCGAGGCTTTGGCTGTAGACGAGATAGCCAAAAAATGTCGAGAAGACGAGGCTGACAAAGTTGATGGGAATGAGCACCATGAACGGCACTTTCGAAATCGCCTTCGCCACATAGACTTGCTGCAAATACGCAATCACCCCAATCAGCGCGAGCCAGAACCAGCCATCCACACCTGGGTTCACCCAATGGGTGATGCCTAGTGGTAGCGACAGCACCGTCACCATCGCCAACATATAGAACGCGATATGTTTCGAGGATTCGGTGGAGCAGAGTAGTTTGATGGTAACGCCGCACAGTGAGAAGCCAAGTGCCGCACCGAGCACATAGAGCACACCAGGGCTAAGCGGCAGCGCGCCTGGGCGCGTGATGAGCAGCACGCCTGCAATACCAATCAGCAGCGCAATCCACGTATGCGTATGGCTCTTTTCCTTGAGGATGAGAATGGTCGCCAAGGTTGCAAAAATCGGAGTGATAAAATTAAGCGCGGTATGCATAGGCAGGGTGAAGTTTGCACCCAAAAAACCCAGCGAGAAAAACGACAACGTGAACGCGCCATATTCCAATACGCCGCGTGCGCTGTAGGCCTTGAGCCGCGTCGTTTTCAAGCCCTTGATGCCTTGCTTAAACGCCCAAGGCAGCATGCACAACGTGGCAATAGCGCTGTAACACAGCATGATCTGGAAGGCATGGATTGGCGTTGGGCTAACATCTACCGCGCCGCCTGTACCGCCAAAGAAACCCAATATCTGTCCTGCCGAAATGCGACGCTCCATCAAATCAGGCGCACTGAGAAAGGGCACGATGGAAAAAATAATCACGTTGCCGAGCAAAACCCCCATGAACATAAGAATGGCAATCATTGTTTCGCGGCGCTGGTTCATGGAAAGTCCTTTAAAAGCTGAATTGTTCGGTGGTAATGCGCTCTTCAAGATTATGTTCGGGGTCGAACAAGAGCGAGAGCACAATATTGCGATCTTCAAATACGCTCACGCTCACCACATCGCGCACCTCGGTGAAATCGGCCACCGCACTCACGGGGCGCTTGTCGGATTCGAGCACCTCAAACGTAATGCTAGATTGGTGGTTCAGCAACGCACCACGCCAGCGGCGTGGGCGAAACGGCGCAATCGGCGTCAGCGAGAGCAGGCCGCCATTGAGTGGGATAATCGGCCCACCTGCCGAGAAATTATACGCGGTGGAACCTGCGGGGGTGGAAACCAATACACCATCGGCGGTGAGATCATGCACGCGCACCACATGGTCAATAGAAATACGGATTTTGGCCGCTTGCCTGCTTTCGCGGAACAGCGACACTTCGTTGATCGCTAATTCCTGACGCTCTTTTCCGTCGCGCGTGCGGGCATACATCACCAGCGGATGCAATGCCGCACGGCGAGCGTTAGCAATACGCTCATGCAAATGTTCAGCATGGTAGGTATTCATCAAAAACCCAACCGAGCCACAATTCATGCCATAGACAGGGATCCCGCGATGCATATATTTGTGCAGCACTTGCAGCATAAACCCGTCACCGCCGAGTGCAACGATCACATCAGGCTTGGTGCGCTTGCCCGTAATATCGAGAAAATCGTGATGCTTCGATAATTCAGCAAAAGCGGCTTGCGCTTTGGGCGAATCATCGGCAAGGCAAGCAATGCGAGGGGTTGTGTCCATTCACGGCACGTTAGCAGCCACCGCGCGGCTAGACAATACCAAATCGTGGCTAGATCCGATGCTGATTCTGACGAATAAGCGCTATAAAATAGGGCAGATATTCAATAGGCTGCGTGCCCGCAATAGCAATGACGCGTTCCGCCAATCGGTTTGCATACTGCATCGAGCCCGCCGTTGATTTATCGATTTGCATATCTTGCACTGCGCGCAACAATAAGCGCACGGCGTCCATCATCGATTCAGGTAGGCCCGATTTCTGATAAATGCCATTAAAGCCATGCTCGCCGCGATCAGCGATCAGCCGCTCAGCGTTTTCAACGGGTATGTGGGCGAATTCAGCAATCGCTCCAATAAAGAACGTCAAATGGCCACGACACAGCGCCGTCATGGCAATCGAGGGAGTAAGACGATTCTCTGCGGCCATTTGCTTCGCTAACGCATACACTTCTTCGGTGGAATTGGAGCGCTCCAGAAGCAGCACCATGACATCTTCGCGCGATTGATTGGCGCCCTTGTCCACGTCATGATCTGTCAGCTGATATTTACTTTTTAGCGTGTTTGCTACGTCTTGGCTCACTTGCGAGATGATACGCTCGACGACTGCAATTGGCAGGTTTGGTTGGCTGGTAAGCGCATTGATCAATTCGCCGTTCGTATGGAAATCTTCTGCAATTTTCTCAAACGAACGATCGGTGATCGATGCGCCCTCATTCGTGAGCAACGACATGATGACTTCTTCATAACGCGTTTCAACAAGTGCCTCGCTTACCCGTGGCGAAACACTCTCGCGCTTACTGACGGCAAGCAACTTACCCATATCGTAACTTTTCTCGACAATGCTGACGAGGTCTGAATCGCTCAGCACTTTACTGTTGGTCAACAATGGGCTTGCAACCGACTCAACATCATTGGCTAGATGCAGCACAATATCGCGCGGCGCAGAAGCATTATCCTTGAGGCGGTCGGACAGCGTTTCGCGAACACGCAACGCCACATCCTTCATTAGTAGCCGGAAAATTTGTTCGGCAATCTCGCGCTCGCGCCCTTGCAAGCTTTCACTGTTATAACCCAGAATAACCTTTTCAAGCACACTGGTGCGCGATGCGGGTGAGTCGTCCTTTAATAAACGCTCTACATCTCTTTGCGAAAGAACAACGGAGCTGTTCGCGCTAGTGGTGTCTTGGTTCATGTATCGCCCGACTAATCATCTGTAGCAGTGTTTCCATATTTTCAACCGTATGGTCCAACCCCGCCGAGCGAATTTTTGCAACCATACGAGCGCCGAAATCGCTGGTACGGTAATTGCCGTATTCTGTTTCTTCAAGTGCAAAGCGTAACATGACATGAATAGGTTCGTAAAACATCGGTGAAAGACCCGAAGATTCATAGAGAGCCTTAAACCCAAGCACACCAGAATCGATGAGCAAAATACGTGCATTGCTGACTGGTATGCCCACGCGTTTTGCAATCGCCGTTTCAAAAAACCGTAAGTCGCCAATGCACAGCGAACGAATAATCACCGAATCAGTGAGTCGTTTGCCACGATGCATTTCTTCAACCAATTGATTGATATCGTGCTGGCTCATCCACGGCGAAATGAATTGAAGTACCGCGGTCTCGCGCGCTTGCGCCGTGACATCCTCTGCCACATGTCTGCCCATACGGTATTTACGGGTCATCTGCTTCTTCAGTGTGTCGGAGACCATCGAGAACAAGCGCTCTGCAAACTCATAGGGCAACCCACCCCGCAAGACGAGTTCTTCAAGCACGGAATTCTCACTGGCGAATTCCTCGAGAATGATATCCATGCTCGTATCCGAAATCACGGCACCCTTGTTCGCAAGCAAATCACGGGTGATTTCATGATCGCGCTTTTCAATCAGCGCATGCGATAGCTGCTTAGAGATACTCTCGCGTCGTGCAATCGCCTTCAGCTTGGGGTGCTCGCGCGTGGCGCGCACAATGGCAATCAAATCGTCCTCGGTTAGGACATGGGAAAACTCAAGCACGGGCACCGCAATGTCACGACGGTCATTGGCCAGCGCCCAAATAACATCGTGTGGCGCATGGATGTTTGATTTCAGCGCATCCGCGATTAGAAGACGCACCTTTGCTTCGGTATCCTTAAGCAAGAGGCGGAAAATTTCGTTAGCAAGCTTTGTCTCGCTTTCCGAGTACAAGCCAGAGTTATAACCTGTTGCAATTTTTTCACAAATCCGCTGACGCATGGCGGCAGATGGTTCCTGCACCAGCTGATTAATATCCTCACGCGTGATATTCATAGAGGTCTGAGCCAGCGTCTGTGATGCCTGCATGATTTGCTTCCTTACTAATTATTAACATGGAGACATTAACACTTTATTAAAAATTAGCGCGTTTTTTTATTAAATTTCAGTTTAAATTTACGTAAATAGAGATTCCATTACCAGTGCTTGACGCGCTAGATAGCTGTTGTAGAACCAGATTTGTAACTTTATTGACCTAGGAGCAACAGTTTATGAGCGCCACCCCCCCCGCTGCCAGCAAAGTCTACGCCGACGCCTCCTCGGCGCTTCAAGGCCTCCTTCGTGACGGCATGACCATTATGTCGGGCGGGTTTGGCCTGTGTGGCATTCCCGAACACTCCATCCAAGCCCTCAAGGAATCGGGCATCAAGGGCCTCACCATCATCAGCAATAATTGCGGGGTGGATGAATTTGGCCTCGGCATCCTCTTGAAAGATAGGCAAATTGCCAAGATGGTTTCGTCTTATGTGGGCGAAAACAAAACCTTCGAGACACAGTATCTGAACAAAGAACTCGAGATCGAATTTAACCCCCAAGGCACGCTGGCCGAGCGCATTCGCGCGGGCGGTGCTGGCATTCCTGCCTTTTTCACCAAAACGGGCGTGGGCACCATCGTTGCCGATGGCAAGGAGCTGCGCGAATTTAACGGCGAGACCTACGTCATGGAAACGGGCCTCACCGCCGACCTTTCCATCATCAAAGCATGGAAGGGCGATAAAGCGGGCAACCTTATTTTCCGCAAAACCGCACGCAATTTCAACCCCATGATGGCGATGGCAGGCAAAGTCACCGTGGCCGAGGTTGAAGAGCTCGTCGAAATCGGTGAATTGGATGCGAACGACATCCACACCCCAGGCATTTTTGTCCAACGTATTTTCGTGGGCAAGAATTTTGAGAAACGTATTGAACAACGCACCACCAGAAAGGCCGCCTAACATGAAAAAGATTGTCCTCACCACCCTCCTCGCCGTCACCATTGCTGCTCCAGCGTTCGCTGGCACCAAAGTCATGCAAGCCGTTGAATCGACCGTGGTTGATTCGCAAGGCTCACCCGTTGTTACCAAAGACAACGCGAATGTGAGCACCGCAACGCCAGCCGTAGCTGCTGAAGCCACTGAAAAAGCTGCTGCCGAGCCTGCAAAGAAAGCAAAAGCCACCAAGAAAAAAGCCAAAAAAGCGAAAGCTAAAAAAGCTGCGCCAAAGGCGGAAGTGAAGAAAGAAGAAGCAGCGCAATAAACGCACTGCTATGAGCGAATGCGGCACTTGAGATTATCTCAGGTGCCGCACCTGCCAACCAAAACGAGACACCAACTACAGAGAGTTAGCCATGGCTTGGGATAGAGATCAAATGTGTGCACGCGCGGCGCAAGAATTGCGCGATGGGTTTTATGTGAACCTTGGCATTGGCATTCCCACGCTGGTGGCGAACCACATTCCAGCGGGCATGAAGGTCACGCTGCAATCCGAAAACGGCATGCTCGGCATGGGGCCTTTCCCCATCGAAGGCACCGAGGACGCTGACCTCATCAACGCTGGCAAACAAACGATTTCCGAGCTTCCCGAGAGCGTCTATTTCGATTCCGCGATGAGCTTCGCAATGATTCGCGGCGGCCATGTCGACCTCACGATTCTGGGCGCACTGCAAGTGAATGCGCGCGGCGATTTGGCGAACTGGATGGTTCCGGGCAAAATGGTCAAAGGCATGGGTGGCGCGATGGATCTTGTCGCGGGCGTGAAGCGCGTGGTGGTCATCATGGAGCACAACGCCAAGGACGGCTCCGCCAAACTGGTGAACGAATGTAATCTGCCCATGACCGGTGTCGGAGTGGTGGATCTCATCATCACCGATCTGGGCGTGTTCGAAATCACTGCAAGCGGCATGCAACTTATCGAACTGGCCGATGGCGTAAGCGTCGAAGAAATCACCGCCAAAACCGAAGCGAAGTTTAGCGTCGCACTCGCGAAGAAGGCCGCATAATTGTTTGCATCACGCACCCTTGCTCGAGTGCTTTTTCAACTCGGGCTTAGCCGTGTTAGCATAGCATTTCTTATCGTGTTTTTCGCAGTGGGTTTTGGCCTTGGGCGCGCCTTGCCAGAGGACGAAGCCATCATCCAAATGCCTCTCGGCCTTCTGGTCGTTTTCTCAGCGGCATTCTTCATTATCTTCGGCATACGGCAGGAATATCGTCGGGTCAGCTTGGCCAGCAGCACCTATTGGAGAGATCTGGGATATAGCTTAGCGAGTTTTATGCTCTTTGGCATTTTTTGTCTCAGTTTTGGGCCCATGAAATCACTCATCCCCACCTTTAACCCCTACACGCTCGATCCACTCTTTCAGCGTATCGATATGCTGCTCCACGGCGGCTCTGCCCCCTCGTTGTGGTTTATCTCACTGCTAAACAGCGACTACGTGGCGATGCTCAACACCGTCTATCTCATCAGCTGGACAACGGTGATCGCATGTTATTGCCTATGGCAAATTACTTCAGCCCCCTCACTCGCCCGCAGCCAGTTCCTAAGCTGTTTTTTCCTGCTATGGATCATTGGCGGCGTTGTGCTGGCTACGGCATTTTCATCGGTGGGGCCTATTTATTACAGCCTATTTTACGATGACATGTACAGTGCAATGAACGCTGATTTTGTCACGCGTTTGTATCAAAGCACGCATAACAACGCCATGGCCATCGATGCGCGCAACCTGCTGCTCGATTATCTGAACGATGACAGCTTAACCAACGATAATGGCATATCGGCAATGCCGAGCCTACATACAGGCATGAGCATCCTGATGGCCGTGCATAGTTACTGCTATCATCGCCACCTATCGTGGCTGATGATTCCCTATGCTATCCTCATTTTTTTGGGTTCATTCATTCTTGGCTGGCATTATGCCATCGATACCTATGTATCCGCGATTCTGGTGTTCCTCATTTGGCGCCTCACGCGCTATGATATTCGCCACCAATCTGCCGCCTAAACCCCGCCCATTTTGCAAATCTGTTTCCACTCCGCCGCCGTGACTGGCTGCACCGAAAGTCGCGCACTGGTAACAAGCGACATATTCGCCAAGGCGGGCGTCGCCTTCACGTCCGCCAGCGTCACCCGTTGTTTGAACGGCTTGACCGCTCTTATATCTACCATCACAAACTTGGCGGTGGGGTCAGAATCATCGGGGTAATATTCGCGTGTTACTTCGACGATACCGACAATCTCTTTACCCTCATTACTGTGATAAAAAAAGCCAAGATCGCCTTTTTCCATGGCCATCATCTGCTGCTTGGCGAGATGGTTGCGCACGCCATTCCAGTGCGTGCCTTTTGCACCCGCCTTCACCTGCTGTTCCCAACTCCAAGTCGTTGGTTCCGATTTAAAAAGCCAATAGTTCATCTGCCAATCCTCACGAGAACCAGCGGAAAGCGGGGTTCAACACGCCTGTCGCCGTTCCAATCGCCTGCAAAATCACCCGATGCACCACATAATATTGCAGCGAATGGCGCGATAGGAAGCGCATCCCTCGCTGCACCCGCTCAGGAATCTGCGGCAGCATAACAGGGCGATGGGTGAAATGTAGCAGCACCATTGTCACTGCCGATATGCCAACAATTGACGCCAACATCTGCGCCATCGTGAATTCAAATAGCAGGCACGTGCTAAAGATAAACAGCCCCTGCGCGAGAATGGTGACCGCATAACCCGTACGCGTGCCGATAGTGCCAGTGCGCACCGCATAGCCCATCAATGCATAGAGGAAGCTTATCGCGCCATATTCAATCAGCAAGTTACTAGGCAGCCAGAAAATGACGCATGCCACGAGGATATTGGCAGGATAGCGGCGGAACCAATCGCGCTTTTCCACCTGCGCGAGTAGCAATTGGCAGCACAGAATGGTCACTAATATATTCAAGCCAAACAGCGCATTTCCCAAAAACGGGTTGATGACCACCAAGACAAGCGCCCAGAGATAGGTATCGCGTTGCGTGCGATAGTGGAGTGCGTGGCCCACAAGAAACAAAAAGATAGGAAAGGCCAAACGCCCAACCACGCGCCACCACAAATCATCGGGATAGAGATAGGCACCAATATGATCCATGGTCATCGTGATGACGGCAAACACCTTCAACACATGATGCGTATTGAGTATGGCGGCTTCTTTATTGGTCATACTCTACCCACGATTTATCGTTAGGAAAACTCGACAATAACGCCGCGTTTTTTGAAATAGGTCTGCAGCATTTTGCGGCCAGGGCGGCTGTTATTGGGCAAGCGCGTTTTATCCATGGTCACGGTTTTTTGAGCCGCTTGCTCGAGGGCGGCCTTCAGTGCCGCGATGGTTGCATCAAGCCCCACATTATTATCATCGAGTGCGGCATGCACCGCATCCAGCGCTTGTTTCACTGCATCACTCATGGCTTACGCTTTCAATTCGAAGGTGGCATCCACCTCAACCGCAACACCGAAGGGAAGGCCCGAAACGCCCACCGCAAAGCGCGCATGTTTACCCGCATCGCCCATCAGCCCCACCATCAGGTCGGAGGCACCATTGGCCACTTTCGGGTGATCGGTGAAATCATCGGGCGCGTTTACAAAAATGCCCATACGAATGAGTTTGCTGATACGCGATAAATCACCGCCGAGTATATTCTGCACATGCGCCAGAATATTCAGTGTGCAGAGTTTGGCACATTCTTGCCCCTGCTCGATGCTATACTCACGGCCTACCTTACCAATAAATTGTGGCTTGCCGTCCAGCATTGGTAATTGCCCCGACACATAAAGCGTGTTGCCGCTGATGGTGCAGGGCACATAATTGGCCGCAGGCATGCTCACCACTGGCAAGGTAATGCCCATTTCCTTGAGTTTATCCGTCATGTTCGTCATGGCAAGCCTCTGTAGTTTATGGAATGATGAACGCAGTGATAATCGAGAGGCCCGATGATAGCGAGTGGAAAATGGTCTTTCCAACAGCGATCCGACAAAAATCTAGCTCGCTGTACAGCGAAACAGTCAAAAGTTAACTTATCAAATACTTAAATGGTTAACAGATGCGCGGCTTTTCTTAATAATTTCCAATATTATCTATAAATATCAGGCAAATAAAAAAGGTAAATTTCCTAAAAATATACTGGCATTTTAGCCAAAACTGTGATAAATATGACGTATAGATGTAGCAAAAGCATCGCCATTGGGTGGCATTCTTAAAAACTGTCATCAAACTGTAACAATTCTGTGATAAGTCTCAAAGTACAGAGTAATTGCAGCTTAAATGGGGTAACCTAAGCGATCATCTGACAAAATGATTTAATGGAGACTACTAATGAAACTAACATTATCGACTGAGAAAATGGCTCACCTTGCATTGGCTCTTTTTGCTGCCTATGCAGTTATGTTGCTGCCAACAGCTGCTTTGGCGGCTGAACCTTCAGGACTGAGCGACACGTTGTGTGACGTTGTTAGCTGGTTCACGGGTCGTCTTGGTGCTGGTATCGCTACCCTAGCTATCATCGTCATCGGTATCGGTGCGTTGATGGGTAAAGTGTCGTGGGGTATGGCTATCATCGTTGGTCTCGGCGTAGGTATCGTATTCGGTGCACCTAGCATCGTTGCAGCGCTTTCGCCTGGCGCAGCGGCTTGCTAATTTAGCATTGCTAAACGGGGGCGTCGTCGTAAAAAGCGACGCCCCTCTCTTAAGCTCTATCCCTACCCACTGCGTCAAATCGATACTGCATTGGTGCTTCACAGCGGCGCAGCGTCATCCATCTCCGGAGTGTGTCATTCCATCATTCGATGTCTAAGAGTTTAGTATGGCCACCACCAAAACCACTCCTTCAAAAAAACCTCAAAAGAAACACGATGCTTCTAATAAGGATCTAGAAAAATTCGTCGACATTACAGACGATGTCATTGAATCGGATTTCGTTCCTTACGCGTGTCTCTATGACCCATCGACCATCGCCACCAAAGATGGCGAGCTCTTGCAGACCATTAAAATCACGGGTCTTGGCTACGATGTTCAGTCCGGCGACTTGCGCACGGCCATTCGTACCGCCATCCGAAAAGCTATACCCAATGATCGCTATGCCATTTGGTTACACACCCTGCGCCGCAAACAGCAGGGAAATGTCCGCACCCATTATGCCGACCCCTTCAGTGGAAAGATTGACGAAGTCTGGCGCACAAATCAGCCGAGTTCACTTTCCTATGTCAACGAGCTTTACATAACGCTTGTGATTGCGGGCGAGGAAACGCGCCTTACGAATCGCGACGTTTTCTTGCAAAGCTTCTTGCGTAAACGCGATATTCGTAAGCGCAGCGCTGCGATGGATGTGGCGCTCAAAGAACTGAATGCAACCACCTCGGCGATGCTTAAATTGTTAAGCCCATTTGGCTCCAAGCGACTGACGATGGTCGAGCGCGACGGCGCATTCTACAGCGAGCAGCTGGAATTCCTCGAAAAACTTATCAACCTTGAAGAGCGGCCCATGGCCGTTCCCATGCGTGATTTGTCACACGTACTCACCAGCGGCGAAATTACCTTTGGCTTTAATGCCATGGAAGTACGAACCGCTGAAGGTCAACGACGATTTGCGGCAATTCTTACCCTCAAGGAATACAAAGAATCCACACTCGCTGGGATCGATAAATTTCTTGAAATTCCGTGCGAGCTTATCGTCAGCCAATGCTTCGATTTCACAGGAGCCCCAAAAGCACGCTCAGCCTACCAAAAGCAGGCAAAATTTTTGCACTACAGCGGTGATAAGCAGCTCGCAAAATGGATCGAGATTGATCGCCTTATGAACGAAAATTCAAGCAATGAGCGCTTGCATTTTGGTCAGCAGCAAACCACCATTTTCCTTATAGCGAATGGCGTAAATGCCCTCGAATCCAACGTGCGCATGGTGCAACGCTCGCTCAATCGCTTGGGTCTTGTCGTCGTCCGCGAGGATCTGCGTTTTGAGAACTGTTACTGGTCGCAGCTACCCGCGAACTTCACCTTCATCGCACGGCACAACGCGGTAGACACCGATCACCTTGCGGGCTTTGTTAACTTGCAAGCTGCGCCAATGGGCAATGCCACTGGTTCACCGTGGGGTCCGCCGGTAACAGTGTTTACTACCGTGCAAGATGCCGCCTACTATTTCAACTTTCATCGGCAGCAATCCGCACACACAATCATCTTGGGCAAGAAGGGAACGGGACGCACTACGTTTACCCATTTGTTGCTTTCACAGACCCGAAAACTTCCATTAGCCATTTGGTATCTCGATGCTACCGGTCGCGCTGAACCGTTTATCTCCGCCATGGGTGGTCAGGTGCAGACCATTGGCAGCAGCAATTGTAAACTCAACCCATTGATGCTTCCTGATACGCCCGCTAACCGAGATTTCTTGGCGCTCTGGCTCTCTACGTTGATCGACCCAAGTGGCACCCAGCTTAATGCGAGTACGCTTGGATACTTTAAACATGTGATAGATACGGTCTTGCAGTTGCCGCGTGAACAGCGGCGGATGAGCGCAATCATAGCCATCTTCCGTGAAGCGGATGCGCTTATGGCAAACTCGCTTCAACGGTATGCCGCTGGCGGACAATATGGTGAATTGTTTGACATGCCTGAAGATAATTTCACAGCAGGCAAGCTCAGCGCATGGGATATCAGCCAATGGATGGCTGATCCAGCAACGCGGGTGCCGCTCACGGGCTACTTGCTGCACCGCCTCACGGGTATGCTGAACGGCGCACCGACCTTAATTGTGATGGAAGATGGCTTTCGCATTCTCGACACGCCACTCTTTAGCGCACGCGTTGGTGGCTGGTGCGATTATCTCACCAAAAATAATGCAGCAAGCCTCATTACAACAGCGGATATCGAGCAAAGCGCCGACTACGCCTATTGTTCGATTATTGCCAACAAGGCTGCCACCATCTTTGCCATGCCCGATAGCAGCCCTAGCACCGCTTACAGCACGGGCTTTGGGTTCTCAGCGGCAGACCTATCCGCGCTAAGCTATATGAATAACGCGCGCCGTCACGTGCTACAAAAACGGGGCGACGAGGCGGTCGTCGTCAACGCCACGCTAAGCGGCCTGCCGCCCCTTGCACTACAAACCTTGCGTGGCAATACACCCGCCGCAAGCACTTCACCCGCAGCCTTCATGGAGATGGCCGGCACTAACATGCAGGTGGCTGGATGACCCATCCCACACCCCATCATTGGTTGCTTGCGTGGACGATGATTACGGGGATACTCATCCTATTCTATCCTCCGCTTGCTTACGCCATCGGGGAAGATTTTACACTCGGGACATTTTCCTGCGCGGGCGGGGTTGCTACTGGTCAGCTCTCAACGCTAGAAGCAAGCTGCCCAACCACACTTAGCTTCGATAATGTTTTCTCATTCCTAGTCTGCAACATGCAGCAAATTGCCACCAATGTTCTTGGGCATATGTATTGTGGTCTCATCCTCAATCTCACGCCTGCCGTGTGGGCCATGGTGACCTTGGCGGTTCTATTATTCGGTATTGCATTTACGGTTGGTTTAATCGCCTCAACGGGCGGCGAAGCCGTAGCATTCCTGCTCAAAGTTGCCTTCGTTGTGGCCTTTGCCACCGAAGCTGATTTGATCATTGGCGTCGCGTATCGCCTTCTCATGACAGGGATGACCAGTGGCGTATCTCTCGTTCTGAGCGGCATGAATGTCCCAGGCGGCACCACAGGTGCCGATGCTTTCACCATGCTCGATGGCTTTCTAGAAAGAATTATCGATTATGCAGTGGGTGGTTCCGGCTCAGGGCTTGGTGAAGAGAGATGCAGAAATGGTCTTTTTGCCGTCGTTGCAACCATGTCTATGGCGTTCCCGCTGGCAGCTTATTTCACGCTTGCGCTCATCGGTAAAATTTTCCTCAGTCTGTTTCGCGCGATCTTTGGGTATATTTACGCCATCTTTGGTGTCACCTTCTTGATTGTTCTGTCGCCGATCTTTGTCTGCTTCTACTTATTCAAGCCCACGCAAACCTTTTTCAACAAGTGGCTAGCCTATATGGTTTCCATGGTGTTGCAGATCGTCTTACTTTTTGCCTTCCTTACCTTTGTGCTTTCGCTCCCCGTCTCCCGCATGACGGAAGATATCACCAACATCATCATGTACAATTCTCAAGCAGCCGAAAGTGATGGCTTCCGAATGCCGTGGAAATACTGCACCCTGTGCGATTTCACGGTAGTCGATAGAGATGGCGGCGGCCCTATCACGGCCTCAGATCCTAATTACATCGAGCGCGCTCAGCTTCAATGTACCGAATACGCTGCTGGCTCAATCGGCCCCAACGGCGAAGTGACCGATGACGAAGGCCGCAGACCTATCTCCGTCACCTTTGCTGCCTCGCCGCAAGTGGATGGCCAGCTTGGCGCACTACTGACCCTTCTTGGCAACGGCATTCTTGCACTCATCGTGTTGGCCATCATGGTGGACCGCGTGTTGAACATGATTCCGATGCTTGCACAACGTCTAGCAGGTAGCTTAGGGGCAAGCTATGCACCACAAATGGGTGGCGGCGATGGCATTGTCGTGGCACCTGGGGAATCACTCGCCCGCGATTTTGGTCAAGGCGTTCGACGTACGTTGCAAGAAGCCCCCGCTGGCGGCGGCATCACGGGTACACTCGAAGGCGTCCGAAGCGGCATCACCGGCATGGCAACCGGCAGATATAGAGGCGGCGCGCTGTACACGGATGATGCAGCGGCACAACAACAAGCTGGCTTCGACTGGCGTCGTTGGATTTCAAACCCAAGCGACTTTGGCAAATAAGTCGCACAATTCACATAACGATGAAGTCTTAATTAATATCGGGCGGGATAACTTCCGTCTATGGCTTGCAATTCAAATACCGCTATATACAGTGGCGCAATAAACTGCCACCCACTACAGAATGCGGATTAAGAATGTTTAAGCGCAAAGAACAAGGTGTATCTTGGTATCAGGATAAATACCAACATGTGCTCACCCAGCGCAATATCTTGGCCGTGATTGCGATCGGCTCCCTGCTCTCCGCCGCGGTGGCTGCCTTTGCTGTAATGCAGCTTACGCCTCTGAAGTCGGTTGAACCCTACCTGATTCAAATCGATGAAAAAACGGGTATTACTCAGCGCGTCAATCCGATTAGCCGCAACGAATACATGGCCAATCAATCGGTGGATCGCTTCTTTACCGCAACCTATTTGCGGATGCGCGAAACCTACAATTACGATATTTTCCGCTATAACTATAACATCGTTCGGTTGATGAGCGCGCGGCCTATATTCAACAAATATCGCTATGAAGTTAGCCCAGACAATGAAGACGGCTTTGTTAAGCGCTTGGGCACATTTGGTCAGCGCGAGATTCGTATTCAATCGATGGCTTACATCAACAATCCAGCTAAAAAAACTGGTTCCGATGCTGAGACGCCAAACAATCAAAAAATTATTCAGGCGCGCATTACCACCGTCGAATCAACGCCGAACGAGGCCAACAGAGAGCAAGTGTGGATTGCGACCATTACCTTCGAGTACGCGGATCTAAGCTTGAGCGAGCAAGAGCAGCTTTATAATCCGCTGGGCTACACGGTTACCTCCTACCAAATTTCACTAGAGGGTCTTGAATGATGTCTCGTTCTCTTAGATTTATTTGTGCTGCACCCAGAGTTTTTATCTTTGCTTGTGCACTCATAGCGAGCAGTGCTGTCGCACAGCCCATCACCTCCGATAGTCGGATCAAAACACTGGTATTTAACCCGAATGAGGTTTTTGCCATTACGACCCATTATGGCTACCAAAGCAACATTGAGTTTGGTGAAAAAGAGAACATCGAGACCATCTCGGTAGGTGACCGGACAGCATGGCAAATTAGTCCGACAGGGCGGCGTGTTTTCATTAGAGCCATGGAAGAGAATGCGCATACCAATATGACCGTTATTACTAATCTGCGCGCGTACCAGTTTGATCTGCGCTCATCGTCTGCTGATGCAGTCTTTGGAAGCGCGGAGCTTACCTATGTGGTGCGCTTTTTCTACCCAGAAGAAGCTGCTTCTTCACTTGGCGCACGCCTCTCTCCGCCGAGTGTAGCGCCCGCTGCAGCAATGCAGACTCCTTTGCCAGAGCCTCTCAGCGTTGCATCACCTTACAACTATCGTTATACCTTCACGGGCCCCACTTCCATTGCCCCTGTAAAAATATACGATGACGGTCGAACCACCTTCTTCAAATTTCCGCCTAACATAGTGCCTACCATCGAGATTATTACTGCCAAAGGCGAAACGCTTGGCGTGCCTGTTTCGCAACTAAGCGATGGCTTGGTGAGCGTTAACGCAGTGGCGCCGCGCTTTAGCATCCGCCACGGCGCAGAGCAAGTGACGGTGTTTAACGAAGCCAATGGAGTAATCTAATGGCCGAATCAGAAAAGCCCCCAGAGAATCCTTTCGAGTTGGATAACGGCGCAGTCAATCCTCCGCCCTATGAGCCAGCCGATGAAGCTATGCAAGAAAGCACGCCCAGCGTCGCTTCCAGAGCCAGCAAAGCCTATGTTGTGCTTGGTCTTGTTGCTGCTGCCGTGCTGTTCTTGCTCTATAATATCTTCTTTAGTGGTGATTCGAAAAAAGAAACTAAAGGTCCCAAAGAGATCACCGTGGCTCCGAAGGGAACTGAGCCGCCGCCGCTGCCCATGTTCGAGCCGACGACTGCGCCTCTTCCGCCAACAGATATTCTTGCGCCATCGTTGCCAGAGCCTATCGACATTACTCCCGCTGTAGACCCAAGGGCAGATGCGGCGGAAAAAGAGCGCCTGCGGGCACGTATGCGCTCCAACATCATGATCAAGGATGGGGCGAATTCGCTGACCTCGCCTTTCTCGGAAACTGAAGATCCACAGGCGATGCTAGATGCCAACGCACGCTTTGCCCGTGATGCAGCGGCGACCCAAGTAGAAACCGTGGCCGCTACCCGTATGAAGGGGCAGCTATTCCGTACGATTGGCCAAGGTCGCATTATTCAAGCCACCATGGAGTCGGCGCTGAACACTGACTTGTCAGCACCCATTCGTGCGATTGTTTCGCGGGATACCTATGGCGAAGCTGGAAATATTCCGCTCATTCCGAAGGGATCGCGTCTTATTGGCTCTTACAATACCACTATCACCAGTGGACAGGCACGTGTGCTCGTCATTTGGACGCGTGTGATTCGCCCCGATGGTGTGGATGTCATGCTGGGCTCGCCTTTGGTCGATGGCATCGGCCGTGCAGGTGTAGGTGGTCAGATTGACAGCAAGTTCCAAGAGATTTTCTCGCGGGCACTTCTGGCAAGCGTGATGAATATCGCGGTGGCCATTGGCTCTGATGAAATTACTGGCGGCACGACAACGACGACGACATCCACCGATGGGGGATCACAAACCACGGGTGATGCGGCAACCACCGCAACCACGGATGCGCTTGATCGCTTGGGGGCCGTTACCGAAGGGTTTATCGCTAGATTCATCAATGTAGCGCCAACCATTATGGTGGATCAGGGAACCATCGTGAATGTCTTTGTGAACAAAGACATCGTATTCCCCAATGATACCGCCACGGGCGCTCATATCGTTGATTAATTTAGTCCTATCCTCACATTAGGGATTCAGGTTCATGACTCTGACCGCGCTCAATACCTTTCTCGAACCCTTTGCTTACCTCTTTGCCGAGGAAGGTATTCAGGAGATTTCGATTAATCGTCCTGGCGAGGCTTGGGTTGAGAAATTCGGGGATATGCGCTACGAGAGCATGCCGCAGCTCACTCGCCCCCATCTCGAATCGCTGGCGCATCTGGTTGCTCAGTCCACCAGCCAAATGATTAGCGAAGAAAAACCGCTTCTGTCCGCCACACTCCCCGGCGGCTATCGTATTCAGGTCGTTTTCCCGCCCGCTTGCGCCGATAATGGTATTGCCATCTCTATCCGTAAACAAGCCAGCGTCGCGATGACGCTGAATGAATACGAGGCGAGAGGCGCGTTTTTGAATACAAAAACCGTGGGCGAAGCCAAGAACGCTCTCGACGAGGAACTCTACGATCTTTACGCCCGTGGCGACATCAAACAATTCATTACGAAAGCCGTAATAGGTAAAAAGAACATGATTATCAGCGGTGGTACATCGACTGGTAAAACAACCTTCTTGAACGCTGCGTTGGGGGCACTTCCTACCGACGAACGGATCATCACCGTCGAGGATGCTCGCGAGGTGATGATCGGCCATATCCCCAACCGCGTGCACCTCATGGTCAGTAAGGGCGGCCAAGGCCGCGCGAAGGTGACGACACAAGAGCTCATCGAGGCCTGCCTGCGCCTGCGTCCGGATCGTATTATCGTGGGCGAGTTGCGTGGCGCGGAGGCATTCTCCTACCTGCGCGCGGTTAACACGGGTCACCCCGGTTCCGTCGCCACCGTCCACGCCGATACACCTGCACTCGCCATCGAGCAGCTCATCCTCATGATCATGCAGGCCGACCTTGGCATCACGCGTGATCAAATTAAATCCTACGTAGAGGCCGTGATTCAGATCGTCGTTCAGCTCAAGCGCGGCCCCAAAGGCACCCGCTATGTTAGCGAGATTTATTTTAAACCTAGCGGCCATTAATGGTGTTGCTGGGAGCGCCTAGCAACATTTTCGGGCTTTCCCATGCCTGCTGCATCGTGTATAACCGCACTATAACCCCGACGGAGCCTAAGCACCCGTATGTCGATGCCAGAGCCAACAAAAAAACTACTGAGCAAGTTGCTGCTCCTTACTATCATTTTGACAACCTTGGGCATACCCACCTATGTCGGCATGGTAACGGGCTTCAGCCTCGGCCACCGCTATATCCTCAGCAAACAGGGCAAAGAAGAAACCTTGTACTCCTACGTGAGGTCTGCCACCAACCCCAGCGGCATGTGGGCGAAGTATAAGGAGTTTCATGATCAGGCGACCTACTACAAACAAGATGCGCGCTACCGTGAAGCGTATTTCAATGCCTCGTTTGATGCCAAATTCTATGGCCCGCTGATTGCGGGTGGTTTTCTTGGCCTTTTCACCCTGTTCCTCATGCGCGCACCGCTGATGGATTTTCGCCCCTTCCGCGCGAAGGAGAAAATTCACGGTGACGCCAAATGGTCGAACGAGGCCGACCTCAAACGCGCCAAACTGCGTGCTAAAAAAGGCCTGCTCATGGGGCGCACAGGGGCAGCAAACTACTTGATTGCCGATGACTTCCAGCACGTGCTGCTCTTTGCGCCAACCGGTTCGGGTAAAGGTGTGGGCTTCGTGATTCCCAACCTGTTATTCTGGGAAGAGTCCGTTATTATTCACGATATCAAGGGCGAGAACTACGAGCTCACCAGCGGCTATCGCGCACAAAAACTTGGCCAGAAAACCTACTACTGGAACCCAGCCGACCCCAACGGCATTTCGCACTGCTACAACCCGCTGGATTGGATTTCGGAAAAGCCCGGCCAGATGGTGGATGACGTGCAGAAAATCTGTAACCTCGTCCTACCCGAGCAGGAATTCTGGCAGAACGAAGCACGCTCGCTCATGCTGGGCATTATTCTCTATTTGTGCGCAGTGCCCGAAAAAGTCACCAGCTTTGGCGAAGTCGTGCGCACCATGCGCAGCGACGACGTAGTCTATAACCTCGCCGTGGTGCTCGATACGATTGGCGGCAAAATCCACCCTGTGGCCTACATGAACATCGCCAGCTTCCTGCAAAAAGCCGATAAGGAACGCTCGGGCGTGGTTTCCACTCTCAACTCCGCGCTCGAACTCTGGGCCAACCCACTGATCGACACCACCACCGCCAGCTCCGACTTCGATTTGCAAACCATGAAGAAGAAAAAGCAATCGGTATATGTGGGCGTGACGCCAGACAACTTACAACGCCTCGAACCGCTGCTCAAAGTGTTCTATCAGCAGGCGACCGACTTCATGACCCGCAACATGCCCAAGAAGGATGAGCCACACGGCGTGCTCTTCATGCTCGATGAGTTCCCATCGCTTGGTGAAATGCCACAATTCCAGATCGGTATTGCGTACTTCCGTGGGTTCCGCGTCAAACTGTTCCTGATTGTTCAGGATACACAACAGCTCAAAGGCATCTACGAAGAAGCAGGCATGAACAGCTTCCTCTCCAACTCCTATTACCGCATCACCTTCTCGGCGAACAACATCGAAACGGCGAACATGATTTCGCAACTGGTCGGCAACAAAACCGCCATTCAGGAATCGAACAACAAACCCAAATTCATGGATTTCAACCCCCATTCGCGCACTATGCAAGTTAGCGAAACTCAGCGTGCGCTCCTATTGCCGCAGGAGGTTATTCAGCTCCCGCGTGACGAGCAAATTATCTTGGTGGAATCCTTCTCGCCCATTAAGTGCAAAAAGATTTTTTACTACAAAGATCCCTTCTTCAAAAAGCGCCTCTTGCCAGCGCCTGCCTTGCCCGTGCAAGAGCCATATGACCCACGCAAGAAGCCAAAAGTGGCAGCGGCTCCGCCACCACCTGCCAGTGATGGCGCTAAAGGTGGCGCACCTGCCACCACCTAAGCTTCGCCTAGTTTCTAATATTTGAGCTTCACTAAGTGTGCGCTTGTTGGCGCAACATCTTTCCAGTGCGCGGCAGCCACATCCATCACCGCGCACCCGCTGGTCGGAAACTTGAGCAGCAGCGTATCGGCATCGTCGTCATTGCTACAATCCTGCACCAATAATCCCGCCAATGCGTGGGTGCCTGGGTTATGCGCCACCACTATCAGCGTATGCACTGCATCGTCCGTGGCCTGAATCTGTGTCAGCATGTCATTTGCGCTGGCAAGGTAGAGCTTGTCTGAAAGAATCGTCGGAATGTTCTTGCCCAGCGCCGCCAAGGTTTGCCGCGTACGGGTTGCGGTCGAGCACAGCACCAAATCGGGCATCAGCCCCTGCTCCCCAAGCCATTGCCCGAGCGCAGCGGCATCCGCCTTCCCGCGCTCGCTCAAGCCCCGCGCATGGTCGCCTGCCACATCCTCCTCCACCGCTTTTGCATGGCGGATAAGGATGAGTCGTCGTTGTGTTGTGCCTGTATTTGCGCTAGATTGCATACACCCACCCTAGCATCTCGCGCACACGACACAAGCAGGCTTCGCACATGACCACTAAAAAAGTGACGACCAAAATCCCCCTCCCCAGCCTCGATGCAGCCATCGTAGCGCAGCATTTCGCCAAGCCCGAACACCGCTATATCAACCGCGAGCTTTCATGGTTGGCTTTCAATACCCGCGTGCTGGAAGAAGCGCAGAACCCGCAAAACCCGCTGCTCGAGCGCGTGAAGTTTCTCTCCATCTCCGCCACCAACCTCGACGAATTCACCATGGTGCGCGTGGCAGGGCTGATGGATCAGGTCGCCCACGGCGTGCACAGCCCCTCGGCCGATGGCTTAAGCCCTATCCACCAACTACACTCCATTCATATTGCAGCCAATAAGCTGATTGCCGCACAACAACAATGCTGGCTCGATTTGCGCAAAGCCATGGCCAAAGAGCAGATCCATATTTTACCGCCCGAGAAACTTCCTGCCGCACTCAGCAAGGCCGATATGCTCTGGCTGCGCGACTATTTCGCGACCAATATCTTTCCACTGCTCACCCCCATGGCAGTCGATCCCGCGCACCCCTTCCCATTCATACCCAATCTTGGTGTGGTGCAGGTGCTCGAGCTTTCACCGCCGCGCCGCGCCACCAAAAAAATGATTGCGCTGGTGCCCTTCCCTGCGGCGCAACCGCGCTTCATTCAACTGGGCGTGGGCAACACCAATCGCTTCATCGCACTCGAGGAAGTGATTGCCCTGTGTTTCGATGGGCTTTTTCCGGGCTTCACGCTGCATGGTTCGGGTCTCTTCCGCATCGTGCGTGATTCCGATTTGGAGATCGAGGAAGAAGCCGAAGACCTCATGCGCAACCTTGATATCGCCGTCAAAAAACGCCGCTATGGCCGCGTGGTGCGCGTCAAAACTAATAAGGGTGTGCCGCAAAAACTGCTCAACTTCATGCTCGAACATCTCCCCGCCGATGCGTTGGATGTGCTCGAGGTCGATGGCTTGGTCGGTCTTGCTAGCTTAAGTGAGCTATACGCAATTGCACGACCAGATCTGAAATATACGCCCTTCAAAGTGCGCTTCCCCGAGCGCGTGAACGATTTTGGCGGCGATTGTTTTGCCGCCATTCATGCGAAGGACATCATCGTCCACCACCCGTATGAAAGCTTCGACGTGGTGGTACAATTCCTCGAGCAAGCCGCGCGTGACCCGAATGTCGTCTCCATCAAGCAAACGCTCTACCGCACCAGCCACGATTCACCGATTGTAAAGGCGCTGATTGCTGCGGCTGAAAATGGCAAAAGCGTCACCGCGCTGGTCGAGCTTAAAGCGCGCTTCGATGAGGAAGCCAACATCCGCCTCGCCCGCAGCATGGAGCGCGCAGGCGTGCAGGTGGTCTATGGCTTTGTGGAGATGAAAACCCACGCCAAGCTCTCGCTCGTCACACGGCGCGAGCATGGCACACTTCGCAGCTACGCCCATTTCGGCACGGGCAACTATCACCCCGCCACCGCCAAATTCTACACCGACCTTTCCTTCTTCACCTCGGATGCGGCATTGTGCCAAGACGCAGGCTATGTCTTCAACTACATCACGGGCTATGCCAAGCCCGTGAAGTTCAAAAAACTTGCTGTCGCGCCCCTCACCCTGCGCAAACAGCTGATGAAACTCATCGCCGCCGAAATGGAGTTTGCACGCAACGGTCAACCTGCTTCCATCTGGGCAAAAATGAATTCGTTGGTCGATGAGGACGTGATTGATGCACTCTATGCTGCAAGCCAAGCGGGTGTCAAAATCGAGCTGGTGGTGCGCGGCATTTGCGCACTGAAACCGGGCATCACAGGCTTTTCCGAAAACATCCATGTGAAAAGCCTTGTCGGCCGTTTCCTCGAGCATGCACGCATCTATTGCTTCGGCAATGGCGCACCCATGCCATCGCCCGCAGCCAAAGTGTTCATCGGCTCGGCGGATTGGATGAGCCGCAACTTGGATCGCCGCGTCGAGGCCATGGTGCCGATTGAAAATGCCACGGTGCACCGCCAAGTGCTCGACCAAATCATGGTGGCGAATTTAAAAGACGCCCGCCAAAGCTGGCGCCTGAGTGCCGACGGCACCTATCACCGTATCAGCAACGAGAGTGCCGCCTTCGCCGCGCACGATTATTTCATGCACAACCCGTCGCTTTCGGGTCGCGGCAAAGCCCTCGCACAAATGGTCGGCAATGTCGGCGATGAAGTGGTGAAGCCTGCGGCAAGAAAGAAAGTGAAAAAATGAATTTTCACCAGCATAAGTGTCATTTATATGAGCCAAGTGCTAGGAGTTGGCACGCGCAGAACCGCAGCGTAGCAGCGCTACGTGAGGATTCGAGCACCGGATACGACAACGCAATCGGCCACAGAAATGACACGGGTTATTTTTCACTATGACCATTACTTATAACATCCCCACCGCCGACCATCCTAAGGGCCTCATCGCCATCATCGATATCGGCTCGAACTCCGTGCGCATGGTGGTGTATCACGCGCTTAAACGCGTGCCGCTGCCGCTGTTCAACGAGAAATATATGTGCGCGCTGGGCAAGGGGCTTGCCAAAAGCGGCAAGCTGAATCCCGAGGGCGTGAAACAGGCGGAAGGGGCGATTGCGCGCTTCCTTGTCATGGCCAATCGCTTACAGGTGGCTAGCCTCGATATCATCGCCACCGCCGCCGTGCGTGATGCAACCAACGGCGATGCGTTCGTGCGCGGACTCGAGAAAGCGCATGGCATCAAAATCACCGTCATCAGTGGCGAGCGGGAGGCGGAGCTAGCTGCCAAGGCCGTCCTCTCTTCTTTCCACGAGCCATTTGGCATCTCGGCAGATTTGGGCGGCGGCTCCATGGAACTCGCCATGGTCGAGCGCAGCAGTGTCGGCGAACGCGCCAGCTGTCACTTGGGTGGCCTGCGCATTGTCGATGCGACGGATGGTAAGCGCGATAAAATGGAAGACCTCATCAAGAGCGAACTCAAGGCCATTCCTTGGCTCAAGGATTCTGCACCGCCGTGCATTTATGCCATTGGTGGTGGCTTTCGCGCACTGGCCAAACTGCACATGAAAAAAACCAACTACCCGCTCGACCTCGTGCACGAATACCATATGAGCCGCCGCACCGTCGGCCAAATCCGCGAGAAGTTGCTCGAACTATCACCCTCGGAACTGCAAGCGCTTCCAGGTATTTCCGAGAAACGTGCTGGCACTATTGTCCCCACCGCCATGGTGCTGCATCAGCTGATGGCCTACACTGGCGCGCCCGAAGTACGCCTTTCCGTCAGCGGTATCCGCGAAGGCTTCTTCTTCGATTTGCTTGAACCCAAAGTGCAGCGCGAGGATGCCCTGCTCGCCAGCGCCAACGATTTAGCTGCCCTCATTGGCCGCGCTGGCACCTATGGCCGCGAGCTGTATGATTGGATGACACCACTTTTTGCGAATGAACCGATTGCATGGCGGCGCATTCGTCGGGGCTTATGCAAACTGTCCGAGTTGGCATGGAGCATCGACCCCAATTTCCGTTCTAACTGGGCGTATCATCGCATCTTGCAATCCTCCTTGAAAGGTATCGACCACAAGGAACGCCTCATGCTGGCGCTGGCGCTCTACTACCGTTACTCCAGCCGCTGGAAAGGTGACAAAAGCGATCTCAAGCTACTCGATGAACGCGAGCGTTTATGGGCGCGTTGTGTCGGCTTATCAGCCAACCTTGCCTTCCAACTCTCAGGCGGGCGCGGCGGTAATTTGCACCACGCCACCCTCAGCTTCCACGATGGTCAGACATCGCTTAAGCTTGATGAGGAAGCCGCACCACTACGCACCGAAGCGGTCGAAAAACGCTTGCTCGGGTTAGGCGATGCCTTGAGGGCATTTTCTAATTTTGTCATATAGCGTTCCTTCGGCCACGCTTCGACACCGAACTGCTTTAAGTGATCATTCACATATTGCGTATCAAGCAATTCATACCCTGCCGCACGCAGAATTTCGACCAAGCGCACCAGCGCTATTTTGCTCGCATCCGGCGCACGACTGAACATACTTTCGCCAAAAAATGCCCCGCCGAGGGAGACTCCATAGAGGCCGCCGATGAGCTTCTCCTCCTGCCACACCTCCACGCTGTGCGCATGGCCCATCTCAAACAGCGCCGTGTAAAGCTGCACAATATTCTCGTTGATCCATGTCTCGTCGCGCTCGTTCGTCAGTGTGCCACAAGCGCGAATCACCTCCTCAAACGCCGTATCCACCGTGATGATATAATCATGCTTCTTCATCGCCCGCGCGAGGCCACGGGGGATGTTGAATGTATCTAGTGGTAGTACCCCACGCTCCTCGGGGCTGAACCAATACAGCTCGGGGTCATCCTTGTTCAAGGCCATCGGAAAATAGCCGTTGGCATACGCAACCAGCAGCATATCCGGCGTGAGGGGTTCGTTCTCCGTCAAGCGACCAACGCCTCAATCGCCATTACATACCCTTTCGCGCCCTGCCCGCAAATGCTGCGCGCCGCCACAGGCTCGATGTAGGAATGGTGCCGAAACGCTTCGCGTGTTTTGGGGTCACTAATATGCACCTCGATGATGGGAATCTTCACCGCTTTCAACGCATCATAGAGCGCCACCGAAGTATGCGTATACCCCGCCGCGTTGATGATGATGCCTGCCGAGGTACGCCCCGCCTCCTGCACCCAATCAATCAGCACGCCCTCGTGGTTCGTTTGGCGAAAATCGACATCGAACCCATGTTTCTTGCCCGCTTCGCGGCACATTGCCTCAATATCCGCCAAGGTCGTCGTGCCATAAATCTCGGGCTCGCGCGTGCCCAGCAGGTTCAAATTCGGGCCATTGAGAATCGTAATAGTGGGCATATTTCCTCATTTCTTGCGCTTTTATGCGTAATCGCCTAGAGATGCCTCATGCTTAACACATCGAACACAACAGCGCAAATCACCGTGAATGGCGGGCAGCGCTCGCTCGCGAATTTAAAAATGGTGAGTGACCTGATTGCTGAACTGAACCTCGATTCGCGCAAAGTAGCGATTGAATTGAACCGCGACATCGTCCCCCGCAGCGCCTACGCCACCACACCGATTATGGATGGCGACGCGATTGAAATCGTCGGGTTTATTGGGGGTGGCTGATGAACGACCCTTTAATTATTGCGGGGCGCACGTTTAGTTCGCGCCTACTTGTCGGCACCGGTAAGTATAAAGACATGGCTCAAACCAAAGCCGCGATTGCAGCATCGGGTGCCGAGATTGTCACTGTCGCCCTGCGCCGCGTGAACTTGGCAGATACGGGGGCAGAAAGTCTGCAAGCCGCCATCCCGCCCGAGAAATATACCTATCTACCCAACTCCGCCGGTTGCTACACCGCCGAGGAAGCGGTGCGCACCCTGCGCCTCGCGCGTGAGCTGGGTGGGTGGACATTGGTGAAACTCGAAGTCATTGGCGACAAGCTAAGCCTGTTCCCCGATGTTGAAGAAACCCTAAAAGCCGCCGAAACACTCGTGAAAGAGGGTTTCGAGGTCATGGTCTACACCAACGACGACCCCATCAGCGCCAAAAAATTCGAGGCACTCGGTGTCGCCGCCATCATGCCCCTCGCTGCGCCCATTGGCTCGGGGCTTGGCATCCAAAACCCGCTCAACATCGAGATGATCGTGAAGCAATCCTCCGTGCCCATCCTTGTCGATGCAGGCGTGGGCACTGCGTCCGATGCTGCGATTGCCATGGAGCTCGGCTGCGATGGCGTGCTGATGAACACCGCGATTGCGGAAGCGCGTGACCCGGTGATGATGGCACACGCCATGAAACTCGCGGTGGAATCTGGCCGCCTTGCTTACCTTGCTGGCCGCATGCCCAAACGCCTGCACGCCAGTGCCAGCTCACCGCAAACAGGGTTGATTGGGCTTGCTGGCTAGAATCTGCCTTGGTTAACAGAGGTAGCTTGTATCACTTTTGCTAAATCATCGCGCAACGTCACAAACGTTTGATCCCCAAATGCTGCAAGATTATTCAAAACACCCAGTAGCGCTACTTCAGCCTTGGGGACCATGTGCTTGAATTGCCCAAGATCGTTACTCCACTTGTTCCAATGGTTTAAGTGGTGCTCTGCTGTACCGCACAAGGCTAGGTATTCTTCCTGCCCATCCTGCACTGATAATTCATCGAATTTTTTGCTTAACGCCGCGCTAATTTTTTCATGTAAATCTCTCTGATACATATGAAAGACTATCTCATTCTCGCCATAATGATTTCTTGATCGCTCTGATCCCCCACCTGATACAAATATTTCCCCACCGGCTCGAACCCATACAGCGTATACAAATGCTGCGCGCGCACATTTTCTTCCCACACACCGAGATAGACTGCAGCAGCAGATGCAATACGCGGCAGCGAGAGAATATGCAGCATCATCGCCTTGCCTAAGCCCCGCCCTTGGAATTCCTTATCGACATACACCCGATGAATTTCCTGCGCACCACGCGGAATAGGCGGCTTCACCGGCAGCGCGAGATGCCCCACTTTGGCATAACCAATCAGCTTTCCCGCATCGTGCAACATCAGAATAGTATTGCCCGCAGCAAGCGCTTCACGAAAAAATGCTGCACTAAATTTTTGCGCAACATGCGCCTCACGATTTTCAGGACGATAGAGATGCCCAAACGTATCGATAAAGGTTTTTTGCGCTAGGGTCGCAACGGCATCGCAATCATCTTGGGTGGCTTCGGTGAACATTTTGTCTCCTTTATGCTGCATCAAGAAAGCGGCCTTGTGTCTGCTGCCGGTAACTCAGCGCCTCGGCCAAATGCGTGCGGCTCACATCGCTTGCCCCTTCCAAATCCGCCACCGTGCGCGCAATGCGCAGCACGCGGGTCAGGCCGCGCATGCTCAGTTGCAGCGTTTTGGTTGCGTGTTCCAACAGTGCGCGCCCTTCGGCATTCAGCTGCACCATCTCTTGCAATTTATCACCACTCACTTGCGCATTGGTTCGTGCGTCGATGCCCATGCGCGCGAAGCGTTCTTGCTGGCGTTCGCGGGCACGCAGCACACGGCTAGCCACCACCGCACTTGGTTCCGCATCCGCAGGGGTCAGCATGGAAAGCGTATCCACCGCGGGCACATCCACATGCAAATCAATGCGGTCGAGCAACGGGCCGGAAATGCGCGCCTGATAATCGCCCGCGCAGCGCGGCGCTTTGTTGCAGGCACGCCCCGCATCATCAAGGTAGCCACATTTGCACGGGTTCATCGCCGCTATCATCTGGAAGCGCGCGGGGTACGTCACGTGCGCCTCGACGCGGGCAATCGCAATCGTGCCTGTCTCCAGCGGTTGGCGCAGCGATTCCAGAACGCCACGCGGGAACTCAGGGAGTTCATCCATGAATAAGACACCGTGATGTGCCAATGAAATTTCCCCTGGCACCGCCTTCCTGCCCCCACCCACCATAGATGCCATGGAGCTCGAATGGTGCGGGTCGCGGAAGGGTCGCGTGCCACTAAAATTGCCCTTCAGTAATTTTCCAGCGACGCTCGCTATCAAATTCGTTTCCAGCATTTCCTCAGGCGTCATCGGCGGCAAAATGCGGGGCAAACATGCGGCAAGCATCGACTTGCCCGAACCTGGGGGGCCAATCATTAGCAAATTGTGTCCACCCGCCGCCGCAATCTCGAGCGCGCGTTTGGCCACCGCCTGCCCGCGCACCTCGGCAAGGTCAGGTCCTTTGCTATCCGTCATCTGCAGCGATGCCTCAGGCCGCGCCAGCACTTGCTGACCCTTGAGGTGATTGATGAGCGCGAGCAATGAGTGTGGCGCAAGAATATCAATGTCCCCTGCGAACGCCGCCTCGGCACCATTATCAGCAGGGCAAATAATCCCTTTATTTTGTGCACTCGCCCCCAGCGCTGCGGGCAGCACACCCGCGACGGGCTGCAATTGGCCATCGAGCGCCAACTCACCCAGCGCAACAAATCCCTCCAATGCATCGGCCGGAATCATGCCCAGTGCCACCAGCATGGCGAGTGCAATCGGCACATCGAAATGCGAGCCTTCTTTTTGTACATCGGCAGGGGCAAGGTTGACGAGAATGCGTTTGGCGGGCAGTTGCACACCCATGGAACTGAGCGCTGCACGCACCCGCTCGCGTGATTCGGCCACGGCCTTATCGGGCAACCCTACCACCGTAAAGGCTGGCAAACCGGCGCCCAGATGCACCTGCACCTCGACGGACAATGTCTCAATTCCCTGAAATGCAACCGTATGAATGCGTGCAACCATAGGTTAACCATACCTATTATCAGACAAAAACACAGCAGAAAGATGCAAAGGCTCGATAATAATCTATTGTTCTATCTATTTATATCAATGGGTTAGTCGGTTTAGCGTCCTGATTGGCAAATCCTAACCCTATCGTAACCTTTTGTTAGCGTTTATTTAATATCCCGCTGGCATAGTGAGGACACGATGGAGAAGTCCGATATTACATCCCTCAAGCCTATTTCCGCCCCCCTGATCGGTGGTCGACGGGGACGTTCGCCCAAAGCCAAGACACTGATTGCTTTCTCCGCACTCATCATGCTGCTCTTTTGTGTGTTTGTGGCCTATCAAGCCTCCAAGGCTTACGAGACCTCCATTGCCGATGCCAAACTCAACGCCAAACGCCTCACTAGCATCCTCTCCGATCAGGTGGATTTGACACTACTCGGTGTCGATCTTGTGCTTCAGCGCGCGGTGGAACGCCAGTATTTCAATACCATGTTTGGTGGTCATTTGCCGCACGACATGGAGAATAATTTCAGGTTCTGGGTCGACGAAACACCACAGATCATGGCCATGATGCTGGTGGATGAGCGCGGAACCATCAATGTTGCCGCCAACAAACGTGGCTACGATGATTGGTATAATTACGAAGATGCAGTCGATACCAACCCACTGTTTCTTGCCGTTAAAGATGATACCGAGGCAGGCACGTTCATCGGTAAGCTTAACACACGCAGCAAGGTGCATCCGCAGCTCATCGTTATGAGCCGCCGCATCAATAAGCTCGATGGCACCTTTGGTGGTGTCATGGTGGCAGCGCTCGATCCCACCTATTTCAGCGAGTTCTTCGCTTCGGTCGATCAAGGCAGCAATCGCTTCCTGAGCCTCATGCTCGAAGATGGAACCTTGCTCTATAATAGCGGCAACGAGGATGAAAAAAGTCGTTTCATGCTTGATTTCATTGCAGCGGACGCACGCAAAAACACTCAGAAAAAAGGTATCATCACCGATATCAAAACCTTTGATAACCACATCAATATTTATTCCTACAGCCGTCTTAAAAACTTGGGTGTTATCTCCGCTATCGTTATCGATGAAACCGATTTCCTCGACAGTTGGCGCGATGCGCGCACCAAGGATATTTCCTTTCTTGCCATTTTCACCATCTTTGGTTCGGTGCTTTCCTATTTTGCACTCAACATGGCCAAACAAATTATTCGGGTCGAGGAATCCGAGGCATCGGCCATCCTTGCCAGCCAAGCCAAATCAGAATTTCTTGCCAATATGAGCCATGAATTACGCACGCCATTGAATGCTGTTATTGGCTTTTCGGAAATGCTGGGTGCGGGCTATTTTGGTGGCCTGAACGAAAAACAGAAAGAGCGCGTGCAGGATATTAATCTATGTGGCACGCATCTGCTGCAACTCATTTCCGATATTCTCGAATTCAGCAAAGGCGAAGCGGGCAAGCTGGAACTTTACGAGGAAGAGGTCGACATGAACCGCTCGGTGGCCGAAGCCGCCCGCATTATTGCCGAGCGCGCCAAGGCCAAAAACATCAGCGTGGTGACGGATGTGGCCGATTTCCTACCATTGCTGATGGCCGACAAACGCAAAATCCGTCAGATTTTGCTTAACCTGCTATCGAATGCTATCAAGTTCACACCCTCTCACGGCACTATCACCATTAGTGTGCGGCTCGACCAACACCGCCAAATGCACCTTGCGGTGACCGATACAGGTATCGGCATCCCCGCCGAGGACATCCCCAAAGCGCTCGCGGTGTTTGGCCAAGTCCATCGCAGCCAAAGCCACGAGGGTACCGGCCTTGGCTTGCCACTGTGTAAAATGTTCGCCGAGCTACATGGCGGTAAACTCCAGCTCACCAGCGAAGTCGGACATGGCACCACCGTGCGTATTATCTTCCCTGAATCACGGGTGCGCTAACATAATTTGTGCACTGCACACCTACTTTTCATCCCCTCCTTGAAACCCGTTTTTCAGCTCCCCATATATTTTCATGCGAACCGGGCCCCTCTGGCGCCGAATCATGGCGTGATGTCGGATCGCATCGGGAGATTCCTGGTGCGCCGATGGTTGCATCAGAAATCTCCCTAAACACTAACTTAGGAGAGTTTGATGAAAATGAATCCATTGAAGCCTATCAAGATGATCAAATCGCTCATGAGCAAATCCGCAGCGATTCAACTCCATATTGATGATGAAACCAAAAAGAAGAATCCGGATTGGTTTCGCATTATCACGCTGAAAAAACAACGGCTGCTCATCAAAGATAAGCTGCATAAGCTACGCCAACGCAAAGGCATAGCCATTACCGAGTAATATCACCTCGCGTAGGCTTACCACCTCCTCCCCATTTGGGGAGGAGGGCTAATCATAGCAGGTGCAAGCTGGGCAAGCCAGCCATGAGCCAGCGTATCCTTGCGTGCATAGCGCTTTATGGCGCGAGCCGCGTGCGGCAGGGGTCAGGAGCGAAGCGGCGTAGGGGACAAGGTCTCCTACACTCATCAAATACTATACCCTTCACCGTATTCCTCGCGGCTGGCGGCAATGCTGGCAAGTTCAGCAATCAGGCCTAAGGCACCAAACTGACAAGGCGGCAGCGCGGCATGGGCGGCATCCGCCTCGGCCTCATCGCACATGCCGACAAAGCGCATGCCTATCGCATTCAAATTGTTTTGCGCATCACGCTCGCTGTTCACGCGGTAAGCACCGCCCACCGCATGGCCATCGACCAGATACATCATCGGCTCGGCAGGTGCTGCATCGATGGCATCCACCGTCGGCACGCCTTCTTGAATGATCACCTCGGTCGATTGCACGCCTTCTTTAATCACGTTCATTTTGTTGCGGATTTTTTTGTTGATCTCGAGCATCTCATCGCCCGATTTCACCGTCATGATGCCCATGCCATACGTCCCCGAATCGGACTTCACATAGACATAGGGTTCCTGCGCAATCCCATAGCGTTCATAATGCGCGCGGATTTTGTGCAGCACCTTCTCCACCCCCATCGCCACGCATTCGAGGCCTTGGCGCTCACTAAAATTCACACGGCCACACTTGTGAAATTCCGCACTCAGCAGCCATGGGTCGATGTTAAACGCGGTGGCAAATTCGCGCGCTAATTTGTCATACGCTTCGAAATGGATGGATTTACGACGGCGGTGCCAGCCTTGGCTGGGGCGTGGCACCATCGGCTGGCTCACCCCGCGCAAACTATCGGGAAAACCAGCCGTGAGGTCGTTATTCAGCAAAATCAGTTGCGGGCAAAAGCCGCTCGCGGTTTTTAGCAAACTGCCATGGCGAGCCAGCGGCATTTCGCGCAATGTCTCGCCTGCCGAGTTCACTACGTCAATCGGTGTGTCGGTTGCCGCCAAACTGCCCAGCTCCACCTCGCAGCCTGCTTCGCGCAAAATGGCCAGCAAGGCAGTAAGGTTATCGATATAGCCCGTGTTGCGCGTATGGTTTTCGGGAATCACGAGCACGCGCCGTTTACCCGCTGCGCCGCACGGCTCATTCTGCGCACGCAATCCATAGCGCTCTAGCCGTGCAGCAATCCGCACCGCCGCGCGGCTGCGTGCCGCTGCCGAAAGCTGGTTGAAACCTGCGGGAAATAAGTTGGTATCAACGGGCGCTAGTTTATAGCCCGCATGGCGCACATCTACCGACGAATAAAACGGAACGCCCGATTCCATCGCCCGCGCTTCCATCCACGCCGTAATTTCCTCACCGCGCGTGTCGGCCAGTTGTTTTAAAATATCCATCACCGCGCTTGGCGCATTGGATTTCAGAGCATTGGTTGCGGTCATCATTTTTCTCCATCCACCACAAAGCGTGGCCGTTCCTTCCAATCACCCCACGCCATCAGGGTGGCGACGCACAAGGTAATGACCGCCGTATCCGCCCGCAAGATGCGCGGCCCCAAACTCACCCCGCGCGCGGCGTTTACTTTCGCCAGTGCAGCAAATTCGTCGGGCGTGAAACCGCCTTCGGGGCCAGCGAGAATACCCCATTGTTTGGGTATAGGTTTAGTTGAGCCATGTGTAGGCTGCGCCGAGCCGCTTGCGGAGGGGGTCAGCGAAGCGTAAGGGGCGATGCCCCCTTCAATGATACTACTACTCCCGCCGCTCTCATCCCCATAGATCAACGGCACATCGCTTGGCCAATCGCCCAGCAGGCGCAGCAATTTCACGGGCTCACGAATCTCGGGCCAGTCGATGCGTTCGCACTGCTCCGCCGCCTCACGCGCGATGGTTTCCGCGCGTGCGATATTCACCTTGTCGACAATCGTGCGCGCGGTGATGACAGGCTGAAGCACGCTCGCCCCCAGCTCCGTTGCTTTCTCGATAATGGTTTCCAACCGCCCACCTTTAATGGGCGCAAAACATACCGTAAGCCCAAGCGGATGCTCCGGCGGGCGCAGGCACGTTCCGCCGAGCGCCAACACCACTTCCTTTTTGCGAATTTCCTCGATACTCGCCAGCCATTCGCCATCGGTTTTGGTGAACAGCAGCAGCTCCGCCCCCACTTGCAACCGCAACACGCTGGTCAGGTAATGTGCTGCATTGTCGCGCAAACTCACCCGCGCATTGGGCGAAAGTGCAGCATCCACAGCAAGGCGATAGCGGGGTTTGGTCATGCGATTGGGTTTAGCGCAAACATGCTGGCGCTTCCAGCATATTTACAGTGATGCGCCTAGCGCGACCAGCCTGACATTATCTGCTGCAATGGGTTCACTTCCGTTGCGGGCGTTTCAGTTGGCTCACTCACCCGCGCGCGCCAACGTGTTTGTCCACCGACGAATGCATCAGCATCCTCAACGTTAATGCCTCGCGCGGCCAATGCTTCCTTCTGCCAATGCGCTTTTAGCTTCGCGTGCGTACCGAAAATATCAGCATTCTTTAACGCGTTGATGAGGTTTTTCCATGCTGCTTTTTCGGCACTCGCTGCCTTCTCATCCTCGGGTGCATCATAAAGCGCCAAATACGCTTGCTTATAGGCATCCACCTTTGTGGACACATTACGCCCACGCGTTTTGTGCAATAATTCAGCCCATCGATCCATCATAAAAGGCCTGTTTCTTTATGTGATTTGCTGTAAATCATAGCCTATTTCACCCATAAACTGCATGACAATTTGATGACACTTGCCCCTAAGTCACCGGCGGCTGGGTGCGAACTAGCGCACCTTCGCCGAGCTGGCATCCCTTGCGGCGCGCTCCTGCCAATCGTTTCGCTCGCCACGCTTCGCTTGCAGCCCCAATAGGTCGCGTATGGCGGCTTCACGGGTTTTTGCGGGCACACCTTCTTCGTCCATCACCGCGCGCAATGCGTTCGACAACACGCCTTTCTCTGTGCTGTTCGCACAAGTGTAACGTTGTCTCATGTGCCGACGGAATCCTTCCAGATCACCACCCTGTGCTTTTTCTGGCTGGGGCATTTGCGGCGGCACTTCATCCGCCACCGCCTGAGGAATGTCTTTCGCCTTTGGCTCTTCAACAACTGGCGCCGTGTCCGTGATTGTTGGCGCTGGTTCCAGCGCCGAAGTCTGCCACACGGGCCCAGCCCAATCCAACACAACAGGCTGGGTTTTCTTGGGCGTATTGTCCTTGCTCTTCTTGGCTAGTACCGCCCCTACACGATAGTTAACCACGGCCTCGATGACGTCATCCGACAAACCCGCCTGCTTCATCAAAGTGCGAAACGTGGTTGTCAAATCAGCTCGCTGCTCTTCATTCGCATTCGCGTAGTTTTTTTTGAAATGCCAGTGAACCAGAAACAATTCACGATTATTTCCACTCCAATGATTGGCCAGCTGATGCATCAACACATCCATTTTGCCATCCGCTGGCAGCGTGATGCTCCGCATTTTGTCGAGCGATGTATTGTCGGGGGCTAGCGCTGGTTCGGGTGCCGCAACCTCCGCCTCATGCTTAACCCAAGGCCACTCAACCCACAAAGATTTTTGGGGCGTTGGCCCCTTGATAGTAATGCCTAGCGCCGCCCCTACACGATAGTTAACCACGGCCTCGATGACGTCATCCGACAAACCCGACTTCCGCAGCAAGGTGCGAAACGTGGTTGCCAAATCAGCTCGCTGCTCTTCATTTGCATTCGCGTAGTTCTTTTTGAAGTAGCGGTTAAACACATACAGCTCACGATTATTTACTCCCCAAAAATCTGTGAGCCGCCCCATCAACACATCCATGCGATTGTGTAATGGCAGCGTGACAAGCCGCATTTTGGCAATCGAGGGGTTTTCTGGCTCGGGTGCTTTCACTGCGGCCACTTTTTGCGGTTCAGGCTGATCGGCATCCATCTCTGTCACAGGCTGCGACGCCTTCAAGAACTCAATTTTCTTGGGTGTTTTTGCCTTTAATCCAAGCGCCTCATCGCTTAATTTATTTTTAATCTCTATGCGCGCGACATATTCGACGCCAGCCTTTTTCAGCGCCGCATCCAATGCATCGCGCTTCTCATCCAGTTGGCGCTCCGTTATGTTTTCCAAGGCGCGGTCACGTGTCGCTTCCATAAAGGCATCAATCGCCGCTTCACAGCCTTTGCGCCATGAGGCATCGCTTGTTTTCTCAGGTTCACTGACCTTCACGCGATCCAATCGCGTTACGGTGCGCACTTCCCCAACATACGCTGGCACTTGACCGACCATCATCCACTCAGGAGTTGCCATTACGTCTTGATTATTTTCGCTAGTCACATCACCCTCATTTTATAGTATGAAGGCGCATGTCTACCCCGCAACCATGACAATCCCATGACAGATTGATGACAATTTCATGACAATTGCCCCCTACATTGCCCTCACTCGCCTCAATAAACCTATTGGCATCTGGCTACTTTTCTTCCCTGCTGGCTGGGCGGTGGCGCTGGTGGGTGGCGAACATACGGGCGCGCTGATGCTGACCATGCTGCTGGGCGCGGCCATCACCCGCGCCAGCGGCTGCATCATCAACGACATCACCGACCGCAAACTGGATGCACGGGTGGCGCGCACCAAGCACCGCCCCTTGGCCAGCGGCGCAATACCCCTGTGGCACGCATTCGCCTTGCTGGCGCTGCTGCTGCTTGCTGCGCTTGTCCTTGCCCTTAGCTTGCCGTTGCAGGTGTTTCTCCTCGCCCTGCTCGCGGTGCCGATGATTGCCGCTTACCCATGGATGAAACGCCTCACCTGGTGGCCGCAAATCTTTCTGGGTCTTACCTTCAACCTTGCGGCGCTGTTTGGCTGGCTGGCGGCGGATGCACCGCTCGCCCTGCCCGCCTTCACCCTCTATGCCGCCAGTGTGCTGTGGACATTGGGCTACGACACCATCTACGCCGTGCAGGATATGGCCGATGATGCCACCGTGGGCATTCGCTCGACCGCGCGGCGCGTAGGGCTTGGCCGCATTCGCTGGTTTGTGGCGGCGTGCTATGGGCTCATGCTGGCCTTGCTTGCCCTCACGGGTGCCTTACTGCACCTCGACCTTGTTTATTATCTCGGCCTTGCCCTGATGGCCGCCCAGCTACTCTGGCAAATCCGCCAGCTTCCCTGCACGGCCGAGCAAGCAGGCAGGCTATTCATCAGCAATCAGTGGGCAGGGCTTATCCTGCTCATGACATTGCTGGTGGTGCGACTCGTGTGACTTTTTGAGCAATAATGCGTCATCGAATAGGAATAATGCCTTCGAACCGCGCTTGAACCTTGCGCTTTGCAGCAGAATCGCAAGTATAGAACCTATGTTTAGACGCCAACATGATCAGCCCGCAAGCGCGACCAGTTCGCTGGGTGCCTGCGGCTATCCGCAACCGTTTATCGACGCGCTGGCGAAGCTCGAGATCACTGCCCGCACCACCCAAGAACAAGCGGCCCTTGTCCTCGTTGCCATCGATAACCTCGCCATGATCATGTCGGGTTACTCCATGGCAGTGGCCGAAGCCGTGATGGACGAGCTCTATACCATCATCCATGAAAAAGCGGGGCCGAAAGCTTCCGTCACCCGCGTCCAGCGCGACCAATTCGGCATCCTCATGCCCGCCACGAACGACTCCGCCGCCGAGCGCTGGTGCGCCGATGTCGAGGATGCCATTCGCTCCTACAGCTACAATTCGCGCTATGGTGAGCTGCATTGCCTCATTTCCACCTCCTACCAAATCGTGCCCGATGCCGTGTCGCAGCCTGAGGAAATTCTTGGCCGCGCGCTCGTCATCCTCACCGAAAATACCGGCGGGGATATAGAGCGCGAAGATATCTCTGGTGCCGAGCACCGCGAAGAAATGGGGCTTGCCAACTATCTTGGCCAAGCGGTGAAGGAAAATCGCATCCGCCTTGCCTATCAACCGATTATTGATAGCCACACGGGCGAGGTCGCGCATTATGAAGCGCTCCTGCGCCTATGCGGCGAGGATGGTTCAATCACCTCAGCGGGCGCCCTCATCCCCATTGCCGAGCGCATGGGCTTTATCCCGATGATCGATCGCATCGTGCTGGAAAAAGTGGTCAACGAGCTGCGGATGGATGCCTCCGTGCGCCTTGCCGTCAATGTATCCAACCTGACCATTCAGGATAGTAGCTGGCTGACCTTGCTGACCGAACTGCTGCAAAAAAACCCTGAAGTGGCCGAGCGCCTTATTGTCGAAATCACGGAAACCGCCGTGCATGGCGACCTGAAACACTCCGCCCGCTTCTGTGCCGAAGTGCAAGCGCTCGGCTGCATGATTGCGCTCGATGATTTTGGTTCGGGCTACACGTCCTTCCGCCAGCTCAAAACGCTTTCGATTGATTACGTCAAAATCGATGGCTCCTTCATCCGCGACCTGACGGATAACGCCGATAGCCGCCTGTTTGTCAAAATCCTGCTCGATTTCACCAAAGGCTTTGGCCTGAGATCCGTCGCCGAATTTGTGGAAACGGGCGAAGTCGCCAAAATGCTGATGGATCTGGGTGTCGATTACCTTCAAGGCTATTATTTCAGCAAGCCCAGCAACACGCGGCCTTGGATTAAGGAAGTCTAATCCCACATCCTTGCTTGAAATCCCAATAATGACCTACTAAACACATGCCGTGTGCCCACTTAGCTCAGTTGGTAGAGCAGTAGTTTTGTAAACTTCAGGTCGGCGGTTCGATTCCGTCAGTGGGCACCAGCAGCTTTTAGCTCCACTTTGAATCCCGACTATTTTATTGCTTAATTACAGATGGATAGATGCCTCTCCAGAGCATTTTTTCTGCTGGCACGGCGCGTCATTTGTAATCTCACACGCTCTAAATCCAGCCGCTATCGTATACGAGATGTCACAATTCTTTCACATTCAACTCTAGCAAATCTGATATACTAGACTGACTGAATTTCTTGAACAATATGATGGTCATCCCCTACGCGGAATGGCTGTTGTTACGCAAGGCAAGGCGCGGCGATGAATGGTTATTGTAGCACATGCTATCACCGATATAGGTCGAGGATAGCTCATATTTTTCCTTGTAACCGATAAGGATAGATTATGCTGGCTCGCATTCGTAATCGCCTCGCATTGCTCGATCGCAGCCAAGCCGCCCCCCTAATGTTGTCACGCGCTGTCGCCAGCTTCACCTTCGATGATTTCCCCACAAGTGCCTACACCATCGGCGGCAAATTAATCGAAGCCGCTGGCGCGCACGCCACCTATTTTGCATCCGTCGCGTTCATGGGTAAAACGGTGGATGGCATCGAATACTTTACTTCGGATCTCTTGAAAGAGATTGATTTTCATGGCCATGAAATTGGTTGTCATGCGTTCGAACATACGCGCCTGCCCGAAAGAGGCTCAAGGTTCACTACGGATACTATCAAGAAAAATGCGGCCAGCCTTCGTGCCATTCTTGGTGACACATTTTCACTGACAAGTTTTGCCTATCCGTTTGGCGATGTGTCGTTGCCCGTAAAGTGGGCGGCCTCAAATCTTTTTCCTTTATGCCGTGGGGTGCGGCGCGGGCTCAACACAGGCGCCGTCGACCTTGCACAAATCTATGTTGTTAGCCTGGAATCACGCCATTGGAATGAAGCAGAACTGGCCGAGATTATTGCAACCGCCGTGCAAACGCGCAGTTGGATTGTTTTTCTCACCCACGATGTCTCAGAAAACCCGACACCCTATGGATCCACACCCGAGATGATTGAAGCCGCACTGCGTTTAGTGAATGATGCATCCATTCCCATTATGACACTGAAAGCCGCGGCCGCAAAAGCCCTGCTTGGCGACGAATAACTACGCGGCTGACTACTTGGTCGATAAATGATGGCGCACCCGAGACGATTCGAACGTCCGACCTTTGCCTTCGGAGGGCAACGCTCTATCCAGCTGAGCTACGGGTGCATGCGCTTGGCCTTACAGGAGGGGGCGCTTGCGGCCAAGCATTTTGTGGTGCAATGACAAGGTTTTAATCCTGCCGCTTCGCCATCTCGGGATAAGCCTGTGCATGGCGTGTGCATATTCGCATAACTCCTCTAGAAGCCTGTTTTTTCGTCACTATATAAAGGTTATAATCCACCGATATTTCCCGATTGACCGGTGGGGTGACTGGGTTAGCTTGGGTCGGCATGATGTGTCTTTGTGTGATGCTAAGGTCGTGGTCAACTGCAGGTGGTAGGCGCGCAGCTCGACACACTAGATGTTGTTATGCAACAGTTGGGGGTAGTATGGCGATTTTTCCGCGATGTGGTTTCCATGCACAAGATTTAACTATCTGAAATAAAACAGAAAATATCCATGCAAGCAGAAAATATTCATTCCATAACAATTTTGTGCCTAGACAGGGGGGGCACAAGATGTAGTATCCGTCTTCCGGGGACGAAAAAGGCTGAAAACGTCAAAAACGCCCCTAGGAAACAGGGAACCGACCAACAACAAAAACGTTAACGAGGTGTGAGACATGGCTACCGGAATCAACTTGGATTATTCGCGCGACAAATACCTTACCGATTTCGGTCGTGCGACGCTGGATGATCGCTACCTCCTGCCGGATGAAAAATATCAGGAACTTTTTGCGCGCGTCGCGGGTTTCTATGCCGACGATGAAGACCATGCGGGTCGCATCTACGATTACATCTCCAAAATGTGGTTCATGCCCGCCACCCCCATTTTGTCCAATGGTGGCACCTTGAAAGCCGACACCAAAGCGCGCGGCCTACCGATTTCGTGCTTCTTGAACGAAACCGAAGATTCGCTGCAAGGCATTGTCGATCTGTGGAATGAGAACGTATGGCTCGCGAGCCGTGGCGGCGGAATTGGTTCCTACTGGGGCAACCTGCGTGCGCTGGGCGAAAAAGTTGGCCGTAATGGCAAAACCTCGGGCGTCGTTCCGTTCGTGCGCGTTCAGGATTCGCTCACACTCGCCATTTCGCAAGGTTCGCTGCGTCGCGGCTCTTCTGCCGTATACCTCGACATTTCGCACCCCGAGATCGAAGAATTCATCGATATTCGTCGCCCAACCGGTGGTGACCCCAACCGCAAAGCGCTGAACCTGCACCATGGTGTGGCGGTGACGGATGCGTTCATGGAAGCGGTCGAGAAAGACGAGAAATGGGATCTGCTCTCGCCAAAAGACAAGCATGTAGTAGAGACCGTGAAGGCGCGTGATTTGTGGGCCAAGCTGCTCACCACTCGCATCGAAACGGGCGAGCCCTACATCATCTTCATCGACACGGTGAACAAAGCCATTCCGCAGCACCACAAAGAGGCTGGCCTCTACGTGAAAATGAGCAACCTATGCTCCGAGATCACGCTGCCAACAGGCTTCGATCATCACGGCGTCAGCCGCACAGCGGTGTGCTGCCTTTCCTCGCTCAATGTCGAATATTTCGACGAGTGGAAATCGCACCCCACCTTCATCGAGGACGTCATGCGCTTCCTCGATAACGTGCTGCAGGACTTTATCGACACCGCGCCTGATTCCATGGCACGCGCCAAATATTCGGCATCGCGCGAGCGTTCCGTTGGCCTTGGGGTGATGGGCTTCCACAGCTACCTGCAAAGCAAAATGATTCCGTTCGAATCGGTCATGGCGAAAGTGTGGAACAAGAAAATGTTCGAGCATATTCGTAAGCAGGCCGATGCTGCATCGCTCAAATTGGGCGAAGAGCGTGGGCCATGCCCCGATGCTGCGGAGTTCGGTAGCAAAGAGCGCTTCTCCAACAAAATGGCGATTGCGCCGACTGCCTCCATCTCCATCATCTGCGGTAATGCAAGCCCAGGGATCGAGCCCTATGCGGCGAATGCCTTCACGCAAAAAACCTTGTCGGGCAGCTTCCAAGTGCGCAACAAATACTTGAAGCAATTGCTCGCTGATAAGGGCATGGATAACGACGACATTTGGTCATCCATCACCACGCAGGAGGGCTCGGTACAGCATCTCGATTTCCTCGACGAAAACGAAAAGCTCACCTTCAAAACGGCCTATGAAATGGATCAGCGTTGGGTGATCGAACACTCGGGTGACCGCGCACCGTTCATTTGCCAAGCTTCGTCCATCAACCTGTTCTTGCCTGCCAACATTCACAAACGTGATTTGCATATGCTGCACTACATGGCATGGAAAAAAGGCGTGAAGAGCCTCTATTACTGCCGCTCGGCTTCGTTGCAGCGCTCGGACAAAGTGTCGAGCAAAGCGCCCGAAGTGCAACTCGAGATGAGCCTGAAGGCCAAGCAAAACACCACTTATGAAGAATGCTTGGCATGCCAATAACGCGCAGATTGCTCTTGGCATGCGCGATGGCTATGTTTCCTATTGCAGCGCTCGCTCAGTTTGGTTTCACTTGGAATATTCGCACGGCGGATGACTTGGCCAAGGTGAAAACCGTGCGCGTCTATGAGGAGCCCTATATACTGGCTGCAGGCGGGCTAGCCATTATTGCGCGCTGCGGCAAAGAGCTTGGCACCGACGACTCTCTAAAAGAGTTTATAGAGAAGCGCTATCTCAACTTGGGTAAGGCATATCTGAAAGCATTCGAAGACGCATATGTCGACAGGATTAAAATACCTTCGAGCCCAGAACTCAGGCAAGATTATGTTCGCTACCTCAAAGATGAGCAGAAAAAAGCCGCTAATAGAATTTACGAGGTGGCTGCAGGAAAAAAAGGTTGTAAAGAACAGCGCTTCGCCAAAATCTTACAATATTTCGATAAACGCCATAAAGCCGAAATAGTTGGAAAACCTTATCCGTTCGTACCAGGACTAAAAAAATAATCAAACGCATACAAGGAGCCCGCCATGTCACTACTCGATGCCAAGCCCATCTATAAACCCTTTGCTTATCCATGGGCGTATGACGCATGGCTGATGCAGCAACGCATTCACTGGCTGCCCGAGGAAGTGCCGCTCGCGGATGATGTGCGCGACTGGAAAAAGAACCTGCCACCGGCGGAGAAAAATCTCCTCGCGCAGATTTTCCGCTTCTTCACGCAGGCGGATATTGAAGTGAATAACTGCTACATGAAACACTACAGCCAAGTGTTCAAGCCCACCGAAGTGCAGATGATGCTCAGCGCATTCTCCAACATGGAAACCGTGCATATTGCGGCTTACAGCCACTTGCTCGACACGATCGGCATGCCCGAAACCGAATACCAAGCCTTCATGAAATACAAAGAAATGAAGGATAAATACGATTACATGCAGCAATTTGGCGTTAACACGAAGGAAGATATTGCCATCACCCTCGCGGTGTTTGGTGCCTTCACCGAGGGGCTACAATTGTTTGCGTCGTTTGCCATTTTGCTCAACTTCCCACGCTTTGGCAAAATGAAGGGCATGGGGCAAATCGTGACATGGAGCGTGCGCGACGAAACCCTGCACTGCACCAGCATCATACGCCTGTTCAAAACCTTCTGCGACGAGAACCCCGAAGTGTGGACGGACGAGCTGCGCAGCAAACTCTATGTTGCCTGCAACTCCATCGTCACGCACGAGGATGCCTTTATCGACCTCGCCTTCGGTATGGGTGAAGTACAAGGCCTCACCCCGAACGAAGTGAAAAACTACATCCGCTTCATCGCCGATCGTCGCTTGGGCCAGCTTGGCTTGCAACCGATGTATCAGATCGAGAAGAACCCACTCCCATGGCTCGATGATTTGATGAACGGCGTAGAGCACACCAACTTCTTCGAAAACCGCGTGACGGAATATGCCAAAGCGGCCACCCAAGGCACATGGGATGATGCGTTCGTGATTCACGAATCGACAACGGCGGCGTAGTTATTCCACAACGCTGGCGGTGAGGCTGCCCATGGATTCTCTCACCCTTTCCGCTGGCGCTCACGCCTTTGGCGATGGTGCACATCCCACCACGCGCGGGGTGATCGAAGCCTTGGCAATGATCGACCCCGCTGAGTTCACCCCATGCATCGCCTGCGATATGGGTGCGGGTTCGGGCATCATCAGCTTTGCGATTATCGAGAAATTTCGCTGCCCTGTCGTCGCAGTGGATGTCGAGGCATCGGCCGTTGCAACGCTCAAGGAGAATGCTGCACGCAACGGGATTGGAAATTTACACGCCATCCATGCCGATGGTTTTAATCACCGTGAGATTGCAGCGCGCGCGCCCTATGATCTCATCACCATGAATATCCTTGCCGAGCCATTAATGCGTTTGGCAAATGATGCATGCCATCACCTCGCTGCGGATGGCGTCATGGTGCTCAGTGGCATTTTACAGTGGCAGGAAACGCAAATCACCCAAGCCTACACATCGCTCGGCCTCACCCTCAGCGCGCGCCTTGTGGTGGGCGATTGGGTGACGTTGGTCTGGCAGAAATCTAGCTAGCGGTCGCTGTTGGCTTCACGCGCTTATAAAGCGTCGATTGGCCAATACCCAGTGCTGCGGCCGCTTTGCCAACATGCGCATCGTAGTGTGTCAGAATGCGGGCAATCACTTCTTGCTCAATCTCTTCCATTGTTTTGGGCTGGCCATTTTCGGAAAACAGCTCAATCGCATTGGGGTTGCTGCCGCCACTGCTCAATGCCACACGGCCAGTGCTCCAACTGGCGAGCGCGGCCTCATCAATGCGGTCGCTATCACTCACTAAGCAGCTGCGGTGCAACAAATGCTGCAGCTCGCGCACATTGCCTGCCCAGTTTTGGCGGGTGAGCCATAATTCGGCATCCGCACTAAAGCTCAGCGCGGGGCGGTTTTCTGCGCTTGCAATCCGTGCCAACAAATACTTGGCAAGGGGCACAATGTCACTGCGCCGCTCGCGTAAGGTGGGCAGGTGGATTGGGAAGCCCTGCAACCGGTAATATAAATCCTCGCGGAATTTGCCGTCCTTCACCCGCTGCTCCAGCGCATGGTTGGTGGCCGAAATAATGCGCACATTCACTTTCACGGTTTTGCTGCTGCCCACGGGTTCAATTTCGCCCTCTTGCAGCAAGCGCAGCAATTTCACCTGCGTCTCGGTTTTCAAATCGCCAATCTCGTCGAGGAATAACACGCCGCCATCGGCCTCGCGGCACTTACCCAGCGAGCGGCTGAGGGCGCCCGTGAATGCCCCTTTTTCATGGCCAAACAGCGTCGATTCCACCAGATTATCGGGCAAGGCGCCGCAATTCACGGCCACCATCGGCTGGTTGCGCCGTGCGCTCTCGCGGTGAATAGCGCGTGCGAACACTTCCTTGCCCACGCCGCTTTCCCCCGTAATGAGCACCGGAATATCCGACCCCGCCGCCTTACGCCCCAGCGCAATCGCTGGTGCAAGACCAGGCGACACCACCAGCAAATCATCGAACCTGAGCGCAGGCGCTTCCTTATCTTGCAAGCGCGACACTTCATCGCGCAGATCATACATCGCAATGGCGTTGCGTACCGAGGTGAGCAAGCGTTCATATTGCAGCGGCTTATTGATAAAGTCGATGGCGCCAAGGCGCATGGCCTCCACTGCATCCTCGATGGTTTCGCTGCCCGTAATCACAATACTGCGCACGGGGTAGTCGCGCTCGGCCATTTTTTGCAGCAGTTCCATGCCGCCCATTTTGGGCATGTCTAAATCAAGCAACGCAACGGCAATTGGTGGGTCATGGGGTTGGTTCAGTAACATCAGCGCCGCTTCACCATCGGCCGCATCAATCACCTCAACATGCAGTTCGCTCTCCAGCATGCGGCGCACCTGCAAGCGCTGAATCGGGTCATCCTCCGCAATAAGCACGGTATGTAGCATACGCAACCTCTAAGTGTGCAACCACCACCTAACTCCACCCACATTCCAAAGTCAAAACATAAGCACCCACCCTTCTAAAGTTGAGAGAATTTCTCGTAACGATTCTTGAATCGAGAAAAATCATAGAACGGGCAAAATCAACCTACTGTATTACATGTATTTTATGCTTGGCACACGCCGTGCAATTCTAAGGGTAGTCGCATCATTTTTAGCTCATCTTCTTGGAGTAAAATAGCCCTATGAATCACATCGCCACAGCCGAGAACTTGTATAGCCTGCTCCAGCAGCTCCGTGAAGGCCATGCCGACGTGCGTTGCATAGAAATTCGCTTCAGCAGCATGCAACCGCCCTACCGCCCCGACCCCGAAGCTATGGAGGAACTCGTATGGTTTGTCCTTGGGCAGGGCGTAGAAACTTTCACCATGCCCAATGGCGATGTGTTCGTGGTCTATGCCAACGATTTCAAGCCCGCGCAGAAAGATACGTTTTTGGTCCACCTGCCGGTTGGCAGTGGCGCCCATATGGTTACCCATAGTACGGATGACGAACTTAGATCGTTGATGGCACGGCTACAAAAATAGCCTCCTATCGCCATCAACGCAACGCACAGCTTGCATCCACTTGATGCATGCGCCGCTCGATGCTGCTGGCATAGCGGCTAACAAACTGCGTCGGCTTTGCTGCATTACGGCGAATAGGGCTAGGAAGCATAGCGGCCAATAACGCAGCCTCGCGCGGGCTCAGGCTGTTCGCAGATTTACGAAAATAATGTCGACTAGCTGCCTCCGCGCCGAAGATTCCGCGCCCAAATTCTGCCACGTTCAGGTAGCGCTCCATCATCAACCGCTTGCTCCATAACGCATCCAGCACCATGGCCAGCGGCATCTCGATGGGTTTGCGCAGGTACGAGAAGCGCATCCACAAAAACAAGTTCTTGGTCGTTTGCATGGTGATGGTCGATGCACCACCACTCATGCCATCTTCATCCACCACTTCGGCCACCACGTTGCGAAGCGCCACCCAATCCACGCCACGATGTTCGCAAAACCGTCCATCTTCTGCCGCGATCACCGCACGGACAAGGTTCGGGGAAATGCGCTTGAGTGGCTTATATTCGCGCTCCACATGCCGCAATGTCAGCACGCGCGCCATCATCAGGGTCGAGATGGGCGGCAGAAACGTATTATAGAGCAGCAGCGCCCCCCAAATCGAGGCGATAAAAATAAGGATGGATTTCAGATAACGCATGCCGCTGGTTTAAGCGCGTGCCGCCCAAAAAGGCAATGGGGTGAATGAAGATACCCCCTTCAACGCAAGGGCTAGTTAAACCACTGGCTCTTATCGACAGGGTCGAGCGAGAAGCGGCAATAGGTAAAGCCTTCGTTCCATGCGGTGTTGTAAAGCGAACTATCGATATATTCGGGGCGCTTTTTGAAGCCATAGACCGATTTGGCCACCATACCGCCTTGCGCAGCAAGACCCGTGTCGCAGCCATCTTCCCAGCCAAGTTTATATTCTGGTGGGCCACTGGGCTCGACCATATACAGGCTCAACGGTCGGCACGAGGCCGCAACGAGCATCAGGGCGACTAGAGCGAATGGGCGCAATAACTTCATGCTACCAGTATAGCAAATCATGCGGCCGAAAGTGTGAAGATTATGTGACAGTGCGTCTACTGCGCTTTTTCCAGCGTGCGGTAGGCCTTGCGCACCCGTTCCATTTGGCCGCGTAATTCTTTATCTTCCACCCCGTCACGCTTCATGATCAGGCGCACAATCGGCTCGGCGAACAGCTCCTCCAGCGAGGGCTCACCTAACAGGTCGGTATCGGGATACATGCTCATTGCCATGACTTGCCTCCGTTTGGGTGGTTAGCTTGTTCAGCCCTCAGGCTTGCCCATCTGATGTGGGCTGCACCATGCCTGAGTCAAGACCCGTACCATAAAATAACGGAGAATTCACTAGAAAAGTAAGGGTTTACCAATGTTTTTGATATTGCGTCGCAACAACCTTGCGCCCCCCGTGGGTTAGGGAGCACTATACCCGCGCGCTTAACCAGATGGCGCCCTTGCAGATCCCCCTAATCACTGTGCTGAGTGTTCCATAAAGCGGCGCTTGTTCGGCATCATTGGCAAGGCCAATATCATGATGCTCTAGCTCTTCATCGCGGAATTTCTCGATGGTGGGGCGCAAGCTGGCATCAAGATGGCCACTGTTCAGCTGCTCGTTATAATGCTCGGTGATCACCGTTTCCACCGCCACCGTGCAGGCCATAGCGGCTTTCACGCCCAGTGCTGCCGTGCCAGCACCCAGCACCCACCCGCCGACATGCCACAGCGGCATCAGCACGGTTGGGCGCACGCCATGGGCAGGCAACAATTGGTTGAAGGTGGCAAGATGCACCTCTTCTTGCTGCGCCATATGTTTCAATTGTTCGGCGCAGGCATGGCGCTTCAATACTGCCAATTGGCCTGCGTAAATCCGTGTCGCGCCATATTCGCCCGCATGGTCGACGCGTAGCGCCGCTGCCGCAGGGTTACGCAGCGAAAAATCCCCTGGTAATGCGCGTTTATGCGTGGCCGTCATACCGTCTCCCATCGCACCGATAGTGCAAAAAAATAAGAACCATCACAAAGCCCGCCCACAGCACATTCCATGTCGCCATCGAGAGGCCAAGGAACACCGCGGTTGCTTGGTCGCAGGCCACCAGCGGTGCGCTGGCAATAGCGGCGCGCAACGCCTCGAGCGACCCATCCGCCGCGCTTTGCGCCACACAGCCGCCGACATAATGCAAATACTTCGTTTCAATCCCCGTATGGATCAGCCCAAGTAGCCCTGTCACCAGCAACGCATAAAGCGCAATGGCCACGCCAAGCCGCCACAGCATTGCCCGCTGCTTCACCAGCAGCACCAGCACCCCTGCGGCAATCACCACAAGGTAGGGATAGCGCTGCAATAAGCAAAAATGGCAGGGGTGAAAGCTAAAACCATATTGCGAAATAAGCGCCCCCGCGAGCGGTAACACCCCACCCAAAATAAGGATAGCAGCCATGCCGAAACGATGATGGAGCGTGTTGAGACAGCAAATCATGGCCGCACCCTAGCACCAAGCGCCACCACCCGCAACTTGCCGTTGACCATTTCTATTTCGCGGCTATAGTGCCCGCTCTTTGAGTGCCCCGGTGGTGGAATTGGTAGACGCGCTAGACTCAAAATCATTCAAAAACTGGTTTTGAGAAAAACGCAAGAAGGAATAAAAATTGCTGAAAACCAAATACTTGTAAGGGGCATACAAGGTTTGGTAAGAAGCTAAAAAATTGGCTTAGTCGGCACATAGTCGGCACGGTCATAAAGTGCGCCCCTGTGGTGGAATTGGTAGACGC
>JAMHWA010000002.1:0-1097 GCA_035911175.1 Alphaproteobacteria bacterium
TTCTCGTACCAAGTAGCCGTCGGCAACACGATGTCCGAATACAAGCACGTAGTGCTCATCCGAAAATCTAGCGTTACCAGCAAATCCAATTTGCCTTCCGGCGCTTTGTCGTGCCACTTTACTTCTGTGGGCTTGGCCTCTTCCTTACCGAGATCTTTGCCCTGCACACCGTTGCTGGTGCCAAGCAAATGCTTGAGGAAATACTCATGCCCTTTACCCGAGGAGCCCAACAAGTTCGAGCGCCAGATGAACATGTTGCGAGGCCAGTTGTTCGGATGATCGGGGTCGGTGCAGCTCATGGCGACCGAACCATCCTTCAGCCCCTTGACCACGTAATCCTTCGGCTCCATATTGGCCGCCTGCGCATCCTTAACCAGTTGCATCGGATTGGTCTGCATTTGTGGCGCTGATGGCAACCATCCCATGCGCTCCGCGCGCACGTTGTAGTCGATCATGCTGCCGCCGTAACGTGATTTGTCGGCCAACGGCGAGATGACCTCATCCATACCCAGTTTTTCATAACGCCACTGATCAGTGTGTGCGTAGAAGAAGCTGGTGCTGTTTTGTTGCCGCGGCGGACGAATCCAGTCGAGGGCAAACGCGAGCGCCGTCCATCCGGTTTGCGGCCGCAATTTTTCTTGACCAACGTAATGCGCCCAACCGCCGCCTGATTGCCCGATGCAGCCACACATCATCAACATGTTGATAACGCCGCGGTAGTTCATGTCGCTGTGATACCAATGGTTCATCGCCGCACCGATGATGATCATCGACTTGCCGTGCGTTTTGTCAGCGTTCTCTGCAAACTGGCGAGCAACCGTCAACACTTGCTCGCGTGGCACTCCCGTGATTTTTTCTTGCCATGCCGGCGTGTAGGGTTGGTCGTCATCGTAGGTCTTCGCAGCCGACTCACCTGGCAGGCCACGCGCTACGCCGTAATTTGCCACCTGCAAGTCAAATACCGTAGCGACCAGCGCCTCACGCTTGTCACCCGCTTTACCTAACTGAATGCGACGGACTGGAACCGTGCGAATGGTGACGTCTGCTCCGGCATTGTTCGGAAAGTGTTCGTGCTCAATACCACCGAAATACGGGAA
>JAMHWA010000003.1:0-1827 GCA_035911175.1 Alphaproteobacteria bacterium
GCGGTCTATAATCGCGGTCTTTCCAAGCTTAGTTGCCAACAGTAGCAGCTAAGTTCAACAAAAACGAAGGCGAAATATGCCAACCATTAATCAGTTAGTGCGCCAAGGGCGCACACCGGTCGTTGCAAAAAGCAAGAGTCCGGCGCTCGAAAAGGGCCCGCAAAAGCGCGGCGTGTGCACCCGCGTGTACACCACGACTCCAAAGAAGCCGAACTCGGCGCTTCGTAAAGTCGCCAAAGTGCGCTTGACCAACGGTTTCGAGGTGATCTCGTACATCGGCGGCGAAGGCCACAACCTGCAAGAGCACTCAGTGGTGCTGATCCGTGGCGGTCGCGTAAAAGACTTGCCGGGTGTGCGTTACCACATGGTACGCGGTTCGTTGGATACCGCCGGCGTAAAAGATCGCAAGCAATCGCGTTCCAAATACGGCGCAAAAGCACCGAAGAAATCGTAATTTTCCGTCGAGTTGTGCTCGACCTCCAAGCGCCACACCCTTCGCTGGCGCTTCACCAATTTTGAGGATGGTTTAAATGCCCCGCCGTCGTGAAGTACCTAAACGAGACATACTGCCGGACCCTAAGTTCGGCAATGTCGAGATCTCTAAATTTATGAACGTCATCATGACCGCTGGCAAAAAAGCGGTCGCTGAGCGCATCGTCTACGGCGCGCTTGACATCATCAGCAAAAAAGGCGGCAAGGATCCGCTGGAGATATTCTCAACTGCGCTCGGAAATGCCAAGCCGATGGTTGAAGTCAAGAGTCGCCGTGTTGGCGGTGCCAACTTCCAGGTGCCAGTTGAAGTGCGTCCTTCTCGTCGTTCGGCGCTGTCGATGCGCTGGATTCGCGACGCTGCGCGTAAACGCGGCGAGAAATCAATGGGCGCGCGTCTGGCCAACGAACTGATGGAAGCCGCGGAAGGCCGCGGCGGCGCCGTCAAGAAGCGTGAAGAAGTTCACCGTATGGCAGAGGCTAACAAAGCCTTCTCGCACTTCCGTTTTTAATTTGTTTTTGAGCTCGTTCGGCCACAAGCCGAATTGAGCCTTTGGTGACTGATATGCCACGTACTACCCCCATTAGCCGCTACCGCAACATCGGTATTTCCGCGCACATTGACGCCGGTAAAACCACGACGACTGAGCGCATCCTTTTTTACACGGGCGTTTCGCACAAAATTGGCGAAGTGCACGATGGCGCCGCTACGATGGACTGGATGGAGCAAGAGCGCGAACGGGGCATTACCATCACCTCGGCTGCTACCACCTGCTTCTGGAAAGGGATGGACAAAAACTTCCCAGAGCACCGCATCAACATTATCGATACCCCTGGCCACGTTGACTTCACGATTGAAGTCGAACGTTCTATGCGGGTGCTTGACGGCGCCTGCATGGTTTACTGCGCTGTGGGTGGCGTGCAGCCGCAATCGGAAACTGTATGGCGTCAAGCCAACAAATACAAAGTGCCGCGTCTTGCCTTCGTAAATAAGATGGATCGTACGGGCGCTGACTTTTTCAAGGTCTACGACCAGATGCGCGGCCGCCTTAAGGCCAACCCAGTCATCATGCAAGTGCCAATCGGTGCAGAGGAAAACTTCCAGGGCGTGATTGATTTGGTTCGCATGAAAGCGATCTACTGGGACGAAGCGTCACAGGGCATGAAGTACGAAGCGCGCGACATTCCTGCTGATCTGCAAGCAACGGCGGATGAATGGCGAGCCAAAATGGTCGAGTCAGCGGCCGAAGCCAACGAGGACTTGATGAACAAGTATCTCGAGAGCGGCAATTTGACCGAGGCCGAAATTAAAGAAGGCATTCGCCTGCGTACCATCGC
>JAMHWA010000004.1:0-2031 GCA_035911175.1 Alphaproteobacteria bacterium
GCCGCCCCCTGTGTCAACGCTCACTGTGACTGCTCCCACGGCGCAACGATTGGCCCCCACCACTGACCAGTATAGCTATTCTTGTCCAGCGTTTCACCGCACACGTCGTTGTAGGCGTGCGCCAGGGTGCATTCAACGAGGCCGGTAACGTCGTATGTCCCGCAATCCCAACTTGTGACCGTGCCCCTAAACCAGTAGACACCGGTGCCGATCAGGTCTTCCACTGATGGCGCTTCCGTCTCGCCGTTGCGGTGTGTGTAGGTCATTTGCCCGCCTGTGATTCTTCCCACAGCCGTTCCAGACGTGCGACGCGCTGTTCCAGCGTTAGCGGCAATGTCGGCGGCTCAATCGGCGGCGTGACAGTGGGCAAAGTTACCACTTCCCACACAACGAACCAGGATACATGTATGCCATCAGGCAAACCGCCGCCTTTGACTACATCAGCCGACTTGTGATTCTTGGGATACCATGCCCACGGTCCCGGCACGTCGCTGTGTCCATAGATGGGGATGTTAGCCCACCCATGAATTTTGGCCCGTTGGTTGGTATGGTTCTGGTCATCGGTGTATGTGTAGTAGTGGATTGTCCCCCACGGCTGAAGGTTGCCATCGACTGCGACAGCCCCAAACAAATGATGATCAGCGCCGCCATCGTCGTTATATTGCGGGTGGTTCATCGGCTTTAGATAAGCATCTCGCGCCCATTGTGGCACGCTGCCAGGTTTATCGGATGGCTCCCAACTACCGTCACGGGTGGTAAAAATATCTTTGGCGCGGTAGATGGTTTCCCCAGGTTGGCCGGCTGTTGGTTCCACCGTTATTCCGAATTCTTGCGCCCATTTACTGATACGTACCATTGACTTTACACCTGAAATATGATATAATACAGAAGCCAAACCATGCTGTTAGTTGTGCCGAAATTCATTTTCTGGTATAGTTCTGCCTGCTCATCTTTTAACTAATGCATGGTTTGGCGACCTCGGCAACTAGTTGAAAGATGGGCTTTTTATTTCCATAGATAGCGCCGGTTCAACGCCTGGAAGTCAAAGCCTGCGAGACTCATAACCAACCTAATTCCTTACAGGTATTCAGCAGCACAGTACGCAACTCTTGCGGGATATCGAATCGCTCGACGCACTTGTCGAAACTCACGGCCAGATCAGTGCCGTTCATTTCCGCCGCTACTCGCCAATCGCAAATCATTTCCATCAAATCAAGCAAGCTCATATCAAGCACGCCGTTGGCGTAGTGCTCCGGGTGATGAGTGTTGCACTCGTAATGCGCCTGTACCGCTGATTTGATTTGCGAAAGCGCATCATAGTAGTCTGGTGTATTGAGTGGAATAGAATCTAGGCGCGCCTTCTGATGAATCAATGGTAGTTCAGGAGACGAATACTTGCTTTGATCGTGAAACACCATGCGGTTAGTCCACAGCATGATAACGTGTCGCATCCAGGTTTGCACTCCCCGAATATGCGCCGCTACTAAATGGTATCCTTTTTCCTCAGGACTCATCAGCTACACTTCTCCACAAAGAATGTCAGCAGCGCCATCAGCACAGCCAGCATAATGAAGCCGACACCGGCGCTTTCAATTAAACACGAAAACCATTTGGGCATGACACCACCATAAACAAATCGCCATGCTGCCACACTTTGCGGCGATGACATGGCGACGTAAACAGCACTACGGAAAGCATAGCATAAAATATCGTTTTGCGCAACAGGGAATTCGATTCGCGACATTTCGTAAGTTTGGGGATTGTAGGGAAAACAAAAACGCCGGCACCTACCGGCGTCTCGTTGGGTATGCGGTTGTGGTGGTTTGCCAGGGGGGGATTAGCGGCGAACTTGATTATTGTAGTACTCGACAAGGAAATCCGTGCTGTCAGGATAGCCTTCGATTCGCACGCCATCATCCTGCACGTTGCCAATGTTGCTGTGATGATAACCATCGGCACCGATGAAGCTAACCACGGTAGCACCTGGATGATACGGTGCCGCCCGCATAATTATCTGATTACCTTGATCGT
>JAMHWA010000005.1:0-1253 GCA_035911175.1 Alphaproteobacteria bacterium
CGAGCGTCGACGCGATACAGCGCGCGCTTGCGTCGGAGGTGACGGAGTAGCAGTCATTAGCGGCCAAAACCCAAAATCAAAGCGGCAGTGATAATCCACAAAGCGATGGCAAGCAGGAGTGGACGATCGCGCAGCAAGAGCTCTTCCGGGCTACCACCGCCGTCGCGGATATGAACCAAATATAGATATCTAAACATCCCATACAAAACGTAGGGAATGGTTAGCATCATTAAATGATTCTGCGGCAGTCCTTTGGCGGAAAAAGTATACAATGAATAGGCCATAATCGTGCTGGCCGTGACGATGCTAATCATCTGGTCTAAGAGCTGCGGGGAATACTCGCGTAAGATGCGGCGATGATGGATGGCATCGGTGGTTAGCAAGACCAGCTCATGTCGTCTTTTGCACAGGCCAAGAAACAGCGCCCCAAGGAAAGTAACGATATAAAGCCAAGGTGAGATGCTGGCATAAATGATAATCGCGCCGCTGATCGCGCGCATAACGAAGCCAATGGCAATAACGAAGACATCAAGAATTACAACATGCTTCAGCTTTAATGAGTAGGCAATTTGCATTAAAATATAAGAGATAATGACAATGGCAAATAAGGGCCGCAGGGCAATGCTTGCTCCGGTGCCACATATTAGTAAAAAGAAGGCGGTAATGCGGGCGGTTAATATCGATATGTCACCGCGGGCAATGGGGCGAAATTTCTTTTTTGGGTGAGTCTTATCTTGCTCGATATCGTTGATGTCATTTAATAAATAAATGCCACTTGAGACAGCGCAGAAGATCAAGACGCCCAGGGTGCTGCGCAAAAAATATTGCCACATAGAGGCAGTTAGTGGCTGCCAGCCCTGGTTCATCGTGAACAAGAAGCCCGCGTATAGCAGCAGGTTCTTGCTCCACTGCCGAGGCCGCATGGCGCGAAGGAGTGGGAGCGGTGCGCCGGAGCGTTGCGCTAGAGCGGGCAGGGCTTCCGCAGGCCGGTGGGTTTCTGAATTGGACACGGGGTCGCCATCTTAAAGCAAAGTGGCCGCAGGCAGCGAGGTGCAAGCTGGTGCGGCGCTGGCGAGCTGCTGACATTCGGGCCTGTGGCCGCGGCTTTCGATCTGCAGGGCTTCCGCTTGCGTGTAGACCGTCGCAAAATACCGCGCATGACAACTGCTGCTATTGGATCTGCTGAACCGGCTGCGACTTCGCTGTCGGCGATCGTGCTGGCTGCGGGCCTCGGGACGCGGATGCGTTCGTCT
>JAMHWA010000006.1:0-50434 GCA_035911175.1 Alphaproteobacteria bacterium
AAGCCATACTGCAAGATACGCTCAAGTCCATCTTGGTTAGCTTTTTCGTGATCTCCGCATGTCTGCTGTATTGCTGGCCACAGCGCCATGGTGTGCGACCTTTGAAGGTACATGTGGTGCTGTGTTTCTCTGGCGTGCTACTTCTACACGCATTGGGAAGCATGCTCTGGTCGCATACCTATCTGGGCGGCGTTGAGGCAATACGTTGGTTAGTTTTCAGCCTACTTGTGCTTCTGGGTGCGAATGTACTGACTCTCAACCGTACCAGCGCTATTGCCTGGGGCATCCATTTGGGCGCATTCACGGCATCGCTGTGGGCTGCATTGCAATTCTGGTTCGACTTCCAATGGTTTGCCCAAGGTCCCAATCCCGCCTCGACATTCGTGAATCGGAATTTCTTGGCTGAGTTCTTAGTCAGCTCTCTTCCGTTAAGTCTGCTGCTATTGACCCGATTGAAAGACAAAACCTCTGTATTCCTGATGACGACATCCGTGGGATTCAATGTACTGGCCATCCTGATGACCGGCACTCGATCCGCGCTGCTCGCGTTGTTGATTGTTACCCCGCTGCTCCTATACGCTGCAGTGCGCTTGAAAGGGGCATGGCGCTCCGCAGGATGGCGCATGGGTCACGGCCTAAGCGTGTTCGCACTCCTGGTTGCGACAGTAGTCATTATGGGATCCATTCCAACGCAAAACGTAAAACTGCTTTCGGAGTCACCAAAGGCAACTGCCATGGGCCGCGCATTCGATCGAAGTAGCTCCTTGGTCAAAAAGGAAGAATACGAAAAAGGCTCATTCTCCATGCGATGGGCGATGTGGACAGCAACTGCAGGCATGGTGAGAGCGAACCCCGTGGCAGGCGTTGGTGCCGGAGCGTGGGAGGTTCATATTCCCACCTACCAGGACGCTGGGCACGCGCTGGAGCCTGACTACTATGCGCACAACGAGTTTCTGCAATTGATAGCCGAATATGGCGCTGCGGGGTGGCTGGTTCTGCTGGGGCTTCTTTCCTATTTGATTTGGTCTGCGTACAAAACCTGGGTGAACAGAAATGCAGGGCCTCAACAAGAGATCCTGCTGCGCACATGTGCACTACTCAGCCTGCTCGCGCTGTTTGTGGTCAGTTGCGCTGGCTTTCCTTGGCGTCTGGCTGCAACGGGGTACTTGTTCGCAGCAAATCTCGCACTGTTGGCCGCATCGGACACGCGCTTGGCGCAGAAGCGGGTTTTCTCCACGCGGCTCCTTCGCCCCCAGCACATCCAGTGGGCCTTTTTCACAATGTGCCTGTGCGCGCTAGGCGCAATGTACGTATCTTTTCAAGCTGCAGCCTGTGAAAGCAAACTCACGCAAGCCATCAAGATTTCGATCCAAATTCGCAACTCCGGGAACCCGCATGACCAAAAATGGGAGCCTGCAAAAGTCTTGCTGTTGAAACTCATGCGCGAGGGCGTAGCCATCAACCCACATTACCGAAAATTAACCCCAATTGTTGCGGATGCGCTTGCCTATTGGGGGGATTGGAGCAACGCCATATGGATCTGGGAAAGCGTATTGCAGTCACGCCCACAACTTGCTGGAGTCATGGCAAACATTGTTCGTGGTTATGTGCAAACCGGAGATCCCTTGAAAGCCCAGGACATGATTGCGCGAATGCGAGCGTTGCGGCCTGACTCCATCACGGCCCATTCGCTTGAAGTGCTACTTTGGAGCCGCAATGAGCGGAAGTTGGAGGCCGCTTCCCGCGCATCGGTCCTGTTGCACGCCGGACTGTTTGACCGTGAACTGGTCCAAACCGCCTATCAATTGGGCCGCCAGCTCAAACAGCCCGAGTTGGTCATAACGGCACTGAAAGCAGGTATTCGTGCCTGGCCAGAACGCGCAGTGGACGGTTGGCTCAAGCTGGGTGATTTTTATTTATCTCAAGAGTTGAAAGACGAGGACAAGGCCATTGCAAGCTACCGCATGGCTTTCGAACTTTCTCCCCTTGCCTACAAACCGGCAGTTCAAGCAGCCATTCCGGTTGAGTACCGAGACAGGCTACCGTAACATTTGCACGGCGATTTTTTGTAGGTTGAAATGCCAACGTCACATTCCCTGCGAAAATAGCAGGATGTTTACAGGAATCATCAGCGGCATCGGCCGCATCGTGTCCGTCCAAGCACTGGGCGACTCTCCTACCCATGGCAAGCGTTTAACCGTAACAAGTCCGCCAAATTACCTCGATGACGTCGGATTGGGCGACAGCATTGCACTCAATGGTGCATGCATGACTGTCACTTCCTTGAATGGGGTTGCTGATCAATTCACGATTGATATTTCAGCAGAATCACTGTCAAAGACGGCGGGGCTGGACAACACTGGCCCCATCAACCTGGAGAAGGCGCTGCGCGCCAACGATCGGCTGGGTGGACACCTGGTTTCGGGGCATGTTGATGGCATTGGCCGTGTCATTACTTTCACCCAGGTCGGCGAAAGCTTCGAACTCAAACTGATTGCGCCCCGGGAACTTGCAAAATATTTGGCATACAAAGGCTCTATTACCGTCAATGGAGTCAGCCTGACCGTAAACCGTATCGTGGATACGGAAACCGGTTGCGAAGCCAGCATCAATCTGATTCCCCACACCGTGGACAATACAGCGCTTGGCAATTTGACCGCGGGTTCGCCGGTGAATCTTGAAATCGATCTCATAGCGCGGTATGTCGAACGCATGCTCAACACAACCCCGACCACTACCGATTGATACCTGTCGCAGGTTAAACCCCTAAACCAAGGACAACAATGAAACGTGTTGATGACTTTCGCCTGAAGCTTGGCAACAAAGAACTGGTGCCAATCATGATTGGCGGAATGGGCGTGGATATTTCAACGGCAGAGCTGGCTTTGGAGGCCGCCCGTCTGGGTGGTATTGGCCATATTTCGGACGCGCTGGTTCACGATGTGTCAGATCGGCGCTTTGACACCGAGTACGTCAAAGGCAAGACTAAGTTCTACAAGGCCAATATCAACAACTCCGACAAGAGCAGCGTCCAGTTCAATTTGGGCCAACTGGCAGAAGCCACCAAGCTGCATGTGGGCCGGACCATGGAAGCCAAACGTGGCGACGGCATGGTGTTCGTCAACGTCATGGAGAAACTCACCATGAACGGTCCGCGCGAAACCTTGCAGGTGCGCCTCAACTCGGCAATGGATGCCGGAATTGACGGCATTACCCTGAGTGCCGGCTTGCATCTGGGCTCATTTGCGCTGATGGCAGACCACCCACGTTTTCGCGATGCCAAGTTGGGCATCATCGTGTCGTCGGTGCGCGCATTGCAACTATTCCTGCGTAAAACTGCGCGATTGGACCGATTGCCCGATTTCGTCGTGATCGAGGGTCCGCTGGCTGGGGGCCACCTGGGATTCGGTTTGGACTGGGCTGAGTACGACTTGTCCACCATCGTGACCGAAATTGCCGCCTACCTGAAGGCCGAACAGCTTGATATTCCTCTGATTGCCGCTGGTGGCATCTTCACCGGCAGTGACGGCGTTTCCTTCCTTGAAAATGGCGCGTCGGCTATTCAAGTGGCCACCCGTTTCACTGTTGCCAACGAATGCGGTCTGCCCGGCAAGGCCAAACAAGCGTATTTCAAGGCCAGCGAAGATGATGTCGTTGTCAACACCATTTCACCCACCGGCTACCCCATGCGCATGCTGCGCAATTCACCCGCCATTGGCACCGGCATCCGGCCCAATTGCGAGGCCTACGGTTACCTGCTCGATGGCAATGGCAACTGTTCCTATATCGAAGCCTACAACCGCGAAATCGTTCTCCATCCGGACGGAAAAAACCTCTCGGTCAAAGACAAAACCTGTTTGTGCACCCAGATGCAGAACTACAACGTCTGGACCTGCGGCAGCACCACCTACCGCCTGAAAGACACCACACGCAAGCTGGCCGATGGCACCTACCAGACTCTGAGCGCCGAGCACATCTTCAAGGACTACCAATTCAGCGTGGACAACCAGATTCTGCTGCCCGCGTGAGACCAAACACCATGACCACACCCACTCCCGTGCCTATTTCACCGGTTGAAGACATCGTTGCCGACATGCGCGCTGGGCGCATCGTCATCCTGGTGGATGAAGAAGACCGGGAAAACGAAGGCGACTTGGTGCTGGCTGCCGACCATGTGACAGCCGACGGCATCAACTTCATGGCCCGCTACGGCCGTGGCCTGATTTGCCTGACGCTGACCCGTGAGCGCTGCGAACGCCTGCAATTGCCGCCGATGACCGCCCGCAATGGCGACAAGAAAGGCACGGCCTTCACGGTTTCCATCGAGGCCGCCGAAGGAGTCACCACCGGCATCTCCGCCGCCGACAGGGCCCGCACCGTGCAGGCTGCCGTAGCCAAAAATGCCATGCCGCAAGACCTGGTGCAGCCCGGACACATATTCCCCCTTCAAGCCGTTGACGGCGGTGTGCTGATGCGCGCTGGTCACACCGAAGCTGGCTGTGATTTGGCCGCGATGGCGGACTGCACACCAGCGTCCGTGATCTGCGAAATCATGAAAGACGACGGCACCATGGCCCGTCTGCCGGACCTGCAGGTCTTTGCCGCCGAGCATGGCCTGAAGATCGGCACCATTGCCGACCTGATTGAATACCGCAGCAAAACCGAATCCCTGATCCAGCAGCTGAGTTCGCGCCCCATGCAGACAGCCTTTGGCGAGTTCACGGCCCATGCCTTTCGCGACAGTACAGGCCTTGGCGTGCATATAGCCCTCGTCAAAGGGACGTGGAATGCTATAGAGTCTGTAGCAGTTCGGGTGCACGAACCCCTCTCCGTGTTGGACGCACTGGAAACCGGGCGTGCCATGCACTCCTGGAGCCTGGAAGCCACGCTGCAGCATATGCAGCAGGAAGGAGCCGGCGTCGTCGTACTGCTCAACTGTGGCGAAAGCGGCGAGCAATTGTTGGCGCAGTTTGACGGCACCGCGCAGTCTGCCCAGGCTCCCGTGCGCGGCCGCATGGACCTTCGTACCTATGGCGTGGGCGCGCAAATTTTGCGCTACTGCGGCGTGAGCAAGATGCGCCTGATGGGTAGCCCCCGGCGCATGCCCAGCATGACCGGCTACGGCCTCGAAATCACTGGTTACATCAGCAAGTAAGGATCAGAATATGTTTGGCGCAGACAAAGGCCATGTGGACGCGACCGACGTGCGCATGAATGGCAAGAAACTCAAGATCGGCATCGTGCAGGCGCGTTTTAACGCCTCAGTGACCGACGCCTTGGCCCAGGCTTGCAAGACCGAACTACTGGCACTGGGTGTAGCAGAGAAGGACATTGACCACATCACCGTGCCTGGCGCATTGGAAGTACCGGTGGCCCTGCAAGCGCTCGCCGAAAAAGCCAATTATGACGCGCTGGTGGCTCTGGGATGCATCATCCGCGGCGAGACCTACCACTTCGAACTGGTGGCCAATGAATCCGGCTCTGCGGTTACACGCGTTGCACTGGATTACCAATTGCCCATTGCCAACGCCATCCTGACCACCGAAGATATGCCTCAGGCTATTGCCCGACAGGAAGAAAAAGGCCGCGACGCTGCCCGAGTAGCCGTCGAGATGGCCAACCTGCTGGAGTCCTTGTAATGAGTGAATTTAAGAGTTCTGCCGCTGCCAAGCGTCCACCCCGTCAACCCCGAACCGGGCTGACCAGCACGGGTGCACGCAAAGCCGGCAGCAAGTCCGACCGAAGTCGGGCGCGCGAGTTTGCCTTGCAGGGCCTGTACCAGAGCCTGGTAGGTGGAAATGCGATTGGCGACATCGACACCTTTACCCGTGATCTGGCGGGCTTCAACAAGGCCGATGCCGTACATTTCGACGCCTTGTTGCAAGGCTGCGTGGAGCAATCCGTCCAGTTGGATGCGCTGATCATTCCGTTACTGGACCGTCCGATGGCGGAAATTTCCCCCATCGAGCACGCCGTCATGTGGATTGGTGCCTATGAACTCAGCCACTGCCTGGACGTGCCGTGGCGCGTGGTGCTCAATGAATGCATCGAACTCGCCAAAGAATTTGGTGGCACCGATGGCCACAAATATGTGAACGCCGTGCTCAACGGCATGGCACCTGTTTTGCGCGCTGCCGAAGTCGAATCCGACCGTAGCCAAGCCAAGAAACCCCGCGCCTGAACCGGCGCCGCCCAGGCATCCATGCAAATATCGTCGCGCGCCCAGAGAATCGAACCGTTTTACGTCATGGAGGTGGCCAAGGCCGCCTCAAGCCTCGCCCGTGAGGTGGCACACACCGACGCGCCCATGATTTTTTTGAACATCGGCGAGCCGGACTTCACCGCACCGCCGCTGGTCCAGCAGGCAGCCGAACAGGCCATCCGCGACGGGCGGTCGCAATACACCCAGGCCACCGGTCTGCAGTGCCTGCGCGAACGGATCAGCCAGTGGTATGCCGACCGTTTTCAGACCCGGGTATCGCCCGAACGCATCGTGGTCACGGCCGGAGCCTCGGCCGCGCTGCACCTGGCCTGCCTGGCTCTGATCGAGTCGGGCGACGAGATCCTGATGCCCGACCCGAGCTATCCCTGCAACCGCCATTTCGTGAGTGCGGCCGAGGGAAAAGCGGTGCTGATTCCGACCACGGCCGAGGAGCGCTTCCAGCTCAGCGCCGACAAGGTCAAGACCGCCTGGGGACCGCGCACCCGCGGTGTTCTGCTCGCATCGCCCTCCAACCCGACCGGCACGTCGATCCACCCCGACATGCTGCGTGGCATTCACCAGGTGGTGCAGTCGCGCGGAGGCATCACGCTGGTGGACGAGATCTACCTGGGCCTGAGCTTCGAAGCCGAGTACGGCCAAACCGCGCTGGCGCTGGATGACGACATCATCAGCATCAACAGCTTCAGCAAATACTTCAACATGACCGGCTGGCGCCTGGGCTGGATGGTAGTGCCGGAGAAACTGGTGCCCGTCATAGAGCGGCTGGCGCAGAACCTGTTCATCTGCCCCAGCACCATTGCCCAGCATGCGGCTATGGCCTGTTTTGAGCCGGAAAGCCTGGCGCTGTACGAGCAGCGCCGCAGCGAGTTCAGGGCCCGCCGCGACTACTTCCTGCCGCAGCTCAACGCCATGGGCCTGACCGTTCCAGTCATGCCCGATGGCGCGTTCTACGCCTGGGCCGACTGCTCAGCCGCCTGTGCCAAGCTGGGTGTCAAGGACAGCTGGGACTTTGCCTACGCAGTGATGAACCAGGCCCATGTTGCCATTACGCCGGGACGCGACTTCGGCAGTGCACAGACCCACAACTTTGTGCGCTTTTCCACCGCCAGCTCCATGGAGCACCTGCAGGAAGCCGTGGCCCGGCTGCGCACCCTGCTTGCCAACTGAACTGCCGACATGAACCAAGACCTCTCCATCCTCCACCTGGTGCTCAACGCCAGTTTCGTCGTGCAATGCGTCATGCTGCTGCTGATGGGCGTTTCCATCACCAGCTGGGCGGCGATTTTCCGCAAGTTCTTTGCACTCAAACGTGTCAAGTCGCTCAACGAGGCGTTCGAGCGTGAATTCTGGTCCGGCTCCAGCCTGAATGACCTGTTTGCCTCTGCTTCCAAGAACGCAGCCCTGACCGGCCCCATGGAACGTATTTTCGGCAGCGGCATGCGCGAGTTCCAGAAACTGCGCGAGCGCCGCATTACCGACGTAGGAACGCTGATGGACGGCGCACGACGCGCCATGCGTGCCAGCTTCCAGCGCGAAATGGATGAGATAGAGACCAACCTGTCGTTCCTGGCATCGGTCGGTTCCGTGTCGCCGTATGTGGGCCTGTTTGGTACCGTGTGGGGCATCATGCACGCTTTTGTAGGCCTGGCCGCGCTGACGCAGGTCACGCTGGCCACCGTGGCACCCGGCATTGCCGAGGCGTTGGTGGCCACCGCCATCGGCCTATTTGCCGCCATTCCGGCGGTGGTGGCCTACAACCGCTTTGCCCGCGACATTGACCGCATCGCCACGCAGCAGGAGACTTTCATCGAAGAGTTCTCCAACATCCTGCAGCGCAACGTGGGCGCACAGCCGCCCCCCCAAACTTCACAGGGGCGCTAAGCCATGCCAGCCGTATCACACCGCGGCCGCGGCAGGCGCACGATCAACGAGATCAATATGGTGCCCTTCATTGACGTGATGCTGGTGCTGTTGATCATCTTCATGGTGACGGCGCCTCTGATCACGCCCAGCATGATCGACCTGCCCAGCGTGAACAAGGGCTCGCGCCAGCCGGACCAAATCATTCAAATCGTGCTGAGCAAGAGCGACCGCCTGGAGATGAAGATCAAGGACAAAACAACCTCCATTACCCTCAAGGACCTGGCCAGCACGGTCAAGAGTGCCCAGCGGGACCGTGACGACAGCACATCAGCAGCCAACTCAGCCGTGGTCATCAGCGCCGACAAGAATGTGAAATACGAAAGCGTTGTCAAAGTCATGGACACGCTGCAACGTGCAGGCATCCAGAGAGTCGGTCTGTCTGTGCAGTTAGCCAACTGAGCTGTCCCAAAGAATGCAATAGCACCTCGGCAATGACAGCGACCCATACCCGCCTGGAGTTTGCACCGCCACCCACCAAGGGCCTTTTGCGGGCACTGGGACTGGCCATACTCTCCCACGGACTCCTGCTGTCAATCTTGAGCCTTGGCGTGCAGTGGAAGCGAGACGCGGCACCCGTCACAGTGCAAGCAGAACTGTGGTCTGCATTACCTGTGGAGGCGGCACCTCCACCCGCTCCAGAGTCGCCTGCTGCCGAACCGGAGCCACAACCTGTACGTGTCGTCACACCAGTGACTGCGCCGCCACCAACCGTACCAGACCCCAGCATCGTTATTGCCAAGGAGAAAGCCCGTCTTCAAAAGCAAAAGCAACTGGAACGGGAAAAGCAGGAACAGGAACTGCGTCAGAAAGAAGCGCTGAAAGCGCGCAAACTGAAAGAAGAGAAAGAGTCCAGGCAAGCTCGGGAACGCGAGCTTGCTGAAAAACTTGTCCGCGAAAAGAAGCTGCAAGCGGCACAGGCGGCCAAGTCCGACGCCGAAGCCAAGAAACTGGCCGAAATGCGCAAACAACAAATGGAACGGATGAGCCGCCTTGCGGGCGCGGCAGTGGGCAACGGAGCCACTGATGCGACTGGCAGCGCCAAACAGTCATCCGGCCCGTCTGCGAGCTATGCGGGTCGCATAGCGGCCCGCATCAAGCCCAACATCACGTATACCGCGGTTGTAGTGGGCAACCCTTCAGCCGACGTGGAGGTCCGGACATCGCCCGACGGAACCATCATCAGTCGCAAACTGGTCAAATCCAGTGGCATCAAGTCTTGGGATGATGCAGTGCTTTCTGCCATCGACAAGACCGAAAAACTGCCACCAGACACGGACGGGCGTGTCATTGCGTCATTGACCCTGGGATTCCGTCCCAAAGATTAGGCGTTGCACGGCGGTAGATGCCGATGTGAATGCCACAAAACACATTCCAATCCGAAACTTGTTCAATTGGAGGCAAGGATGCAAATCTTGAGGCAGCCGGCAGAGCTGAGCTACATGGCGAACAATTGAAAAGAGCCTGCTACTGATTTTGTAGCAGGCTCTTCAATATTTATATGGGGTGGCTGATGGGGCTCGAACCCACGACAACAGGAATCACAATCTGAGGCATCAATCAAGCATTCATGCGGGTTTCAAGCCACTTCATGGGAAATTTAGAGTCCTTTTAGCCTGCGGATTTATTGGGTTTGCGGACCTTTATTCCCGCCATATTCCCACACTATTGCACAGAATCAGCAGCTTCCGTACCCAAGTGTGAACAAACATAGAGGATCATTGACATTTGGTAGTGTTTTCCATGCAGTGCGCTTCATAGTTGCTTAACCCGCAGTATTCAGTACACGCTTGATTTCTTTGGCTCGACAGTTCAGGCCCACCATGAACGCCAATTTACGCAACTTGGACGCGACCACAGAAATGAGGCTCAAGAAGAACCGGGGCTCCGCGCCTTCCGCCAATATTTTGACGACACCAATAGATGAGGCGATCGCTAGATTTTTGCGAGTACCCGGCGGACCGCCGCGAAATCTTGGACGTTCACGCCAAAGTGCTCGGCGACTACTAAGAGATTTTCGCCGTCGAGGTCAAACACGATCCACTGCAGAATCCTGAGTCGACTAAATCCTGCCAGTTCAAAGCGCTTCCCGGCGATCTATGATGGCGCCATCTGAGTTTTTTGCGGCAGAACTGTCTACGCTGTGTCGGCCAACCAATCAAGTGCGCAGGTGCTGCTCATATTGCCTCCAAAATGGCTCAATGATGTGACCTGCCGCAAGTGCGGGACGGCTAAATACACCGCAGAGCGGGCAGTCAAAGACGGAAATGAATCCTGTTCTGATCAACGCCAACTCCCTCAATTTGGCGGTAGATTTCGCGTTGCATTGACCTGGTTGAATCCTGAGAATGTCGCACATCGTGTACTCCAAAAAATATGAAGTCAACTGTAGACCGGTATGGGTGGAAAGTTTTGCTGGTAAAAGATGCCCAAAAGCCACTTATCGAAACAAAGGATTGGCACTATCGGCGCCTGCGCCGATATCCGCAATGCATTGTCAGCAACCGGTGCAGCGAATCTCACAAGCCATTTTGGCAAATGGCGTGCCAGATAAGCGAGGCTCGACAGCAGCTTCGCGTAGCGGCCCATTTCACCAAACTTCTTGAGTCCGCTACGCCGGCATACCGCTGTCGCCTTTCTATTTGGAAAGCCTTAGGTCAGGTCGAAGCGTTCGGTGCCCAATTGGATACAGTGCCGAATGAGCAGCAGGGCTGGCCACAGCGAGCGATGCGCCTCATTGACAACGAAGTCGCCGAGCCCTATATCACTCAAACTGCGGTCACCCAGCCAGAATGTTCGTGAATGCAGACCCTGCGCCCCAACTGCCACCGGTTCACCTTGGACAGCCAGCAACTGCACGCTGGCGCCACCGGCAGGGTTGTCGCGGTAGCCGCGAATGAGTTTTGCGCTAGCGGCTTTCAGGTCATAACCATTCAAATTTCTGGCCCACAGCTCGGTAATCGACGCTGCATCGGTCACCAAATCGGCATCGCGGATCGAATAGCCACCGTTTGCTTGCTGCGAGGTTCTCATACTCAGGTTTGAAAGCGGATTCGTTGGGCTGAAAAGGTGATAGATGTCGAACACAACTCGTCGTCACTATAGTGCGCAAACTCCGAGGCTATCGGGGTAGACCTCAGATTCGCCAATAAGTCCTGCCTCACAGTCCGAATCGTGTGTGTCACCCGCAATCCCGCAGCCCCTGCAGCATCAGTAAAGTCCTTGGGGCGAAGCCGATTCTGAAAAAGCAGCTTGTTATTCCAGCGACGCCATTGCATTTTGGTGAAGCGCAAATAGTGATTCGACGAAATAGATCGATCAAAATAGGCATAGTGGTCTGCGCAATTTATGCTGTGCAATACCAACCCGCTATGACTAAGCAAGCGTGCCGATTCGCGCATCAGCGACACCAACTGGGTCTCGCTGACATGCTCCAGCACACTGTTGGAGAACACCAAATCGACTGCGCCTGCAGACAGACCTGTCATGCTTGCGTCGGCAGGTGCATGGTATTGAATCCCCGCGCGCCGCAGGATTTGGGAACCGTCTGTAACTGCGCTCAACCAAGCATGACGTGATTCAAGCTCACTCAAGGGTTGACCGCAGGCATGCGCCAGTTCGCAGAGTTTTGGCTTCAGTTGCCGTAACACCTTCGCAGCGGTTTGCGGCAACAAATGGCAGTTCACATCGTAGCTATGTATGTGTCGTGCACCTACCAACGCAAAGCACAAGGGGAGCACTGGCAGCCATCCCGTGCCGATCTCGAGCAGAATCTTGTCCCTCACCTCAAACTCCTGCTCTCGAAGTATATTCATCAAGACGAGCCAGTCCGCTTGAAATTTCAGGTCTATGTGTCGAGATTGATCTGCGCGGCCTCCCACCATGGTCTGCAAAAGGTTATTGAGATGCGCACCCGCCGGCAGTTTTGACAGGACACCTTGAATACATGCTTTGACGCGCCAGTCCATAAAGGTGATTGATCCATTTTTGGAAGTTGACTTTACTACACGCTAGAAAGGTCGGCTAACCACCAATAGTATTTGGCCTTCCGCAGCCATGGCAGAATGACGGAGACTGCTTCGTGCAAATCCTCAGTAAATCACTCCATCGCGCGATGCAGCAGCAGGTCTGCAATTACCGGTCGATGTTCTGAGCCCAATTTGCCCCCGACTTCGGCGGATGCTACACCCAGCTCGGAACTGATCAAAATATGGTCGATGCGCAACAGACTCACGCCGGGGCGCAATGCATGGCCAACGGTATAGCCGTAGCCAAACGCTGAATTTGAGTAAGCATCGCGAAGCCCCACCTCTATCAGTTTCTGAACCACTGGCGACTGTTCGGGGGCATTCAAGTCACCAGCGACGATGAGTGGTCGCTGAATACTCGCAATAACGTCGGCAAGTGCATGCGCCTGAGCGAGCCGATCGTTGTAGTTTTCCAACCAATCGTCCACGCCGTCCCAAAGTTCGTGGCGGGTTGCATTCAAACCCTTGCGAGGTGAAAGAAAGTGTGGGGTTATTACGTCAATCATGCGCTCACCGACGAGGACACTGCAGTGCATGTATTGGTGAGCCGCATTCCGGAACGACATATTGCCTAGATAACAGTTCCGTAAGGGGTAGCGACTGGTTATCACATACTGACCCAAGGCCACGATTTCGTGGCCGACGGGAATAACTCCAAGCTCACGCAGCTGCTTCGTGCCTATACCTGCAAAGCGCCCTGCATCTTGCATGACGAGAATGTCAGGGGCATGCCAAACGATCTCGGCGGCGATGCTTGCAATGCTCAGGGGCTTGTCGATAGCCTTGTATGCCTTGACGTTGTAGGTCATTACGCGCAAACGTCCATGGCCTGAGTCAGCGCTTCCCCAGACCAAGCCCATGATGTTCGTTGTCACTCCGACGAATGTCAGCAGGGCCAGCCAGCGCCAGACCCAACCCAGCCAAAGAGAGGCCAGCAAACCAACGACAGACGGCAACAAAAAGACCGGAAAAGGTAAATAGCGCAGCAACTCCACCTGCCAATTGACCTCATCATCGACGCGGAGGGCGAGTATTACCAGCAATGCCGTGCCGGCCAGCAATGTGACGATCCCGCGCGCTAGACGCCTTCCTACAGACATGCTTGGTCGTTTCGAGCAAATGATGGACTACTCCGCTAGATTGGGTTCGCCGCTTTGTGCGTGCCCCCTTGTTAGTAGCATGGGACCCAGCATAATCGGTTCAGCGCAACAAACTGTACCGAATATGTAAAATGCCCACAAACTTACTCAGGGCCATGGGGGCTGCAAACTCGTGCAGAGAGACCGATTGATGAGCGTAATCGCTTAAAGGTTCGAATTATCTGAACCGATGACAGTCAACGAAAACAGGACCGAAAATGGCTGCTAGTGTAAGTACTCTGCTAAAACGCGCAAGATGGGCGGTCAATGCGATCGAGCGTCGAAGATGGATTGTGGTTTGCGTGGCTTGGGCGTTGACATTCGCCTTCATGATCGGCATTGCATTCATCCCCGAACGTTACGAAGCCTCCGCCAGAATATATGTTGACACTCAGTCTGTACTCAAACCCTTGATGGTGGGTCTCACCTACCAACCAGATATTGACCAACAGGTGCGGATGCTTGCTCGCACTCTCATTTCGCGCCCCAACATTGAACGTCTGTTAGACCAACAATCGCTTGACCTTGTTTTCAAGACACCGACAGAACGTGACAAGGCCGTAAGTCGACTAATGACCCAAATAAAAATCGTCGCGGGCGAACGCGGTAACCTTTACCAAATTTTCTATCGGGACCCGGATCGCGAACTTGCTGCGAAGTTGGTGGGCGGCATGGTGACTTTGTTTGTGACTTCAGGGGTTGACGGCAAAACGCGCGACTCAGTGGACGCAGGCCACTTCATCGATGAGCAGCTCAAAAGCAATGAGACTCGGCTGATTGAAGCCGAAAATCGACTGAAAGACTTTAAGCTAAAGAACTTCGGCGTTTCTGGCGTGTCGAGCCAAGAGTACTTTACGCGCATGTCGACTCTGTCCGACGAGGTGCTCAAATTGAGCACCGATCTAAAGGCTGCCGAACGGGCCAGAGCAGCGTATAAGCGCGAGTTGTCGGGAGAAAATCCACAGTTGCCCTTCGATTCACAAGTTCCCGGTTTACCCCAAATGCCCTCAGACATTGACGCGCGCTTGGATGTACAAATCAAGCTGCTGGACGATCTGCAAGGCCGATACACTGATCAACATCCTGATGTGATCAACGCCCGACGAGCGATCGAGAAACTTGAGGCCATCAAACGCAAGCAGCGGACCGCCAATGTGCGCGACGCCGACGTCAGTGACAAAGGTGCTGCGACGAGTCCGGTCTATCAAAAGGTTCGCGTTGCATTGGTTGAGAGTGAGGCGCAAGTAGCCTCGCTGAGCGCCCAATTGGAGGTTCTGCAAGAGCGTTTGGCTAAGGCGCGAGCACTCGCTGGTCGTGCGCCTCAAGTTGAAGCTGAATTAGCACAGTTGAACCGCGACTACGAGGTAATACGAAAAAACTACGACCAATTGCTAGGTCGGCGTGAGTCGGCATCTCTTGGCCTGAAGTTGGACGAATCGTCGCAATTGGTAGAGTTCCGCATGATCGAGCCGCCACGGGTAAGCCCAAGCCCTGTGTTTCCTAGTCGCCTCCATTTGGCACTGATGGCGGTTCTGTTGGCATTAGTTTTGGGGAGCTTGACTGCCTTGGCACAAGAACTTTTGAACCCGACGATGGACGACGTAAAAGAACTACAACTGCTAACCAGTCGCCCAGTTTTGGGGGGGGTTTCATGGTCCAAATCGCCGCTATGGATTGAACGCGAGAACCGTAACATTCGTTTCTTTATGGCCACTGCAATCGGGCTGATAACGTGCCAGACGCTGTGGCTGGCTTGGATCGCGACACAAGCGCAAGTGAACTGATCGAAGTCAATATGCATCTGATTGAACAAGCCACCCAACGACTAGAGGAATTGCAACGGGCAGGCATTGTCATGCCTTGGATCGAGGGTTCGGGAGATGCAGCGACGGCTGCCCGTACTGCGCAAGTATCGACATTGCCCCCGGTACACTCCACTTTGCCGCACGGGTTGCCGACGACAAACTTTCCAAGACCCTCCCAAATCGAACCTGCTACGCAGGTTACGCTTGATTTCGCCCAACTGCGTCAGACCGGTGTTTTGGCGTCCGAGCAGGACCGCACGCGAATAACGCACCAGTTTCGCAATATAAAGTTGCCGCTGCTAGTAAATGCGCGCACTAAGTCCGACGAACCCGAGCATCGACGCGGTTTGATCATGCTCACCAGCGCACTACCCAATGAGGGCAAGACCTTTTGCGCTATCAATCTAGCCATCAGCATGGCGATGGAAGTCGATACGTCGGTCTTGCTAATTGACGCCGATCTAATCCGTCCCAGCTTATTTTCGAGACTGGGTTTGAAGCTCGGGGGGCCCGGACTGCTGGACCTACTGACGCGCGAGGACCTTTCACTTCACGAGACCGTCGTTGCTACCAATGTACCTAAATTGCTGCTAATGACCTCGGGTGAAAAAAACAGACGCTCGACGGAGTTGCTAGTGAGTGCTTCAATGGATCGACTTTTGGCACGACTGGCCAAGGACTATGCTAACCACTTGATCATTTTTGATGCTCCGCCGCTCCTTCTGACAACCGACTCGTCCGCACTGGCTTCCAAAGTCGGGCAGGTGGTCGTAGTGGTCGAAGCCAATAGGACACCACGTGCAAGCATTTTGAAAGCATTTGCGTCGCTTCGAAATTGTCCGATCGTATTCTCGATATTGAATAAATCTGGACTGTCGGGTGATGAGAAGAAACACGACTACTACTATTAGCTGACTAGGTCACCCATGCAATCAGTCTTGCCACCTGCCAACTGTCTGACCGTCGCGTACAGCCGGTCTTCCAATATGCATCACTGCCTCATCGGTTCACCTTTCGTGACTGGCAGCAGCCCCGTCAGTTTCTGAGCTCCGCCGTGTTCGAAAGCTTCTTCGGTCTGACAACGGCTCCATTTCAGCTCAGCCCTGACCCCGATTTTTACTTTGATAGCCGCGGGCACCACCACGCTTTGTCTTATTTGAAGTATGGCGTCCATCAACGTGAAGGCTTTGTGATCATCACAGGCGAAATTGGGGCAGGAAAGACAACCCTAGTGCGTGCGCTTTTGAGTCGTCTCGACAAGCGGCAGGTTAATGCGGTTCAAATCTCCAACACCCAGCTCGACGAAGACGAACTCCTCACCGCGATCTGTCAGGCCTTCGGTATTCCGGTGCCCGGAGGAAAGAAGGCACAACTGCTGGGCACGTTGGAGGCATATTTTGTATCACTTTCACTTGCCGGGCGACGGGCACTGCTAGTCATAGATGAAGCACAAAACCTCGGCCCTCGACAAGCCGAGGAATTACGCATGTTGTCCAATTTTCAGCTCGGCAAACAGGGGCTGCTTCAAAGTTTTCTGGTCGGACAACCGGAGCTGCGCAAGTTGCTGGCAAAACCAGAATTGGAACCATTGTGCCAGCGCGTCATTGCCAGTTGCCATCTCGCCCCCATGAATCAGGACGAGACGAATCTCTACGTCGGTCATCGTCTGCGCCAGGCAGGTTACAAAGGCTCACCGATCTTTGACTCAAATGCGTTGATTGAAATCTTTTCGGCCACCGAAGGCATTCCCAGGCGGATCAATTTACTCTGTAACCGACTGCTAGTGGCAGCCTTTTTGTCATCCCGGCGGCAGATTGACGCAGACATGGCACAAACCACGGCGGCCGATATGTTGCAGGATCTCGGCATTTTGCGCACCGACCGACCGTGATGCAAGGCGACACGATAGATCAACAACTTCGGGATGTGATCCTGGGCCGCCATTCGGCAGTCTGGCGGGCCTTGCAAGCGCATCCCTTAATGGTTCAACGGAACCTTTGCGCACTGGGTCACCGTGAACTGTGCAGTTTTGTCTTCAAACCGGGGGACCGAGTCTGGGTACTGTCTTATTCGCCGCATGCAAGCCAGAATAGCGATATGCTGATGCAATTGAGTGCTTCACCCGCCAGCGAGATTATTTACGTCGGGTCCTCGTCGACCATCGTATGCGGGATGACCGATTGTTATGCGTATCCGCGTATCAAACGGCAGGCCGAGTGTGAGGCGCTCGGGCTGACGAAGAGCCGACTGTTGACTCTTGGTCTTGTGTTTGAGCAGCCAGAGCAGTTGCCTGGTGGGCTCAATATGGCCACGTCACTGGACCAGCTCGCAGCTTTTATCTCAAACCCGCAATGGCCTGAGGATGGTGGGCGAAGCAAGTGTCTTTTGACCGCAATTCAACGGCCCTTCGGTAGTGCGATTGAGGCCTGGGTATATCGATCCTATGGCCGGTGGCTCCAGTTTGCTGGCCGCTGGCCTTGCATATTGCGTCCAATCGATCTTGTGCTGCGCGCATTGGGATGGCGATGGTACGGCTATGTATTTTTGAGTAACAGACTATGGACTGCGACGATTTAGTCATTGGCTCCGGCCTCGTCGCACTTGGCGCCGTACTCGGTCTGCTGGCTGAACCTGATCGCAGGATCACGGTCTTGTGCGGACCCCAGCAAGGAGGCTTTCTTCATTATGACCAACGCACACTAGCCCCTTGTGCGTTTCTAGGTTCTGGCGGCCTCGGAAGTCATTGGCATGGGGTGATTCCCACCGGCTTGCGCAACCGCCTGGGTGTTGTTAGTGACGTGGATTTTCACGATCTTTTCCGACTTTTTTACCCTCACGCTGAGATCGAAGCCAGCGTCGGAAAAGTCTCTTTGTTCATACCTTGGCGACCGATTCGTCCGTGGGCGGAATTGCAGCGCCTCGCAGCCTTGCATGGCGCACCGCGCTTGAAATTGCTGCATGAGTCGGCATTGATGATACGCCGACAGAGCGGCCGCGTTCAGGTCGATACAGCAGTTGGCCAGAGGCAGGCCAGGCGTTGTTGGGTTGCCGCTGGCGCGCTGCACACGCCAACTTTATTGGCGGCCTCCTTCGGCCCGCGAATGGCACGCGGTCTGGCATCCGATCATGTGCAGTGCTACCTCGGTCAACTCGAGGGTCAACCCCCTCCCGACATTCGCTACACACGGAATGGTCTGTTCATCCCGGCACTGGCCGATCTGGCGGATCGCGCACTCTTCACGCTTCGTCCTGCCAAGTTTGATTTCCGAAGACTAGATGCTGGCTTTGAGCACCGCCAAATTTTTGGACTGCCGACAGGCAGCTTGCTAACCAAATTGCTGGGCAAATTGTCTGCCGGCCTGCTCACCGAGGTGCTCTACAACCGACTAGGTCTAATGGGCGCCTCGCGTCTACATAGCGTCTATGCTCAAGTTCACGTGCCCGATGCATATGCCATGCAAGCGAGGCCTATGCCGCTGCAAGCGCTAACCGACCGAATTCGCGTGACGACAGACGCAATTCGCGCAACCCAGCCGTTTGCGAACCTACGCAGCTCACAGCGACCCGAACTCTACTTGCCAGGCATTCATTTGCATCACACCTTAGATACCGTGGCCCTCGCAGCCGAGGGACTGAATGAACCGTCCACGCCCGTACATGTGATTGACGCATCAGCAATTCCAGATCTTGGCGCCGAACATCACAGCTTCAAGATGTTGGTGAGTGCCTATCGGCGTGTGCAGCGCAGTCCATCGGCGGAAACTCAGCCATGACCATGCCGGCATCGCAAACTAAACTGTTGGGACCGGGCCAAGGCGTGGTTTACTTCGGCAATGAGTGGTTTGCAGAAAATCGCACCAGCAGCCACCATGTAGCACGCCGGTTGGCCAATTTCACGAACGTACTCTATGTCGATTCTCCTGGGATGCGCCCCCCCGTGGCGAGTGGCCGTGATTTGCGGCGCATTTTTAACAAGCTGACTCAAGCGCTGAGGCGCCCGCGGGAAGTGCTGCCCGGTCTCTGGCACTGCACGGTGCCGCAACTGCCATGGCGTGCCCTGCCTGGAATCGAACGCTTGAATCGCTCATTCGGTGCATGGGCTGTACGCCGCGCTATGCGCCATGTCGGTATTGCACGGCCGATCCTGTGGTTCGTGCTGCCTCATCCGAGCTTCATGCTTGATGCAGTGCCGCATGAGCTGGCGATCTACTACTGCATTGATGACTATGCGGCCCATCCCGGTGTCGATGCGGCGCGCATGCGCTTCTGCGATGAGACGCTTACGCGTCGAGCCGATCATGTTTTCGTGGCATCTCCGGCGCTGCTGGCGGCAAAGAAAGCGTTAAACCCAGCCACTTCTTTCGCGCCGCATGGCGTCGATGTAGCCCTGTTTTCGCGCGCGCAAGATGCAGCAACACTATTGCCCGCTGCGGCCGCAAGTCTGCCGCACCCGGTGATAGGTTACTTCGGACTTATTGCGGCGTGGACCGATATTGAACTGCTCGAAGCGCTTGCAAGCCAACGTCCTGAATGGCACTTTCTCCTGGTAGGTCATGCCACGGTGAATGTTAGAAATCTGGCTCGCCTACCCAATGTAACCATGGTCGGAGCGCAACCCTACGAGTCGCTCCCCGGCTGGGCCAAAGCCTTCGATGTTGCCATCATTCCGTACCGCCTAAACGAGCAGGTGCGACATGCCAATCCACTCAAATTGCGCGAATATCTGGCCACCGGAAAACCTGTGGTTTCGGTTCCAACACCCGAAGTGGATCGATTTGGGCCCTTGCTCCACGTCTGCGAAGGTGTGACAAATTTTATTGAAGCCATAGATGCGTCCCTCCGCGAGGATGGAGATGACTTGCGATCGCGGCGCATGGCATCAGTCAGTGAGATGAGCTGGGAGCAGCGAGTCGAAGAATCCCTGCTGATCGTGCACCAGGCATTGCTGCGCCGTGCTGATGGGGTGACCCGATGAGACCGCTAGCCATGCCGCGCCGCCGCCGTTGCCTGCATTCGAAATTCTGTTGTTGCGCTATCGTTTGGAAAACCTCATCATGAGGCTACTATGGCGACTGGCCTCGCGACTCACAGCGAACTTGATAATGACCCATGGACCGGTGCAGCCGGGCGCTGTCTATTTGAGTTTCGATGACGGACCCGACCCCAAGTACACCGAGCGCCTCATTGCCTTGTTGGCCGAGCACAATGCTAAGGCCAGTTTCTTTTTAATTGCTGAACTCGCTGCGGCAGCTCCCGATCTGGTAGCGCGTATTTTGTCGAGCGGCCATTCAATAGGCAACCATTCGATGAGCCATCCGGCCATGTATCGCCTAGGCTTTACGGCACAATGGCAGCAAATCGATCAAGGAGACACCGTGCTGCAAGGCTTGGACCCAGGGCACCAGCATGCTTTTCGGCCACCCAATGGTCGGATCACGTGGGCCGCATTGTTAAACACCTTGTTGCGACGGCGCCCGATGGTGATGTGGAGCATAGACAGCATGGACTATAAGCTCGATGCCGAGGCCGTAGTCAAGCGACTGCGCAGCAGGCCGCCCACGGGTGGAGACATTATTCTGTTCCACGACGATGGAGAGTGCGCCTTGCTTGCTCTGCAGGTGCTGCTGCCGGAGTGGAAACTTGCCGGGCTGCGTTTCCTGCCTTTGGAATGCGCCGGTTAGCGCTTGCGGATGCTGAACTTCACCCGCCCCTACTTCTGGCTATTGGCATATTTGGTCATCATGTTTCTGCGACCGCAGGAGTATGTCGACGTCCTAATCGAAACGCCGGTGGTGCCGGCTTCGCTGATGGTTGCTGCAAGCGTCTGGTTGCTGGCTCAGGAAAAACGTTTTAAGGCTCCTCAACACGGACTAATGCTGGGGCTTACTGCGACTATGGGCTTGTCGGTGCTGTCAAGCGGATGGGCGACAGGCGCTGTCAACGTCGTCACCAAATTCGTCCCAACGCTGCTTGTGTTCTACATGGTCGCCACATCGGTGGATTCAATCAAGAAATTCAAGGAGATTTGCCTGATATTGAGTGCCATGTCGTTCATCATGGCGATTCACGGCATGGAGCAAATTGCAAACGAGGAAGGAAAGGGCTGGACAGGAGCGGCGACAATTCAAGGGCGCATCACGTATCTAGGACTTCTAAACGATCCAAACGATTTGGCCATGGTTTTTTTGATGAGTCTGCCGCTGACGCTCTACTTGACGCGGCATGCCGAATCGTTTGTCATGCGGCAATCTTGCTATTTAGCCGCCGCTGCTACCGTTTACGGTATTTACCTTTGCAACTCGCGGGGCAGCATCTTGGGGTTGGTCGCGATGTTGACGCTCTATGTAGGGCGGCGTTTTGGTATGTTGCAAAGTTCGGTGGTGCTGCCGGTTTTGATTGGCCTATTGGCGATTTTTGCACCCAGTCGCTCGGGTGATCTGTCGGCAAGTGAGTCATCGGCGGCCGGGAGGGTCGATGCCTGGTATGCAGGCTTCGAAATGTTTTTCGATCATCCATTCTTCGGGGTCGGTGCAGGCCTTTTCACCGATCACCACCAACTCACTGCGCACAATTCTTTCGTACTCGCCATGGCCGAGATGGGGCTGGCGGGATACACCTGCTGGTTCGCCATTCTGGCGGTATCGGCCGCTATGCTTTGGCGCCTGCTCACCGTGGCAGAGCCAGCAAGACAGTCCACCGATCCACCCGACGAGTTTGCTGAAGTAGCCGATCAACTTCTGCAGGAAGAGGATGCCAAGTTGCTGGACCCGGCGCCGACGTGGCTGGACATTCAAGACGCGGCGGCCGCCCTGAGTTATGCTTATATTGGCGTAGTGGTGACGGCATTCTTTCTAAGCCGCAGCTATGTCGTGTTTCTGTATCTAATGGTCGCGCTGGTGGTGGCCGTTTACCAACTCGCGGTACGCCATTGGCCGGCTTTGGTTCCGGTACAGCTGAATTCAATGCTCGGCCCACTGCTGACCATGGTGTTTGTGAGTATTGGTGGACTTTGGTTATTGACCAGCGTGCTGCTGAGAATCTCATGAATATTGTCCATGTGGTAGAGAACCTGGCCATCGGCGGCCTTGAGCGCCTTGTGGTCTCACTCGCCGCATGGCAACGTCAACGTGGCCACATGGTCCACATTATTTGTTTGTTTGACGCCGGTGGGTTGGCTGAGCAGGCTCGCGAGGCGGGTATAGCAGTCACAGCCATCAATAAACAGTTGGGCTGGGATTTGCCTGCGCTTCGGGTGTTACGCGCCACGCTGCGCAAATACGCCTTCGAAGTACTGCACACCCACAACGCATTGGCGCATTACTACGCCGCAGCGGGCGCTCTCGGCCTAGGGATTGGGCGGATACTAAATACTCGACACGGCATGGGCGCAGCACCAGGCGGACGCCGGGAACGTTTATACCGATTGACGGTACGAGTTGCCGATGCTGTGGTGTTTGTCAGTCGTGCCGGACACGCACACTTTGTTCACACAACATACGCCGTGCCAAAAAGCAAGGCCCATGTGATACCGAACGGTGTTGAGGTGGCCGCCATTGCCGAGCGCCGAGACGAAGTGAAACAGAATTTGCTGGCCGAACTCGGGCGCCCACCTGAAACCCTTTTGATCGGCTCTGTGGGCCGACTCAGCCCGGTGAAGGACCATGCGACGCTGTTGCTGGCGCTGCAACGCTTGAGGCAGACCGGCATTACTGCGGATCTCGTGCTGGTGGGTGATGGCATCGCACGAACGTCGCTGGAAGCTCAAGCACGGGAACTGGGAATAGCGGATAACGTGCATTTCCTCGGCATGCGCAACGATGTGCATAGCCTGCTTCCAGCCTTTGACGTCTTCGCTCAGACTTCAATTACAGAAGGGTATTCCCTTGCCCTTGTGGAGGCCGCCACAGCGGCCCTCCCGATTGTCGCTACATGCGTAGGTGGCAATGCTGACATTGTGATCTCGGGGGTGAACGGATTGCTGGTTGATCCTAAGAATTACGGCGCTTTGTCCCATGCCCTAATTCATCTGCTGGGTGACCGCAGTTTACGCCTGCGTATGGGCCAAGCAGGCCGCAAATGGGCTCTCACTTTTGGCAGCCTTGAAGCGATGGGGGTGGCTTACGAATCGCTGTATCAGCGCGACCCCGTGGGTTCCGGAGGAGGTCCATGAAGGTGCTCGCCATAACCAATCTATTCGGATTCCCGTGGGACCAGACGCGCGGCATGTATAACCAGCAACAGTTCGACCGGCTTGCCCAGCATGTCGACCTTAAAGTACTGGTGGCAGTACCATGGCCAGAGGCCTTGCGTCGACCTATTGCCTACTGGACGGCCCGCCGCGACGGCCGCAAGATGTGGGCATATGTGGACTATTTTATATATTGGTATCCACCCCGCGTAGGTCGGCGGCTACACGCGCTTTGTTTTCTCCTATCTTTGATACTGCAACGTCCAGCCAGTTTGTTGCGCTATCGCCGACAGACTTTAATCGGTAGTTGGGCGTATCCGGATGCAGTAGCCGCAGCCGTGATCGGCAAGCTCACCGCCACACCTGTGTTGATAAAGGTGCATGGCAGCGACGTCAACGACTATCTGAAAGAACCCGCCAAGCGATGGCAATTTTTAACAGCTGCGCGCCATAGCCACGCGGTCATGTGCGCCAGCGCCGCTCTGCGACAGCAGCTGATTGATGCTGGCCTGGCGCCGGATCACGTGGTGGTGAATTACAACGGCGTTAATACAACACGCTTCAAGCCAAGAGACCGCGCATCCGCGCGAGCCTCGCTCGCATTGCCAGCGGAAGCCAAGCTGCTTCTCTTCGTGGGCAACTTGAAGCTCTCAAAGGGTTGTCTTGATTTGTTGCGGGCTTTTGTTCCCATGGCCGCACATGACACGCGGCTAATGCTTTTGTTCATCGGTGATGGGGAGGCGCACGCACAGCTTGAAGAGTTGACACTACGAGTAGGTTTGCGAGGGCGGGTGCGCTTGCTTGGAAAAATTGCTCACGCCGAATTGCCATATTGGTTCAGTGCCGCCGATCTACTGTGTCTACCCAGTCATAACGAAGGCGTGCCGAATGTGGTCTTGGAAGCTATGGCATGCGGCTTACCGGTAGTCGCAACACGAGTCGGCGGTTTGCCCGAAGTCTTGCCGGAATTCGCCGGGGAATTACTGGAACTAGGTGAACCGAGTGCATTGAACGTCGCACTTGACCGCGCCCTCAAACGTGACTGGAATACCGCCAAAATCGTTGCGCATGCACAGAAGTTTAGCTGGGAAGCCAACGTGGCATGTTTACACAAATTACTTCAGGAAGCGAGGTGACGAAGTGGCCGAACTGATTTTTTGGCTGAGTGTGTTCGTTGTTCTATATAGTAACTTTGGTTACCCGCTGCTGCTAATAACGCTTGCTTCTTTACGCCGATCCGCGCCACGCCCCGATCCGACGCTTGACGCCGGTTTGCCCAGCGTAGCAGTGCTGGTTGCGGCTCACAATGAGGAACGCCATATCGCTGAACGTGTAAATAACCTGCTCGCGATTGATTATCCTGCGGATAGATTACGCATATTTATCGGCTCTGACGGCTCGACCGATCGCACTGTTGATATTCTGCGAGAGCTCACGAACGAGAGACTTGAAGTAATTGCCACTGAAACAAGGCGAGGCAAGGCCTCGGTTTTGAACGATCTCGCGGCCCTCGCAGGGCAGGAAATTCTCGTCTTCACCGATGCCAATACCTCATTCAAGCCGGACGCCCTGCGCCATCTGTTGCGGCATTTCACAAGGCCAGAGGTGGGTTGCGTGTGTGGGGAGCTGTGCTTGGTAGGCAACGGCGGCGACAACCAAGACCATATTTACTGGCGCTATGAACGTCTGCTCAAGCAACATGAAAGCAGTATTGGCGCCCTGCTTGGCGCCAACGGAGGCGTGTATGCCTTGCGGCGAAGCGCCTACCGAGCAATTCCGCCGAACACAATTGTTGATGATTTCTGGGTTTCTATGCAAGTGCTGGAAGCCGGGGATCGCTGCGTCTACGAACAAGACGCACAGGCTTTCGAGTTAGTGCCTGAGCGCATTTCTGATGAGTTCAAACGCCGAGTCCGAATCGGAATGGGAAACTTCCAGGCCTTGCGCCGATTCTATGGCATGCTCCACCCCAGACATGGCACCGTCGCCTTTGCTTTTCTTTCACACAAGGTGATGCGTTGGTTGGTGCCGCACGCGATGGTGCTAGCTTTGGTCAGCAGTTGTATGTTGGCAGACCGTCCGGCCTATGGTGCCATGCTGTGTGGCCAACTCGCGTTCTACGGCAGTGCCTGGGTCGGCTGGCGTTACTCATGCCGCGGAATCACTCCCCGCGTGCTGCGTCTTCCATTGTTCTTCGTCAGCATGAACCTGGGGTTGTTGCTAGGCTGGTGGCAGTATATGCGCGGTGAAACAACTGGCATATGGGTGCGTAGCGCCAGATAAAGATACCACTCTATGAGTAAGCTCGTGATGCTTGTCCTTGCGTTGATTTCGATCGCCCTGCCGGTTTGTGTTGTGCTGGCCGAGTGCCGCCGCAAGAACATGAATTTGTGGCTGGGCAGCTACCTGCGCCACCGCCGACCAAAAGTCACAGGCGGGCCGATGCATATCATGTTTGCCTTTGTGGACCACTTCGAGCCCCAGTGGGGGCGGCCACAGTACGAGGTCGAAGTCGCTCGTGTCGCGCGCTGGCGCGAAGGCTATAAGGCAATGGCAGGCCGCCACCACGATGCTGACGGTGTGGCCCCCCAGCACACCTTTTTTTATCCAGAGGAAGAGTATCGCGCCGAGCACTTAGACCAACTTGCTGCGCTATGTAAGGAAGGCTATGGAGAGATTGAATTGCATTTGCACCACGACAACGACACAGAAGTAGGACTGCGAGAGAAGATCGAACGCTTTGTGACCGTGCTCCACGACCGCCACGGTGCATTACCGATTGAGCCAGCAACTGGGCGTCCTGCTTTCGCCTTTATTCATGGCAATTGGTGCCTTGACAATTCCCGCCTAGACGGTCGATGGTGTGGTGTTAATAACGAATTGCGCGTGCTAGGTGAGTTGGGTTGCTATGCTGATTTCACCTTGCCATCGGCGCCCAGTGACACGCAAACCCAAAAGATAAATAGCATCTACTATGCCACGGATGATTGCAACCGTCCGAAATCGCACAACAACGGTGTCGACGCACAAGTGGGACGATTGGGCACGGGCGATCTGCTGCTGGTGCAAGGTCCTTTGGCTCTCAACTGGAAGAGTCGACGCTGGGGTCTGATTCCGCGCATCGAAAACAGTGACATTCGGGCTGCGTATGCCCCGACACCCGATCGGGTGGATCTATGGGTGAATCAGCATATTCATGTTCAGGGTCGCCCCGAGTGGATTTTCGTCAAGGTACACACGCATGGCGCCCCGGAACGGGATGTAGAAGCACTCCTCGGTTCTCCGATTGACGCAATGTTCACTGATCTGGAGTCGCGCTACAACGACGGCAGTCGATATGTGCTGCACTACGTCAGCGCACGAGAAATGGTCAACATCATCAAAGCAGCTGAGGAAGGGCTTACTGGCAACCCAAACGTCTATCGTAACCATTGGCTTCCCAAACCTCCGATGTTTACAAAGCAATTCCCTAGTTGGGCATAGCACAATGCTGCGCAAACGCGAAATTGCCGCACAGATTTTCGGCACCATGGGTCTGGGCAGAGCTCTGGGTAGGCTGCGTTCAACGGTCGTCTCTGACTTGCGGGTCTTGGCCTATCACCGAGTGCTAACGCAGCTTGACGAGCAGACCTTCGCTTTCGACGTTGAACTAGTCAGCGCATTACAGGCAGAGTTTGAGTGGCAAATGGCCTACGTGGCGCAGCACTTTCAGCCCATTTCAATTCATCAACTTGTTGAGGCCATACAGCATGGTCAAGCGTTGCCGCGCCGCGCAGTGATGGTGACATTTGACGATGGCTATCGTGACAACTGCGAGGTAGCTTTCCCGGTACTCCAGAGGCTAGGAGTTCCGGCCGTATTTTTTCTTTCCACGGGCTATATTGGCAGCGAGAAATTGTATTGGTTTGACCAAGTTGTGCATTTGCTATTGCGTAGCAAGGAAAGTTCGATCTCTTTGGAAGCTCTCGGCATGAGTTTCAAGCTGCCGTTTGCAACAAAAGAACGCCGCTCGTTGGCGATGCAACTGCTGAAGCGTTTGAAGCAGGTGAGCGAGCCCGACAGACTACTTGCTCTCAAGCAACTCGAGGTTGCAACTAACGTCGTACTTGACCAGACCGAAGTCGCAAGCAGCTTGCCGATGACTTGGGCGCAGGTCACTGAAATGGCCAGGGCGGGCATGGAATTCGGCTCCCACTCGGTTAGTCATCCGATTCTGTCAGAAATTGCCAACCCCAATCAATTGCGCCAAGAACTTGAGGTATCCAAAGCGGCCATCGAGCGTGCTGTGGGTCAGTCGATTCACGCATTGGCCTATCCTGTGGGTGGACCGAACGCGATCAATGAGCAAGTTTTGACCGCTGTGGCACAAGCTGGCTACAGCGTTGCATTCACTTATCAGTCAGGGGTAAATCGGATGGAGACAATCAAGTCATTGCTGCTGAAGCGGCTGCATGTTGAGAGGGACACCAGTCGAGCGATGTTTGAGGCTGCACTGCAGTGGCCTGATTTTTTTGCACGGTGACTCGACCCTTAGCTTTATTCGCCAAAATAGAATTGCTCTTTTGTTGATCTTAACTCTGGAATATGGCCACCAACTTCTCCATCGAAGACGCTGATTTAACATCGACTTCGACCAGGATCCAATCACTTTGGGTTGAAGGCTTCGTAGGCTATGACAACGCCGGCGCCGCTGCTAAATTGCACTTGGGGTACTTGAGCAATCCTGCCGGCGTCGGCAACATCCTAGTTTTGAAGGTAGATGGCCAAATACAGGGAACATTGGGTATTCACCCTCGGGCAATGTATTGTGGGATACGCCAAGTGCGCGCCGTTGCATTAGCGGACTTTATGGTTAGTCGAAAACATCGATCGATCCAGCCTGCCTTAATGCTGATGAAGCATACTGCCATTAACATGGCGAGCAGTTTCGATTTAGTCTATGGGGCACCAAATCTGCGGGCTGCGCCCATCTTCCTTATGGCCGGTTTCAACTGCATTGGCAATCGGCGAAGATTCGCAAAGCCAATAGCCAGTGCTCCTCATGTGTTGAACTACCTCCCGCATTGGGCTGCTCGCCTCTGTGCGCCCGCTGCCGACCTCGCGTTGGAACTCGTTGATCGTGTGCGATCTCTGAAAATTGGACCTCAATTGTCCTTTAAGAACGGGGCTTGGGATGACACAGTCTTGGACAAGATTTGGGCTCAGCGACCTAAGGGCTGCATGTTCTCCAACCGCAGCTCGCACATGCTGCACTGGCGTTTTGGCGCGACGGGGCGCGCTTCCTGGCTGCTCAGCCTCGCTTACGCCAATGATTCAACTGTGCAGGGCTACGTGGTCTGGCGACAAGACAAAGGACTCGTTGAGATCGGCGACTTCTTCTGCATCGATACGCTTAAGCGTACGGGCGCACTAATACTTGCATTCACGCGCTGGATCAAGCATGGTCGCGTGGGGGCGACCAGTATCACATTGGAGTTCTTTGGTAACCCCGTGGTCGTTGAACAGCTGAAGTCCGCGGGTATGCTTATGCGACCCCAGATCAACCCGCTCTTCGTTGGCAAAGATGCGCCCAGCAATTTAAGCGATCCGGCGCAGTGGTTCTTTACAAGCTTTGACAGCGACGCTGACTGAACCGGACTCGGATCACGTTGTGAGTCTATTCAGTGGTTGGCCCCCTTGCGCATCAATGCCTCCATCAAGGTACCGACATCGACTATTTCACCCATCTCAATGGCGCTAAAACGCACGCCAAATGCGCGTTCCACAACTGTCAACAAGGAAATATGCGCCAGTGAATCCCACGCCTCAATTTCTTCGGGCGAGCTCAGAGCCGCGAGCGTGATCGAATCATCCAGAAAGTGATCCCGAAAGATGCCTTGCAATTTCAACAGCATCGCGGTCTTCATCAGGTTAGTCATGTGTCTTCCTTTGTTTTCAAATTTCCTCCAATCATCTGACGACTCTCGACAATATAGGGCGAGTCCTTGAACGTATGGCTCAAGAGATCAAAATCCCAAATTACACCGTCTTCCGATAGACGATGGCTAGGGATGGCGCCAAAATCGCGATAAAGATTGGCGACGACGAGGTTTTTAGCCGTGGGTCGAAAGCGGCCACGTAAAGCAATGCATCCACGTTGCCTGGCGACCATCACCAGTCGCAAGAGTGTGAAATCTTCCATCGTCCTTGCGAATACTCGGCAACTCATGGCCCAAGTATCTATCCATGCGATTTCGTCTTTGAAATTCAGGATCACGGCAGCAACGATCCCATTGTCTCCGAACCGATCACGCAATGAGAAACAGCCAAGCCAGTGCTGCCCCCCCGCTTGCAACGCCGATACCTCGGCTTGCGAATAGCGTGTGGTAGTGAGGTGAAACTGATTGGTTTTGTTGATCAGCTGAGTGAACCGAGCCAAGTTTGAATCATCGACCCCGCCCCAGGTGGCTTGCATGTTGAGTCCGTGAAGGTAGGCTGGAAGATTGCTCGCTTCCACGCTAGCGGCACGACGCGCCGCGTTGTCCCGATAGGCCTGGCGGCGCAACAGGTCATCAGGTGTGATTGTCAAACTCTCAAACCATCGACCTGAAGCCAAGCATGCAATGTAGTCTGAAGGGTCTTCCGACAACTCTACGATCTCAACTTCCGGAAGCTCCTGGCGCACAAGCGCCCGCTCGGCCGGGTTGTCATCGACAAACACCATTGAACTTAGATCGATATTGAGCTCCGCAGCAAGCGCACGAATATTGTCAGCCTTGTTGTGCCAATTTATTCTGAAGGCAGCAATGTCGTTCAGCGACAGCACCATCCCCGGGTGCTGCTCGAACGCATTACGCGCCAATGTAGCATCGTTCTTGCTGCAAATCGCCAACAGAACACCTCGGGCTGCATAGGCTTTGAGCCAACTTTGGAAGCCTGCAAAGGCCTCTCCGCCGGCCCCCCCATTGGGTCCAAGTGCAAGGCCCTCAATGCCGTCATCACCTAGGACACCACCCCACAAGGTGTTGTCCAAATCAAGCACGATGCATTTTCGCGAACGGCCTTTGCTTGCCACCACCAGTCTTGCCATGGCCGACGCTACCTCCGCGTGCGCGTCGATGGAAAAAGGGTGCCTTGAATGTAGCCAAAGACGCCGATCCTCCCATCGCGACAATCCGAACCAACTTGCTAGGTACGCCAGATCAAAGACGACTGCTCCTACCGGCAGATAGCGCGGCAATTCGGAGTTGAACAGCTGCACTGTGTGCGCAACACCACCAGGGATATTGCCATCCAGGTTGCCGAGCACGCGCCAAGCCGGCGGCGATACATTGTTCACGATCACCTGGGCTCCACAGTGATTCTGTATCTGTTGAGCATAGACCGACAGTTCATCGGCTAGGTTTCGCACGTCCTCGATGGCTTCATCGCCAGACGCGATCGAACGTTCGGTTCGAAGAGCAGACGATTCAACAAACACCCACACGAGTTCGGGTCGAAATTGATACAAAGGCGATACCGGCTCATACACTTGTTGCCGCCAAGTACCTATCGGAACAATATGGGCATTTAGGCACCATCCTTCTAGCAATAGTCGTAGGCGCAACGCAGCGACCAAATCGCCCACCGTGCAGTCGGCACAGAATGCAATTCGCAACTCCAAAAGGTTCGGATGTTGCATAGCAATGCGCCCGGCCAAACGTGACATCTGTAGTTGTACCGATGTAGGCGTCGCGGCATTGGCGACAGTGCGCAATGCTTCAACGGCGCCCGCAGCATCACCAGCCTCAAGGCAACGCATGGCGTTAGAGAGTTCACTGCGCCAAAACCGGGCGTCCCTCGTTGGTGAAGTTAGCGTCATAGGCACTCTAGCAACTCAACCAAACCCAGGCCGGGCACAACATAGAATGCAACCAACGCGTTGTCGAAGAGCAGTGCGGGTTTGGGTTCGGACAACACAACGATGCGATCGTCAGTACCTAAACTAAGTTGAGCCAGCCCCGCCGTAAATGTCGAGACGGCGAAACAGATGTGATACATGTAGTCCCCGCGCCTCTCCAGCAAACGCCGCAGAGAAGTATTGTTGGCGTGTGGCGTGACAAGTTCGATGGATGCACTGTCGGCAGGACCTTCGCACATACGAAGGCTGGCCAATTGCAAGGTATCAAATACCTGTGGCCCAAGGCGATAGCCGGCTTGCTGCATGCGAAGCGCAGCAAGCTCAGGTTCGTCAGTCAGCAATCCCATATGGTGAAAAACGAGGCTCTTTGTGTTAGGCATCACTCAACGATTCAATAACAAGTTTTGGACACCTTTAGATTGGCCCTTTGGCAATGCGCCTGTATGCTAAATAACTCCAATGGCGCTTAGAAATTTCGTCACAATATACCAATGACTGCTGGACTTGTCTAAACGGGGTTCATTTTCAACGCTAAGTCGCCCATGGTAGGTATCTCGACCACAGAAAAGGGCGTAAACCGTGCGCTCGATCTGCGCGCTCGGTCGGCGTTTCGAGGGCTGAATCGGATTGAAAGGCGTAGGAACTCGTTCAGATGCTAGCGCGGTTGCCGATCGTTCCTTGTCCATTGCTTCATTGCAACCGATTTGAGGGCCGATCTGCCTTTGGTCGAAAGTAACTCAGCATGGGTTTTTCTATCAATGCATAACAGACTAAACCAGACACCAGCGATACAGCGACGCTGATCAACAGAAAAAGCCATCCAGGTGATAGCAAACCAAACTGCTTGAGCATGATGGCAACCAGAGCCAGAGAGAACGGATGCAGTAAATATATGGAGTAGGAAGCGTCACCAATATAGCTGGCGACGTTACTGGGTGCACGCCTGAGAATGTCCTCCAAACGAATCAACCCCCAGCACACCAAGAATGCAGGCACACCGTAGCGCACGCAACGGAAATGAAAATTCAAAAGACCCTGATTGACCGCCACGAGCCAAATGAACCCACTCAGCAGCACCAGCCAAACCCAGCGCAGTGGTAGAACCTTGTGTCGATGCAGATGGTAGAGCGCAATTCCAAAAACGAAATTGAGCAGAATTGCATCGGTGACAAAGGCGAACACGGTGCCTTGGGCCTCTGTTGCAGAGGCTGATTCCAGTAGACGGCCACCCAAGAACAACACCATTAGTGCAATACAGGTCAATACATGGCCAACAATCCCGGACCTCAACAGACCTAGTGCAAAGATAACGTAAAAGAAAAACTCGTAACTCAGAGTCCAGCCCGCTTCAATCAAAAATCTATCTTGGCTTGGAATAAGCAGGAAAGATTTCAGGATGTCGGTTTTTCCACCGGCTGAATTGATTACGCTGGGCACCAGCAGGAATACTAGCAGAGCCACGGTCGACAAAGTCCAGTACAGGGGCAAGATGCGGCTAAAGCGGCGGCCCAAAAAATGGGCTACAGCCCATGGATTGTCGTTCTTGACACGTGTTGTGTGACACATCACAAAGCCAGAGATGACGAAAAATATGTCGACACCGGCTGCCCCAATATGAAACCATCCAAGTGGGTCGCCCGCGTATTGCTTGCCCTTCCAGGCAGCGTGACTAAGCAGTACGAGTATTGCAGCCAGCCCGCGCAAATACTGAATTGATAAGATCATTTCCGTCTACCTTTGCGTTGCATTGATAGAGCTTCAGCGCAGGTCGGCATTGTGTTGCATGGTTCCAACCTAGCGCGCACTCAATCGATCAACGTAAAGCGACTCAGGCTTGCAATCCAGCGCGATGCACCGTTCGCGTGAGGCCCCAAGCGTGCGACGATGTGGGAAATCACTTCGAACTCGGTGGCACGCAGGGTGCGCAATACAACACAGAGTGGCAGATATACTAGAACAAAAACAGCGGCGGCGGCGACAAAACCAAGCTCTAGCTGTAGCACCTCCGAGGTCAGACAAGCCAGCGCGGTCGCAACAGTGGCGGCCATAGTCTGCAAGACCATCGGCCGGATTGGTAGTTGCACCCGGACGCAGCGAAAGGCAAAGAACCAAAGTAGTAGGGCATCTGCAACTTGTGTCAATACCAAGCTCACCAAAGCGCCGGTTAATCCAAATTTTGGTATTAGCCAGAGGCCAAGTACCAGATTGATGGCCAATGCACCCAGGATAACGCGCAACCGGTCTATTAGCCTGTCACTCGCAGTTAGCACGGCCGCGGCCGCACCACTCACGACAGCAAGCCCTGCAACCACGAGGGTCCAAGTCAAAATTGGAATGGCTCCTTCATATCGCTGACCATAGAGAAGGTGTACTAAGCCCTCTGAAACTGTTAGTCCTAGGCCAGCGATGATCAGACCTATCATCCAGTACAAACGCGTCGATTCAATCAGAGAAATTGCTAAGGCACGACTCCCCCCTGCGCCGAATTGGCGCGCCATGGCCGGCAACAACACTGCGGACATACCACCAGCAAGCAAATCTACTGCGCCTTTGGTCAATGCGCCAGCAATTGCAAAATACGCCAATGACTCGGCAGAGGCATAGATTTTGAGCAGAGTCATTTCGACGCCGCGATTTGTGCCTACAAATAACAGCACCATCATGCCAGTTAGCAACACATGCCGCCGTACTCGCTGAGCGAGATCCGGTGGAATAGCGCCACGCACCGATCGAATACCGCTGCGCCAAAGCATCCAACGCAAAACCACATTCGACACTAGGCCAAGGAATGCATAGAGCATGAAGAATTGGAGTAAGCCTGCCCCTTGCCAGGCCAGCAGAGCGACCGCAAGCACATTGATCACCGCCATCAACGCCATCGTGAGATTCTTCGGCCTGAACAACTCATGACCACTACTGATCGAGCCCCACATCCAAAAACCCGCGCGCGACCAGGCGCCGACGACGGCAAGGCTTACCATCAATGGCAGCGCTGCACGCCAATCGTCAATTGGTCGTAGCACCATCACGACGATAAACACACACATAACAAGACTTGAACTGAGCAATTGCAGACGAGCAAAGCGACTGACCAAAGCCGAAACTATCTCGGACCGCCCTGCCCCTCGCGCCTCTGCAAGGAACTTGATTGACGACATGGCAAGTCCGTTGTTGCTAGCCATGATCAGAACGCTGCAAAGCCAGATGCTGAATGCGTAATGACCATAGTTGGTCGGACCGAGTGTACGGGCGATCAACACGCCTACGATTAGCCCACTAGCGGCTTCTATGTAACTGGAGAATCCAACCCATGCGACGTTTCGCAACATCGCTAGCCGCGCCTTCATACTGAGCCTTTGCAAGATAGGGCTGATCTACCCTTGGCGCCATTCAGTTGACTCTGCATGTAAGGAAGCCAACTAGGTCGCGCGCTCACCCCAGAACCCCGCGGGGCCGGCGGAATAGACGTAAGGCCAAACGCTCTGGTCGAAAGCGTCCCTTCTCATCGGTCACTGCTTGACTCGATATGCCAACGCGCCCCAACAATGGAGTTGAAGGCCTTGTTTGCAAAAGATTCAAAACCGGCAGACTTGTAAATAGTAGTTCATAGCCCGCAGCTAGTGCTTTTGCCACAACGTGAGGGTCGAATCGCCCGTGAGGAAAGGACAGTGCTATGGGTGGCTCTCCATCGCCTAAGTGAGCAGCAAGCGCACGCCGCGCACCAACGAGTTCCACCTCAAGGTCCTTCGAATCGGGCAATGGATCATGTGTCATGCCATGCGCACCTACCTCAACTCCGCAGGCAGCCAATTTACGTAGTTGCAGACTGCTCACCATGTGTGTTAAAGAGTCATGCAATTCAATCTCAAGGGCCTGTAGCACAGCTTCGCGACGTGCTGCTTGTAACCGCTCAATCCGGGAAATCATGACCCGAATGCCGAGCACACCAGTTTCCTCAATTGGGTTGAAGTCTTCGTCTTGTTCGGCCACAGCAAAAGCCAAGCGATCAAGGCTCAAACGGCCACGGAGCCAAGCATTGACAATGCGTTCCTGAAAAAACGGTTGCCGACGGTCAACCGCGTTGGCGACTACAAAAATGAGTCCAGGAAGACCATGACTTTGAAGGCGCGGAAGCGCATGATCCACATTGTCGGCCCAACCATCGTCGAATGTAATCAACAGTGCTCGTGGTGGCAATACATGTTGCCCCCGACGAGCGGCAAGTACTTCCGAAACGGGAACAATGTTGTAATGTCGGACGAAGAATCGGAGACAATCGTCGAAAATATCTGCTCGAAGCGTGAAGTCCATATCACTGCCGGCCCAACGCACGTCAGTCGGATCAAGCACACGGTGAAACATGACGACGGTGAGCGTGTGCGCATTGCGAAGGCGGTGATAAATAGCCAAAAGACCCAGCGCATAAAGCAACTTCTTTAGTCCTTCGAACAACATGGATCGCATCGTCGAATTATCGCTCATTGTTCCGACGTACAACCGGCGGATTCTGGTGGAAAACGCGTTACGAAGCGCCCTGGCTCAAACCTATCCTGTTGATGAAATCATCGTCATTGACGATGGATCGAACGACGGTACAGGAGCAGCCTTGCGGGACTTATTCGGGGATAGACTGCGCTACACATGGCAGGCCCATGCTGGTGTTTCGGCTGCCCGGAATCACGGACTGCGCCTTGCTCGTGGAACTTATATCACCTTTTTGGACAGTGATGATAGTTGGCTGCCGAACAAGATTCAAGAACAGATGACATGGATGAAGAATCATCCGGATTACTCCATGGTGCTTTGCGACTTAATTCGCCACAACAAACAGGACCAAGTCGTTTCAACTTTTCGCCGCCGCGACTTACTCCCGGTGAATGGAGATATTTTCAAATGGGTGTTGCAGGAACCATCCCTTGCACCGTCGTCCGTGCTAATGCACCGTCGCGTTTTGGAGGAAATTGGTGGGTTCAACGAAGGGTTGCGCACGGCGGAAGATTTGGACTATCACCTGCGCATTGCGGCGCGCTTTAGGATCGGCATTGTCGAACAAGCTTTGGTACGCACGTTGGTCGGTAATGGTGGGCTATCCAGCCTGCCTCAGACCTATGAGGACCACTTGCAAGTTGTCCAGAACGCGGTCGATAGGTGTGACCAGCAGATCTCAGAGCGAGACAAGCGACGTGCCTTGGCGCTAGCGAATGCTCGCTGCGCCCGTGGAATGATCTTGTCGGGGCGGACGACTCTCGCATGGAAATATTTTCGCGAAGCCTGGCGTCTTGAGCCCAGTCTATTGCAACGTTTCAAACTTCTGCGATTGGCGACACTACTTGCTCGACGTGAAGTGGCCAAGTACCGAACAAATCAACGGGCATGAATCATTTCAATGCAACAACATGAATCTACTTGAGCACATAGCCTCTGAACGCTCGCCATCCCGCGCGCTATTGGCCAAGCTTTGGCGACGGTATGCCTTGCGTGCACTTTCCGCAAGTGACAATCATGTCGGCCTGCAAAAACTCTACGCTTTGCCTGATCCTTGGGATATGCGATCCGCACGTGAGCAATCGCGGTTCCTTCAAACCAATGCGCTGATCGAGGGGTTGTTGGGTAGACCCGGAAGTGTGCTGGAGATCGGATGTGGCGAGGGTCATCAAAGCATTCATCTAATGTCTCTATGTGACCGACTTGACGGCATTGATGTCAGCGAGCGAGCCGTGGAAAGGGCCCGCATGCGAGCACCTTTAGGTCGTTTTGGGCAAGGCGAAGTGTCGACCCTACCGTGGCTTCAGCCAGCGGGCATGCGTTACGATTTGGTGATCGCCTGCGAAGTGCTGTACTACATGAGTGACATCGATGCGACGTTGCACGCAATGTCTCAGAAGGGACATGCTTGCCTGGTCACGTTCTTTGGCCCATCGGCTAGATTGGTAGCACCGCATCTAGTAAATCTACCGGGCTTGCAACGCGGCTGGATTTATCACGACCCATATGCTTGGTTATGGGCATTCTGGCGTCCTTGAGTGTCAGCAGCGCGACTCCTCGCTTAGCCTATTTAGATGGTTGGCGCGGGTTGGCCATTCTTTTTGTGCTGCAGTCCCACTTTTTACCGTCGTCAACATTCGAAACCGGCCAGTTGGGGGTAGACATTTTCTTCAGCTTATCCGGATTGCTGATGAGTAGAGTTCTCTTTGTTGAAAGGCAAGCGTTGAGTGTTTTTTACCGACGCAGAATAGCCAGAGTCGTTCCCACTTTTTTGCTATTTGTAGCTCTGGTGTACGGCGCGGCGGCCTTTACGGGTGCGCATTGGAACTGGGGAGAACTTGTCGCCACGCTGCTCTTTGTGCGAACCTATCTGCCAAGTGATCCCGATATCTGGCACACCGGTCTGCCGATTGGGCATTTATGGTCACTCAACGTGGAGGAACAGGGCTATATGTTTTTCAGCTTTCTTAGACTGCCTTCATGGCTGAGAGGAAGAGAGGCCTGGCTGTTGTCGTTCGTTGCAGCGTTGACGATGTGGATGTTCTATCACTTCACCCATGCCCCACAAACGCACAGCAGCTCGTTCGAAATTCGAACTGAAGTGGCGGGCTCTTTCTTGCTGGTATCCGCTGCCTATCAACTTTTACTGCCGAACATACGACCGTGGTTGCACGTGACACCATGGATGCCGTTGGTGGCATTGACGACGGCCAGCGTCGGCTATCTTCCCAACTCACATTGGTGGGTCGGAGCATTACTTTCGCCGCTCGGGTTGGCCTTCACAGTCAATCATTTGAATGAGGGCCCAAGGTGGTTTCGAAATTTACTGGCATGTGCCCCATTGCGAATGTTAGGGCTATGGTCCTACTCGATCTATTTGTGGCAGCAGCCTTTTTTCGAGCACAAGGCGGATATGCCAACCGGCGTTGCGTGCATTGGCGCATTGGCCACCGGTTTGACTTCTTACTACTGCTGGGAGAGGCCTTGGCGCAGGAAAATCAATGGTCGTGATTGGTCACCTTTGGGTGGCCGCTGATGTAAAAGAAATCGTTGCGATGCAGTTTTGCCCACCTGTGAGCGCTGTAAAGGAGAGCCACGATTCGACATAACGCTGAGTTCAATGACAGCCGATCACGGGTTGAGACCTGGGATTGGCGACAGGATCTACTTAGACCGACGGCTGATCAACGAGAGCAAAGCAGCGCTTCATCTGGTTGAATTGACTGTCCTTAGCCTATTTTTGCCACGCAACCAATCCAAATAAGTGTGGGCCTTCATAATGAAAGCCCTGCGTCGCCTCAAATAGGCGGATTTTGGTTGTTTCGTGGAGCTACAAATGGACGAAGTTTTGAGTCTACGGCGAATGCTGACAAGCAGATATTCGACCATAGTTTGCGCTCTTGCGCTTGTAGTTCTGCCGGCCTGTGAAGCAGGTGGCGAAGGAAATGCAGTATCGACAGTGCCATCCGACCAATTCAGTTCCATACCTTTAAGATCCGGATACCGCTTCTCACAATTGGGCTCACCGCGATTGCTCATATCAGATGCAGCCACGTTGACGCGCTTGCGCACGGGCCTAAAACGGGGGGATGCATCAGCAGTGCGTTTTCAAGCAATGGTCGATGCACAAATGCAGGGCGCTGAAATCTATGGTTTTCAGCCTTGGTTCGCTGCTTTGCTTGGGCAGCTGACCGGCAACGAGACCTACTGTCAATATGCCGTGCAGCAAACTGAACGTTTTGTTCTGAGCGAGGAGGTACTTATTAGTGCCGGCGAGAGGGCGACAGTGGCCAATGACAGCTATCTGGAAGTCGGCCCCTTAATCGGAAATCTATCCCTGGTTTATGACTGGTGTCGGCCACAGATGAAGACAGAGCAACGTGCACGCTGGAGCGGATACGCCAATCAAGCAGTTTGGAATGTTTGGAATTACAGACTGGCTCGCTGGGGAAGTCAAAGCTACCCATGGACCGGTTGGTCAATTGACAACCCCTCGAACAACTACTATTACTCTTTCCTGCGTGCCACCATGATGTTGGGCTTGGCCACCCATGGCGAAAATATAGAAGCTGAAGCTTGGCTGAGTAAGTTTCGCAGCGAAAAGGTGGATGGGGAGTTGGTGCCCATATTCAAACGTGACCTAGCGGGCGGTGGCTCGCGTGAAGGCACCGGTTACGGCACTGCTATGAAGGGCTTGTTCGATCTTTACTTTTGGTGGAAAACTTCCACCGGGGAGAACATCGCCGACTTGACCCCACATGCATTGGATTCACTCGACAAATTTCCGCATGACATCGCTCCTACGCTCGATCGACTTGCACCCACAGGTGATCACGCGCGCGACTCAAGCGCGGCACTATTTGATTATCACCGCGAGTACATGATGATTCTGGCGCAGCTCTATCCAAGCGATGCCATGTCAGGGATCATCAAAACACTTTTAGGGCAGTCGTCTGTACCCAAGATGGTCAACGGCTTCGAGCTATGGCTTGACTTCGTCTACGACCTTGAAGGCATCAAATCCCAGCCTTTGACGCGATTGCCAAGTGCTCGATGGAGCAGCGGAACCGGCCAATTTTCGATGCGCAGCGCATGGCTACCCGACGCAACATACGCCAATTTCATATGCGGCCCATATACGGAAAGCCATGCACATCGCGACCAAGGTAGCTTTGTATTTTTCAAGGGTGACTGGCTCGCCTACGACGCCAACATCGACTCCCACTCAGGTCTACTGCAGGATGAGTCGGCACACAACCTAGTCCGTTTTGAAATGAACGGCCAACCAGTACAACAAGTTCCGGGAAAGAGCTGCATTATGTCCGCCGTTTCCGATCGCAGTGAGTACAGTTACGCACGTGCTGTTGTGACGCCCATGTACGAAGGCAAGCAGTCCTCTGGTGTAGTCAAAGTCGAGCGGGATTTTGTCTTTCTTAAACCCGCAACCTTAGTCATAGTCGATCGTGTGCAAACCAGTGGATTGGGTGTCCGTCGCATTTGGTCACTGAACCTGCCCGCGCTTCCCAGCACCAGTGGTGATCGCCTTGGCATGACTACTTCAGCAGGGCACCGCCTCAATGTTACCCGCCTGGCCCCAGTAGGTTTGCCATGGCGGGTCACTGAGTGGCCAGCGTTTTCACGGGACCTGCAGGGCGGTTACAGAGCAGATGCGGTGGATGCCGATGGTGACAATTCACTTTTTCTACATGTGCTTGGTGCAGACGGGGCTTTCATCGAGGCCGTGAGATCAGACTCTGCCGAACAGACCGGTGTCGCCGTAACCCTAGCCGATGGCCGCGTTGTGACGCTGCGCTTTCATGATGATGGTCGGGGCGGCAGCATAGAGATTCGAGATGCTGCTGGCAATACCAACCTTACAAATGCCCTCCCGCTCACAATCCATCCCCCGCCACGTTTTGCTAACTGAACTCGTAGCTCACATTGCCACGGTTAGCCTTCGTTTGCCAGATCGAGTTGCATCAATTCTTTCGACAAATTTAATGTCGACAAGCATGGTATTACCTATTCGAGCTTGCATGGATTTTATCAGCTGGGCACACTGCTGCTGAGTTAAAGGGGCGTCTGAAACCAAGCTGAGTTGCAGCGCATCCATCGCCGTCTGCACTACCTGCCACTGCTTTACGGCCGGCCATTCATGCATGACATTAACGAAATACTCACCGGGAATGTGTCGCCCGTCAGGTGTTTTTAAGAGATCGAGTACCCTGCCATCTATTGTGGCCAACAACGGTAGCCCGCGGCCACAGCTGCATTTCCGATCGACATAGCTTGCAACGTCGCCATTCAGGTAACGCACCAGCGGCATTCCATAATTGTGAAAGTCCGTGATCGCGACCGCACCTGACTTACCGCTAGCGACAGGCCTACCATGGGCATCCAAGGTCTCCAGCAGCAAATGGTCCGCACAGACATGCAAACCCTCAAAGTGAGAGCATTCCGCCGCCATCAACATCACTTCGCGCGAGCCGTACGTATTGAACGCCTTGCAGCCAAAAGCCTCTTCGATGACGACTCGTTCGGCCTGATGCAAGGCTTCAGCGCCCGTCAGTACGCCTCGCAAGCCCTGCATTCGAACGCCAGTATCCAGCATGCGACGCGCAAGCAATGCAAGCGGCGCTACATAGCCAACCACGGCCACGGGACGGTATCGCTGTATAGCGTCGATTCGCGCATCGATATTGGCGTCGCTCATATTCAGCGCATCAAAGAATTTGCGATTGAATGCTGCATGATAGAGGCGATCTTTGAGTCCCCCGAGGCCGCTCTCACGCATGCCGGTACCCCAGACATATGCGGTGCGCGCACCCAGCGTAGCACCACCCCAGCCGTAACTACGCCACATTACGGCCGTACGGCGCGCATATGCCTCCATTGTGTATTCGCATCTAAACGGTTCGCCTGTAGAGCCACCGGTGACCTTCGCCAAAGTATGGCCGCGCCAGGGCCGAGCTACCATGGCAGCGTAATTCGCTGTAATTTGAGCCTTGCTAAGCGTCGGGTACTGTGCCAATTCAGACAGCGCCTGCAGTTCGCCACGACGGCAACCAGCCGCTCGCCAATGCTCCTGCAAGAATGGCACATGGTCCCAGCAATACGTCAACAAGGCGTTAAGTTTGGCCAACTGCAGTTTGGCCAACATGGACTCATCCAACCATTGGCCGTCACGGTACTCGGCGATATGGCGCAAAGTACCACGCCGCTTCAGCACCTCATAGGCTGGAAAAAAGCCGTATCGAAACACTTTTTCATACATCAATGGTCCCTCAAATTGGTTAGGTGCACCAAGGCCGCACTCAGCAGTATTCCTACGCAATCCCGACAAACTAAGCGCCCACGCGCGCCAATAAGGTACGGTTCATCACTTAATTGTCAGAAAGAAAGGAATGCATCCATAAGTCCATCGAATATTACTATAGTCGTCGCTAAAGCAATTCAAGCTGACTACTAAGGCTTTGTGAACAAGTAGGGACAAAACGCAGTTGCCGCCTGAGAGTGCAATACTGGAGTTGGTATCCAAGGAAGTTGGAATTGCATCAGGAACACTACAACGCTGGAGAGATGACATTGCGTCCATGCCCGCCCGAGGGCGGGCATGGACTGCGTCAGCGAGATTGCAGGCTGTGATGACCACGGCAGCTCAGTCAGAGGTGGATAAAAGGGCCTGGTGCCGCGCACAAGGAATCTATCCCGCTGCCCCAAGATAGACAGGCTTTTCGATCGGCTGCAATGAAGGTGGGATACAGCAAGTTGGCGGCGTCTTTACCGCGCCAGCCTGACCGCGTCAGCTGACGAACTGCAGCCCCTTGCGAACGACGCGTCCGGCAAACTCAATCGATCGGTACAGCGCTACCCTGAGGCTCGGGCGCCAAATCTCGATGCCGATCAACTCGCATCCGCGATTGGCAAGCCGTTGCTTGTAAGTCGATGCACCGCGCAGGAAGTCGTAGGCATCAATGCCCCGCTCGGCCAGGGTCTTCATGAGCAAAAGATGGGCCAAGTTCCCTGGACTCTTCAGAGGCGCTGTTGGGCCGAACTGCACCCCCGACTGGTAAAAATCGAACTTCTTTCCGGTGATGAATCCATACAGCACCGCGACCGGCGTTGACCCGACCGACAGTTGGGCCAGCAGGCCCCGGCCGGTCGGCAGCCATTGCCGAACCAGGCTGCGATGAAACTCGAGGAAGCGCGGTGCCGCGAATACGCCGACGTCTCCGTCGGCTATCCAGCGCTCTTGGTGCAGTCGCACCAAGTCGTCGAAGGCATGCTCGGCATGGTCCGCACTCACTAGCTCTAAAGCGGCCCCGGCACGTTTCCCTTCGCGCATCAGTCGGCGGGCTTGCTGGCGACGATTCGGCGACAAACGCTCCAGATAGGCCTCGAAGCCCCCCGTTAAATCGGCGATTAAACACTGCCCTCGCTGGTGGGCCCGAATCCGGTGCGGAGCGCTCCGGGGATTCAGCAGGGGCGTGTCCTCGGGAAGGTCTTGAAACTGCAGATGATGCCAATCTATCTGATCGATGGCGCGCCAGATGGCATCCATGCAGGCCGCCTCCTCTCTGGGAACGATGAGCACATTCAGATAGTCGGCACAGGATTCCTCAAACTCGGCCTCTCCGGTCGACATCAAGCAAAGGCGCCGCAGCGCCAAGGGTCCGCACCTTGTTAGGCAGGTGTACAGGGGCAGCGCGCCGATCATTCGGTCGGTACACCACACCGTGATAATGCGCAATTCCGCAGTGTCGAAAGAGGCTGAGTAGGCAGTCCACCAGGTTTGCAGCCAAGCGAAATCGAGCGCCGCGGACGCCGTCGGGCTGGCCGCATAGAGTTCATCCCATGCGCACCGCATCGCCTGCCATTCCGTGTCGCACATCGTCACACGGCAGCTGAAAACTTCATCGGCAGAGGCAGCGGCGTTGAGTGCTGGCAAGGCGTGGCTCAGCACCGCAAGGGGTCCGTCGCGTCGAGCCTTGGTCTTGCTTGAACATAGCACCAGTGCTTAAAGATGGTGAGATAGGCGATCCTGCCCACCGGCTCGAAATCGACATTTGCGATGCCCTTCGCCGACGCCGTATTCAAAACGTTCACTTCGCCAATCAATTCGGTAACCGCCTCAAGAGCGAGCACCTGGCGAATGGCAATCAGCAAGGCCGCGTAGAGACCCCGGCCCCGATGAGATGGCAAAGTGCAGAAATTAAACAGAAAAGCCCGCCCCGCGGCTTCAGGCAGCCGGACCGGACCCACACAACGCTCGTGATACATCACCCAGCCAAAGCTGACAAGCTTGCCGTCAACCTGCCAGGCAAAGAATTCATCGCCGTGGGTCAAGCGTGGGGCCACAAGACCACTCGGCTCGCCGGCGCCGACCATGGCGGCTTCGATCAAAGCGAGTTGTCTCGCATCGCCGCTGGCCTGCGTGGTGCGAGTCAGCGTAAAGCCGTCCGGGCAAACCAGGTCGCCCGCGCTGCAGGGGATGCGCATGACCTCCATTTGGGTGCGGCGAACAATCAGACGAAGGGCGGCGCGCATGACCTGCTGGATTCGATCAATATTCATGACGCTGACATTCTATCTCGCGCTACTGGGCGCGGCTCAAACAAGAGTCATGGGACTTGGATGTCTGTAGCCCGGGGAACTGGCTGTCGGCTTCCAGCCCACTGCCGACCTAGAACGGCATATCCCCAACATCAATATTTATTGGCTTGAATGGCGTTGTGACGGTGCTATCCAGGCACGCTGCCTGCTGTTTCTTCTTCGCGTAGCCGTCCACAACCAGATCCCTCAAGTCATCTAGGACCGCATATAAAGCCAATGCTTGTGCGGCGGTCCATTGCGTCGGCAACTGCCTTATGGTGAAAATTACCTTCAATCAGACTTCATGAAGGCTGTCATAGGACAGCGAACAGCACTTGGCACCCATCAAAAGAGTCAACCATTACGGTATAGGCCATTTGATGTAGTCTGTAAATGTAATTAGCTCATAGTGTCGAGGCTCAAGCGCAATCCGCTTCCCATTGATCGGCACCGACGAAATTGACGACACAATGCGCCGCAGCCTGGCGGCCAGATCCTCGGTAGGACAAACCCAAGCAATCCGTCCGTACTCCCCTTTGGCAATCGCCTGCAAATACTGACTCAGAATGTTTTCATAACGCTTGGTCGTCTTGATCGTCCGTTCCACTTCCACGGCCACCACCCGCATCTGCAGATCAAGTACGATGGCATCGGGCCGGTTTGCCCCCGCTTGGGATGCCCCAAGGCGGGCACCAGGAGTCCAGTTTTTCCAGCCTGCACGCTCAGCTTGAACCCGCAGCAGTTGGATATCCGATTCATGTTGTAGCGTAGACAACTTGACCTTGGACGGTTCAAAGGTGGGACGCTTCTCAAAGGGTTCGTCTGCATCAAACGCGAAGGCCAAGCCATGGGCCGTAATGCCCACAATCCTCTGGGTCGACTTCTTGAAGATGGTGATGTCGGCGGAAGCCAAATAGCCATCGCGCTCCATCTTGGCCAGTGTTTGGTACACGCCTTGCCGCGCCGTCAGGCCCATGATCTTTCCCAAGACTTCCGGGGTGGACCAAATCTCATCGCGTAACCAACGCAGCACGGTTCTTCGCTTTTCCTGCACCCGTGCATTGCGCCCTTCCGGGGGGAGCAATCCGGTATAGACCGCGCTCATATGAGCGATGCCTCCACTGGCCCCGCAGTAAGTGGTATTCCGCTTTCTGCGTCTGCATACACGGGTGGAAAACCATCCGTGAGGTGTTTCAATGGGTTGACCCTGACGATTTTGGACTCACCACCCACAATCAATGCCGCAGTTAACGGTGGCATTTTCTTGAAGGTATTGGGGTGAATAGTGGGTGCCTCTGCTCCCCGCCATTGACCCGGTGACCGATCTCCATCGTACTCCTTGTCAGTTGACCCAATGAACACGGATTTCGTGCAGGTTTCCAATGCTGCCCACTGCGCGGTTTCATCATTCTGGCTCTGAAAAATTAGCTTCAATTTGCAGTTGTCCAAAATGGCACCGCGCACCATTTTTTCATCCATGCCTCTGCATGCAGACAAGTCACCCATGGACTGAAACAGCAGCATGGCATGACCGCCAAAGTCCTGAATCATGCCAAGCGCATCAGCCGCCGGTACACTGAGTAAGTGCTTGAATTCATCCAGCACCACGCAGATGTGACGCAGATCTTTTTCAAATCGTGGCCGCTGATAAATCTGCATCAAAACTCGGACCAACAACATACGTTGCGCCATCTTGACCGCAGGGTCCAGAGGATCCCCCATGACATAGACCATGCCCCCATTGGCAAACGGAGACACCAGGTCAAAACCATTGACTGCTGAAATCGAAGGCAATGCTCCCAGCTCACTCAGGAATCCCCAGAACACTTTGGTCTGGCCAATGGATTCATCGGCAAGCGCCGCACGAATCATGTCAGGCAGCGCACGCGCATTGTTTGCCTCGGCAAGTTCCGCGGTTCTTGCTGCGGCATTGCGATCGTCGAGGCGGTACACCCGGTCCATCTCGCCCGTATCCGCGAGATCGAAGCCGGCGGTAAACATCATGGCGATTTGGCGAGCATCCAATCCGTCAAACAAACTGATTTGCGGTGGTGCGTCATAGCGCAGATCAATGAGCTGAAACGGCAAACTGTGGCGTTCGCAATAGCTTGCAAGAGCCCTGGACATCTTGGAGTCTCGCTTGGGATCGAAGATGAATACACCATCCCCAGCTGACGCGAACTGCGGCGCAAGCATTTGAACACTGACGCCCTTCCCCGCCCTTGTCGCTGCCGGAATTACTTTATTCAAACGTGCATGCTGAGCATCAAGATACACCGGCCGCTTGCGTTCATCGAGCCCAAAGAAAAACTTTTGCTTAGACACGAAAGTACCTTTCCGGGTCATAGCTATCGACCACCTTGAGTTTTGCGTTGGGATTGGCCATCGTCACGGAAGGCTTTTCAATGAGCGGAATAAGCAAGTAGTAGACGATTGCGCTAACAAACAGACCTACCATGCCACCGAAGCCCACCGCCACAATTTGAGTACTCAACGACTCAATGCCTTTGGCCACTGAGTCGAGCGTCCAGCTCAAAGCGAAGTATGCAGCCCATGTGAGCACAGCGGATCCCAAAACAGCAAGAGCCGGATAGAGCAATAAAGCTCTTGCAAGGTCCCGTGTCAATTGGCTCATCAGCGGAAATTCTGGCTTGGTAAATCGCTTCAAGCGCCAGCCGACGATGATCCCGATGACTCCAAGAAATACTATTGCCATCCACTCCTGGGATGTGAATTGCACTATGGCTTCATAAAACCAAATCAATTTGGGTCGAATGAAGTGCTCTAGATTTGATTGGGTATTGAACATGACTTATGATAGTTTTATTGTATTAATATATTTATTATAATAGCTTGCAGCTATTTCGTCAACGATTGCAGTCAACGACAACTATCGCCAGCGTTGGTCGAGCCCGCAGCACACGCGTAGCGGAACGGGCGCGATGCAAGTCCGTTCAGGACGCAGTACCCTCGGCCGCACCGGCCCTAGCCGGTCGAGTCGAGGGCTGGGGGAGCCGCCAGTCAGAAAAACGCCCACGTTTTTCAGGGCGCCCACGCCCGGTGACTGGTGGGGGCAAAGCCCCGACCGTCGCAGGCCCGTAGGGGCGAGCGACTCCCAGCTTGTAGGTGAGGCGTCCAGCCTCAGTCGTGCGGCAGCGCGACCCAGCCAAGAAGCCCGACCCGGGAGGGTTCGGGTGCCGTCGGCGCGGCCCAGCAAGCTGGGAGTCGCGCGCCACAAGGTGCGAACGACGGGCGCTGCGCACAACTGTGCGCCAAAGGGGAAACCGCCCTCGCGGTTAGGGATTGCTTGCCCGCGCGTCCAGCGTGGGTGCGGACTGCAAGCCGCACAATCCCGGCCCCTCCTGCATCGGCTCCGAGCCTCGCTCGGTGACGGTGCTCGTTGACAGCGGTCGGTGACACGCCTTTCACGAAGGCGACAACGAGGCCGGTCAACCCAGCACATCAACTTGCAGCCCATTGGGTGCAAGTTGAGAGAAGGGCCATGGTTGTGCCATGGCATGGAATGCAGGTGTGCCCTACTGTGCCGGCTCAAGGCAGCCGTGCAGAATGAAATCGGATGCCTTAGCTGCTTGGCTGGTGGCGGTGAAGATTGCCTGCTTGTCGGACTTTAAAACCTTTATCCAAGAATCAAGGTAGCTTGCGTGGGCTTCGATGGTGGCATCAGCAATTCCCAATTGACCCACCGTAAATGCGGCCCCCAACTCGGCGACCAGTTCTTCGAAGGCATACGCATCGTCACCGAATCGTTTGCCGAATTGCCGATTGAGGCGGCTTTCATGACCCGTCCAATGGGTCAGTTCATGCAGTGCGGTCGCGTAGTAGTTTTCTGGAGTGGTGAATCGCTCACGATTTGGCAAACAAATTTGATCTTTGGTTGGCGCGTAGAACGCAGCGTCAAAGCCGTAGTGAATTTCTGCACCGCTGCTGGTCAAGATTTGTTCGGCTTCATGGATTGGGTTGAATTCCGGTGTGGCCTCGGGAGTGGTTAAGTCGGCTGGTAGTCCATCAATTTGGGCCATGTTGAACAGCCAGAATGGTTTGCACAGAAAGAACGATGCGCAACTTTCCTGGTCGTCTTCTGGGCTTTCAACTTTGTTTTGAATTTTGGAATAGTAGACGCACATGACGGACTTTTCAGCTTTTCGAACCTGTGCACCCATGGTTTCGGCTTGCTTGTAGGTCAGCCACAGATTGGATGCATAGTGGCGCTCGGCAGCCTCGGCCCACAGCAATAAGACATTGATGCCGCGGTACACGTCATGGGTTCGGGCATTGCGTGGTATTCCACCGCCTGCGCTACGGGTCCACCGTGGTCCGGTTGCAGTGATGCCCGCCTCCATGATTGAAATGATTTTATCGGTGACGGTTTTTCGGATGTCCATTGGCGGCCCCTTTGAGTTTTGAGGGGCTTGCCACTTTGGTTACCCTCTCGCTCGGCTCTGGCGTCCTCCCTGGGGAGCGGAGTGGGGAAAAGTCCCCGCTGGCGGGGATGTGGGGTGGATGCGTTTGGACATGGGAAAGCGGACTTATCTAGCCCGCTGTCTGTCACCCCCACCAAGTCCCCGGCATAACTGTTCGGGCGCTTGCTGGGGGTGTCGGGCTAGATGTCTTGATTTGGAATTGGAGGACCAGCGTCCCGAAACTGGTGTGACACCAAGCGAAACGACTGGCGCGATAGTTTTTAGCTGGGCCGATATGACGGCGCCGTTGGCGCGGTCATTGCGCAGGGGGAGCCAAGCGGCGGGGGTGTCTGACTAGACGCCCCCTTAAGTTTGAAAAATATAGTCAAAGTACACGAAGTGATTTTCATTGTTCCAACAGACCAAATTCACATCGTGAATGGTACGGTCGCATTGCTGGGCAGTTCCCGAATCTAATTGTTTTCACTCACAACATCGACAAGATTTTGGTTCGCAATTTTCCGGGCCTGTCGTTGTTTCGCCCGCTTGACCGCAGCAGCATGTTCGTCACGCAGCAGAAACTCGATTCCCGATACGATGCTGAAAAACCCTAAGTGGTCAAGAATTTTCAATTTAATGCGACCACTGATTTCGGCTTTGTTACGACGAAAGTCAGAAAGAGTGGATGATGGTATGCCCAGATAGGAGGCAAGCTCTTTGTCCTCCACAAACCCAGCAGATCTCTTGAGCGACTCTAGCGCCTCAAGCCACTTGATTGAGCCGGTATTTGAGTCAATAAACTCATCTCCAAATGACTCAATTCGACTATCGGAGTCCACGATTCGAATCGCTTCACGTAGATCACGAATTCCCGACAACGCAAGAATTTTAAATTTAACTAGATCGGGTAACTGCTCCCCTCCAGCCTCGACGATTTGCAACTTTAGATCATCCTCGGCAATGCCAAGTTCAGCAGCAAGAGTGTCGTAACCGCTGAATTGTCCGGTGACGAGCATCCGTTCCACTGCGTTTCGATATTTCACACTCGACATTTCTCATTTCCCAATAAAATAACAGGATAATCCGGAACGGGTTTCCGGTTTGGATATTCCGTGTTAAGATTCCTAAAAATTCCGATCCGGTAGGCCGGAACGGAAAAGCAAAACATAGTATATGCATTTATCGTTGATCGTTTTACTTGAAGCATTCGGAAGCATGAAAAAACAAGAGTTTGAAAAACCGGCTGTCACCGTTCGGGCCGTTGAGGCATGGGTCACGCGAGGACACGTTCCCACCGTCAAGGCAGATCGCTACAGAACGGTCAACGGTTCAGTTCTGGTCGCTCAAGCTGGCCCTACTTCACTAAAAATCAGAGCCAAAGCAACTGTTCTTCAGGCCAACGCACTGCAGAAAAGTAAAGTATGAGCATCAAGGTAATGTCTTATGTGTGGGATGGATACCCTGGGTCAGGTAGTGAACTTTTGGCGATGCTTGCGATGGCCGACTGGTGCGATGACAAAGGGGGCAGTCTTTACCCGTCCATGAAGGCTGTATGGACTTCACCCGCTTCCGTAGACATATTTCAACTTCCAGTTCGAAGTTGCTCGAATGCCAGCGGGCTCAGTTGGTCTAGGTGACTGTGCCTGCGGACTCGATTGTAAAAACCCTCGATGTAGTCAAACACGTCTGACTTGGCGTCCTGCCTAGTAGCGTAGATGTGCCGCTTGATTCGCTCTTTCTTCAGACTGCTGAAG
>JAMHWA010000007.1:0-6953 GCA_035911175.1 Alphaproteobacteria bacterium
GCTAGTGGTTTTTACCTCAACAGCTCAGACGCTAAAAATTTCTCTCTACCCTGCAAGCTACATCGTCTCTGTTGCTCGTGTAGTTTTGCCGGCGCGTCCGTCGTCACCATTCCCCGCCACTGTATCGCAAGAGAACGATTCCCCGATTATTGCTTATGCGCGGAAAATACGTGCCCTGGCAGGGGCGCTACGGATACTCACGATTATCATAACAGCCGCTAGGCATACAAGCCCGCTGGCCACCACTGCGAGGACAAGGCTATTTTCACCGGTCTTGGCAAGTGTTGCGGTTGGCACCTTTGCCGCTGCGTTTGTCGGACTGAGAGGTAGCACGGGGATAAACGGCAGCGGGCCGCTACCTGGATTAGTTGGATTAGTTGGCGCTGCGGCCGCATAAAGAACACTCATCGCCGCCGTTTTCGTCTGCGCGCGAGCATTTGGGTTGGTCGCCGTCATATCGTAGCGCCGTTGCACCGCTCCCCCGGTTGTGGTGGTCTGCGAAGCCGCAACCCCACTATCGAGCAGCTGCTGTCTGTCCACAGTCACCTCTATCGACGTGTCAGAAATCGCCCGCACACTTGCCTGCACGCCGCCAATAGTGACTTCCATACCTGGCAAAAAATCAATGCCAGAAACTGTCATCACCAGTGGTGTGTCGGTTTGCGAAAAGGCTGTTTTTGACAGTGTCGTGATTTCGGGCGAAAAATCTGTCGAAACAGCGGCCGGCAGCGCCGAACGGTAGATCTCCGCATTTCTCGCACCGGCATAAATGTAGTTGTCCTTCACTGCTACGCTCGATGCTTGCACGGGTGCATTGCGAGTCACCAAAACAGGTTGGCTGGCTCCAGCGTCGAGCCGGAAAACTTTCTGTTCAGATGTGAGGAAAAAGAGTGCGTCGTTTGTCTGATACATATCGACGATTGATGCCGCACTACCCCCCGGCAGAGCCATCTGGTACGGGCTCGAAACTCCATCGTAGACTGAAATTTTGCCGTATGCGCTGCTTTTACAATAAATTTTGCCGTCAAATACCTCAACTCGATTGGTCTCTACAGTGTCGCACAGTACCGCCGAGGATTCCTCCGACCAACTACCCGTTGCTGTATCGTAGACACGCAGTGGCTGCTGCGGAGTGACGCCGTTTGCCTGTACATATAGTTTGCCGTTCAGTGCGGCGGCCCAGTAATACCTCTCGAGTGCATAGGCGCCTATACCGGTGCCACCCAGGCCATTGTAGTCGAGAGCAAGCATTTTTTGCCAGGTTGCCCCGCCATCAAGGCTGCGGTAGACAACAGCGCCTGCATCTGTCGTCGAGCCATCGAGCAAGGCCGAGCCGACCACCCACAGGTCGCTTCCTGTCACTGTCGTGATATCAAATAAGTGCACCGAGTTGATGCCGGTGACGACCTGCCAGCTGCCGGTTCGATTGGATGCAAACCCGGTGAGCGTTGAAGTTTGGGCAGCCCGCGGGTCGGCCATTGGCGCGTACAGTTTGCCGTTTATTTCGCGTATCACCATCACTTTTTCGGTTTCAAAGTTGAGCTGGTTGCCCTCGAACACACCAGTCGTGATGTTGTACGGATTGATGGCGATGGGGCCGGTATTTGCACCGTAGTCGCCAAACCCTGCGATCAGCTTGTCACCGTCGAAGGCCAGCTCGCCGAGTACTTTGCCGGCAGCTGTTGGCTGGGCATTTGCCTGGGGATGAGTAGCGATAGCCTGAAACTGCATCATATCCACCGCACCGGCTTGTGGTGAAACGAATAGCACGGTGGCAAGACTAAGAGGCAGGAGTGCGGCGGCGAGTAATGGTCTTTTCGACCTAGGCATGTCGTTTCTTGAGGACTGTCAGGAGCATACCCGCTGCAAGTAGCAGAGCGGCGGCGCTGTACAGTGCGTAGTGCGCATTGATACCAGTTTCGGCCAAAGCGTCAGTAGTAGTCGGGGTAGCGGGAGTCGTCGGGGTAGTCGGAGTCGTCGTGACAACCGGGTTGCTGTAGACAAAATTGACAGTGTTTTGCCGTGCAGCGAGCGTGGCTGTGTACGGAGAAGTCGGGGTGATGATGCTGTAGCCAGCGATCGCTGGGGCATTCAGCACCTGGGTGCTGGCGGTACGGTAGTAGAGGGCCAGGTCGCTCGTAGGGTTTTCGCTCACCATGTAGGTGGTGAGGCCAGTGCCGGTTGCTGTCAGGCTCGGGCTCAGCGTGGCGCCGGCAGTATCAACGTAGTTTGTCGTGATGCTGGCAGGGTTGACGATATGCCCACCGCCGTTGACGCCGGACTCTATGGCGCCACTGCCGTTGAGATCGGCGCCCAATACGTTTTCGACGTCACTTACAGCACCGTCGGTCAGCCCGGCTGGGTTGCTTGGGTCGGCTGTGATGAGCTGGGTATAGTACATGGTAGCGTACTGCGCGGCGGCAACGGCCGTATCTCCTGTTACCAATGCAGCAGTGTAGTAAGCGGCCGGGTCGTCAACCTGCAGACCAAAGGCATCGGGCGCGATACTGGTAACTGTTGTGGGAATAGTGACAGTGGCCAGTGCATTGAAGAAAAAGGCATACTGAGGAATCGTCGTCAGGCCGCTGCCGATTGTCAGCGATGAAATACTGTTGAGGGCGAATGCCGCGACACCAAGACTTGTCACGCTATTTGGGATAGTGACACTGGTCAATTGATTTGCTTGCAACGCACCGCTAGCAATTGTGGTGACAGTGGAAGGGATAGTGAACGTGGTGAGCTTGTTGTAGGCGAAAGCGCCGTCACCAATCGTCGTCACCTGGGCAGGAACCGTAAAGCTGGTGAGGCCGCTGCTTTGAAAAGTGTTGGCCGGGATGGTTGTCAGCGTGGTGTTCCAGGTTGCCGAGGTTAGCGACGGCATGCTGGCGAAAACTGCCCCACCCATCGTCGTGATAGTATTGGGGATAACAATGGTAGTGAGTAAGTTACCAGTAAATGCGCTATCGTTAATCGTTGTCAGGCTACTCGGGAAGGTTACGGCCGTCAATGCTTTGCTTGCAAATGCACCGCTGCCAATCGTTGTCACCGGCACGACGCCGATAGCGGCGGGAATATCAACAGCTTTTGGACAGGCTGGATTGGCAGGATTGCCACCTTCGTTGTCGTAATAACCATTTATGGTGCCGGCCGAAAACTGAAAACAGCTTGCTGGCGGTTCTACGGCCTGGGCCGGGCTGCTGCCTACGACACCGGCGAGTGCGGTTGCTAGGATTGCCATACCAACGCTAAAACGTAGGCTACTCATTGTACTTTTCTCCCTCTATGTTCTCGTTCACTATTTTCTTGTTGACTATCGTTCCCCTATTTGCCGGTAGGTGTGTACCGAAACAAATTGTAGAATATGCTTGTACTATAGCATAAGCAGTAGCACCGTGCTAGTGGTTTTGTGCAAGATCTCAGGTATGCAGGCATAGATGTGGGTTTATGCCTCCACCAGGCGGCATTCTACCTGCACCGTGCCCCGCCTCATAGCTGCGCCATGCCTACGCCGTACTGTGCAGGCTTTCCGCGTGGCTTTGCTGGTCCTACCCGTTATCCCCCGCCCCCTCTTGGCCTGGCCGCTTCGACATTGAGCCACTGCGCCGGCTTTTGGTGCACGCTACGGCGCAGTGGTAGAAGTAATCAGGTTGTGATCGGGCTGTGATCTGATCGTGATTGTGACGGCGAGGAGTGGTCTCTATGGACCTAGGCGTGTCGCTGCTTTAGTGTGATGAGGAGCAGAGCGGCTGCGAGGAGCAGAGCGGCTGCACTGTAGAAAACGTAGTAGCTGTTGATACCGGTTTCGGCCAGTACAGGAGTGGCTGCTGCAGGAGCGACTGCGTAGACAAATGTTCGTTCGTTGGCCGCTGCTGCTGCGGCAAGTGTATAGCTGTAGCTGGCTGGTGTGGGTGTAATACCGCCAATGATTGGCGCTGTGTAGCTGAAGGTGGCACCGGTGCGGTAGTAGGCGCTCATTTCGGTAGGGGCAGCGCCATCGGCAACTACTGGACCATCGGCCACCAAGTAGTTCGTAAGATACGTCATGTCGGGGAGCTGGCCAACAGCCATGATAGTGGGCGCAACAGTTGCACCGGCAGTATCTCGGAAGTTGAGGGTAACTGACGTCGGGTTGACGATGTGCCCACCACCACTGACACCGGCATCGGTGACGCCATTGCCGTTTCTATCGCCGAGGCTACTTTCGATGTCGGTCGTGACACCATCAGTCAGTCCGGCTGGGTTGCTTGGGTCGGTGGTAAAGAGCTGTGTGTAAAACATAGTCGCGTACTGAGCGGCTGCAACTGCATCATCTGGGGCAGTGAAAACAGCGTTGTGGTAGGCGACAGGGTCGTCGAACTGCATACCAAAGGCAGATGGCGCGATAGTGGTGACTGTTGAAGGGATAGTGACGGTGGCCAGTGAGTTCATCATGAAGGCATTTTGAGGAATCGTCGCCAAACCGCTACCGATTGTCAAAGATGAGATGTCGTTTGCAAGAAATGCGGCAACGCCAAGGCTGCTCACGCTATCTGGTAGAGTGACACTGGTCAATTGATTGGCTTGAAATGCACCGATACCAATTGTGGTGACAGTTGATGGGATGGTAAACGAAGTGAACATACTGTAGGCGAAAGCGGCGTCACCAATCGTTGTCACCTGGGCAGGAACCGTAAAGTTCGTCAGGCCACTACCATAAAAAGTGCCACCGGGGATAGTTGTCATTGTGGTGTTCCAGGTTGCTGAGGTCAGCGACGGCATGTTGCCAAAAACTGCTGTACCCATTGTCGTGATCGTATCCGGCACAACGACGGCTGTAAATAAATTTTCGGCAAAGGCATCTGTGCCGATTGTTGTCAGGCTGCTTGGGAACGTCACGGCTGTAAGGTCGAGGGCACGAAACGCATCAACTCCAATAGCCGTCACCGACGCACCACCAACAGTGGCAGGAATATCAACATTGGTCGGACAGCTGTCGGGGCCACCGACGGTGTAGGCGGTGATGGTGCTGCCGCTCATCGTGAAACAAGCGTCGGCTGGTGTTGCGGCGTAAGTGGGGGTGCTGCTCAAAACACCGGCGAATGCGGTGGTGAGAACTGCCATGCTCATGCTGAAACGTAAGTTACTCATTGTACTTTTTCTCCTCTGATTTTCTTGTTTTATATGTATATGTGCGTGGTGAATTGATTGTACTATAGCACAAGGAAGCACATCGTGCTAGTGGTTTTGTGAAAGATTGTGGGACAGACACGGCCGCCTCTTGCGCCCTCAATAACTATCACCATGATACACTACAGATATGCAAGGTCTCCTTTTTCTCCTGAGTACGTGTCTCGTTCTCTTTGTATTTTTTCGGGTCTATCCGCCATTTGGTGGCAAAACAAAAAAAAGTATCAAGAAACTCTCACCAAACTTTGTCAACGGTGTGTTCGTGAATCAAATCGCAACACCTATGGGGCTGAGCATCTCTGACATACTACCGCTGATGCGCAACCTCCTGCGGCCCGACCGTCGGCGCAAACCATCGCGGCCGTTAGTGCCTGTGCGTCTCGATACTTCCCGTGCGCTCACAACGTCACCGCCACGCATTACTTGGTTTGGACATTCTACATTTTTATTACAGATCCATGCCAAAAACATTTTGCTCGACCCGATGTTTAGCCACTCGCCGTCGCCCTTTCAGGCTATTGGGCCGCAACGATTTAGTGATCAGCTGCCTGCCGAAATCGAAGATCTGCCGCCGATAGATGCCGTCGTCATTTCACACGATCATTACGACCACCTCGACTATGCTTCGATAAAAAAACTCAGCAGCAAGACGACCATGTTCTTCGTGCCCCTCGGCCTCGCGGCGCATCTTGTGCGGTGGGGCGTGAAACCTGCGCAAATAGCGGAACTCGACTGGTGGGATACGCGTACGTTTGCAGGCGTTGCATTCACCTGCACGCCGTCTCGGCATTTTTCTGGCCGGACATTAACAGATCGTTTTGCTACTTTGTGGTGTTCGTGGGTGATTCATAGTGGTACAACAAAGATCTTTTTCAGTGGTGATACTGGCTACGGCCCGCATTTTAAAGAGATTGGCGCCAAATACGGGCCATTCGATCTGACACTGCTTGAATGCGGACAATACGACCCGCAGTGGTCAACGATTCATATGATGCCCGAACAAACTGTGCAGGCGCACAACGAACTCGGTGGCAAGCGGATGATTCCGATGCACTGGGGCGCGTTTGTTTTGGCCTACCACAGCTGGACCGAACCTATTGAGCGTGTGCTACAAGCGGCGAAAAAAGCAAATGCCGTCGTCATAACGCCAAAAATCGGTGAAACGGTTCTCTTTACCACCAAGCATTACCCGACAAGGCCGTGGTGGAAAGAACCCGAGCTTCGCCCCTAGAATCCGAACATTGCCCTCACCTCTCCTTGGTTGCTGCTATTCGTCAGATGTGTATCCCGCATGTGGCGCACGTGGTGCCTGGAGGTGGCTATTTTGTACGTAAGTATTTGCCCGCAATACTCAGAGCAAACGAAGGTAAAATAATAAACACCGTGATGCCCAGGAGTCTGATCAGCAGTTCGCTCACGTAAGAATCGGCCTTATCTGGACCAGAGCCGGTGATAACGACTAAAATTCCGATGATTCCGAAGGCGATTGACGCATAGATGAACACGCGGGTGGCTATTTTTTGCATAGCTCCTAGTATACCAAACAAAGCATTACGCTGCTTCGCTAGAATATGATGTTTTTGTAAATCGCCTTTGTTGTTTCGTCAATTTCGCTCTTGAGCTGCGGAAACGGTGTGCCCTCGCGCGCAGAAACGCCTTCGAGGCTCCAAAAGATTCGTTCGCTATAGCCAAGCCCACACGCCGGTGGCATGCCGTATTCAAGGGCTTCTACAAAATCGATATCAAGCATTTGCGCCTCATCATCGCCCGCATCACGAAGATCCTTT
>JAMHWA010000008.1:0-3957 GCA_035911175.1 Alphaproteobacteria bacterium
TGCTGGATGCAGAACTGCAAGCGAGGACAAAATCATGACGCGTGATGTATTTGCCGAACTGGTCGAAGGATTCGATGCCCTGACCGCCGAACGCCAGGGCAAGGCCACTCTGCGCTCGCACAAGGTGCAATTGGGCGCACTGGCGACCGTTTCCGCCGATGAACTGGTGACACTGCGCGAGCGTCTGAACATGTCGCGGCCTGTGTTCGCGATGTACCTGCGCACGAACGTACGCACCTTGGAGAACTGGGAGCAGGGCCGGGCCAAGCCCAATGCCCAGGCCACGACCTTGATCCGTCTGGTGCAGAAATACCCCGAGACGGTGGAGCACTTGGCTGCGCTGGCGTGATCCGACGCGCCTTGTGTCAAGCGGGCCCACTCCTCAGCCGCGCGGCTACGACCGAACCAAGAGCAAGGCGAGGGATGGCAGATCTGGGAGAAATCCAAGCGCCAGCCTGTCGCAAGCTGGTGGGGGGGCCCGCGAAAGCGGAAATCCAGCCCGATGCCATTGGCAGGCTGGTGGCGGGTTTCTGTGTCTATTTGCTCGTTCCGTTGCGGCGCTCAATCCGGCACGAAAGCAAATTATTCTGGACGCGGCAGTCGGACGCGCCGGATGTGCCAGCGGGCGCGTAGCGTAGCCAACCAACGGGTGAGCGCCGAACGGAGGAAAAAACCTGTCTCCATGTGGGTGCTGTTTGTGCAGTACATCATCCAGATTACGGATGCCCGGCTGGAGCCGGAATACGGCGAATTGCTCAGGCCGAATTGCGTAGGTGGTGAGCAATCGATCCCCTTGTTATCCAACATTCACGTTGGCAAAACGGGAGGAGTCCATATACGGGCTAACCCGATCTGCCGGTGCTAAAAAGCTTTTCGCAAGCCTTTTGATTTATGGCTACAAAATCAGGCCAAGTAAACACAAATTTGTAGTGTCTATCGTACATTGTGCGAACATTACAAACATCAGGGCGATTTTCATACACGCCGCAGGTATTTTGATCTTCGACAAAATACCTGCATGTACCATCCCCTCTATCCAGCCATTTTGTTTGCGCCGATAACAATATAGATTTGCAACAGGCACCACAACCCGTACAAGGGAAAGCACTGCTCATATCTCGATCATGCTGACATTGGGGTTGTTCATATCGGCAATCACTTGGCGCGCTTGAGCCAGAGGCGACTCTTTAACGATGGCAACAATAGCATTCAGCATCAATCCGACCGCCGCCGTATTTCCATCCGCCAATGCTTTATCCAAACGCTCAAATGTGCTTTGAATCGTTTCGGCGCGCTCTTGAAAGGAGCGCTCTAGATATATTTTTAAGATAGCCGAGTTTTCTTCGATAGCCTTGATGTTGGTATCACGCCAGGATTTAATATTTTCACGCTTCGTTCTTTCAATTTCCGCAGTACTCTTGCAGTCTTTCCATGCATTAACCAAATTATTAAAGGCATCGACTGCTGCTGTTGCAGGAATAGGAATTCCTTTAACAAAGCCTGGTGATCTTTTGGGTAGGTTTTTAATCATCATGGACTTCTCGGATTAAATTTCTAAGTAACCTGAAATTTTGGTTGCAATGTGCTCCGATGCAGTGCCGTCACTTTCCATGATGGGTGTATCCGCGATAGCTTTAAGAGCCTTCCCAAGCATGCACATCTGCTCAAATGCCGCAGGATTGCTGTCATCACTTACTTTAACGGCATCAAATCGTCGTGCCGTTTCAATTAAAGCGGCAGCCATTTCTTCCGCATTGGCACTGAGTGCCTCCAGTACAACTCTTGATGCTTTTATCTTTGCAACCGCAATATCTACTTCAGCTTCGTATTCTCGCGCCTGCGTTAACGCTTCTTCGGCCTTGCTCGCCAACATAAATCCACCGACGGCTAGCGCCGGACCAAGAACGATTCCGCCCAAAGCTAGTGCGCCACCAGCCATTCCAAAACCGCCTGTCGCAAGTGATCCACCGCCCAACCAAGCCAACGTAGCATTAGTAGCAGCCACTCCGCTTAAGCTGGAAATAGCGGTGCCGGTTGACGCAGCAGCCAAAGTGCCAACGCTACTATATGCGCCGAGGCCAGCTAGAACACCAGTTACCGTGCCTGATGCAATGCCATTTTCGATTCTTAAAGAGTTGAGAACCACGGCCTCCATCTCTTTTAGATTCTCAATCGAGAAGTTTTGGTTAAATTGACTAAGCTTGGATTGGGCATTTTTCCCTGAATTTTTTATCGCCTGAACAAGAAATTTGATTTGGTTGGTAAACGCTGCAAGCTTGATCTCCCCAAGCTTTTCAAAATCGGCATTTGTCTGAATACGTTGCTTTTCTAATTTGGCTTCAGCTTTGCTGTGACGTTTCTCGGCAGATTTACCGATTTTTTTAGCATCATCAAAATCGCTCATCGCACCGACACCTTTCACGACACCTGTACCTGCGAGCAGCGCGGCCGCCCCCCAAAGAATAAGTGGCAATGGCATTTTAAATATCCTCAAAAATTTTGATAAAGCATGGCAATTGATTTGTATGTTACTAGCTTGCTACTCTGTGTATCTCAAGCAACCTTCTTGAACTTCACGGAAAAGACAAACACTTTCGGCATGGTTTATATATGCCACCATGCGAGGTATTGATAATGGGGTACGCTTAAAGCTCTCGGCTACAACCCGAAAGCAATTTCAACTCACTGTTTCCGATACTCGCTCAGCAAGACACGTTCAGCTTCCACTGCGCAGAACGGAGTGGAAAAATCGAATCGAGAACTAACCAAGCGAGAAAAAAGCGAACAGGGGGGAGTGCAACAACCCAGCAATACGCCCGTTTTCAACACACAACGAGTTTCACCGGAATCATCATTGATGGGGGTCAAGAGAAACCACAGCCGACCAAACCTGCGGTGCAACTCGACTATCCTTCTGCATGATTACAGTTAGGACTCGTAGCTTTGCGTCCGAGGCTCTCGCCTCGTTTGCCAATGGACTAAGATTAGACCTAAAACTAAGAGGGCATCATTAATTTTTTCACGCAGATGATGAATTTTCGATAATCAGAGGCGTTGTTGCATAAGCCTCTGGCCGGCCCCTCCCGGCACCGACGTGTCGCGGTCGGTAGACTGCCTGAATGAACCCGAACAAGACCCGCGACTGCACAAGCAACTGGCCCGAATACAACCGCTGCCTGCAGAACGGGGCAGCCTGACGGTCTGGATGTCACCGGCCATCCTCTGGCTCGACAGCGTTCGGAGCGGAGCGCAGGGTCGCCCGAAGGTCTGCACCGATGCGGCCATTCAGGCCATCCTGACGCTGAAGGTCTTGTTCAAGTTCGCCTTGCGGCAGGCCCGAGGGCGTCGCGCAACTGGCGATAGCGACGGATCAGGGCGTTGGTGGAGCTGTCGTGGGCGAGTTCGGGGAGCGTTGCTGCGGTGATCTGGGCGAAGGTGGTGCCGGCCAGTTGTTTGCCCAGTTCGACGCCCCACTGGTCGAAGGAGTCGATGTTCCAGATCACGCCCTGCACAAACACGCTGTGTTCGTACAAGGCGATCAGGGTGCCCAGTGACCAGGGCGTCAGGCGCGCGGCGAGGAGGGTGTTGCTCGGCCGGTTGCCCTCGAAGACGCGGTGGGCCACCAGGGCTTCGGGGCTGCCGTCGGCGCGCACTTCGTCGGCGTTGCGGCCGAAGGCCAGCGCCTGGCCCTGGGCGATCATGTTGGCGATCAGCAGGTCGTGCTGGGCGGGCAGGGGGTTGAGGGACTGGCCAAAGCCGATGAAATCGCAGGGCACGATGCGGGTGCCCTGGTGGATGAGCTGATGGAAGGAGTGCTGGCCGTTGGTGCCGGGCTCGCCCCAGTAGATCGGCCCGGTGGCGTAATCCACGCGGGCGCCGTCCACGGTGACGTGCTTGCCGTTGCTCTCCATGGCCAGTTGCTGCAGGTAGGCCGGAAAGCGTTTGAGGTATTGCTCG
>JAMHWA010000009.1:0-134439 GCA_035911175.1 Alphaproteobacteria bacterium
TAGCAGAATTAGCGAAAGATAAATATCTTCCCGCACATAGCTAAGGCGCAGCGCAGTTAAGCCTAGGCACATAGCAGCTAGGGTAACGAGGTTTGGAATGAATGGGTAAAAGCGCCGATGCATTAGATATTCTTCCATGTCACAGTGGCGGGGTTGAAAATAGTGGGGTCGACGGCGAGCATCGTTTCGCCGCCCACAGCAATGCTGCCCACACTCACCAGCACTGTGTAATGCAGGGGAATGTAGATATCGCAGCGGCTACCAAAACGAATGATTCCATAGCGCGCACCTTGTGCCACTTGCTGCTGTGGGGTAATTTCGCAAATAATGCGTCGCGCTACGAAACCAGCAATTTGTGCAAAACCAATGGTGTGGCCTTGGGCGGTTTCCATCATCGTCACGGTGCGCTCGTTATCGTCGCTCGCTTTATCGAGGGCGGCATTAAGGAATTTGCCAGCGATGTATTGGTGTCCCGTAATGCGTCCAGTTGCGGGCACGCGGTTCACATGCACATTGAACACATTCAGGAAGATAGAAATTTTATGATATTCCGTATCGCCCGCTTGCAATTCCTTTGGCAAAGGCGCGCGGCTGATGTGGCTAATCACCCCATCGCCACTGGCAAGCACAAAGCCATCGCCTTGTGGCACCATGCGGTTGGGGTTGCGGAAAAAGTACACACAAAAGAGCGTGAGCACTAGCCCTATAAGACCCGCATAATCCGAGAATTGAAACAGCACCAATGCCACGGCCAGCGCAATAAAAATGAATGGCCAGCCCTTAGGGTGAATCGGAACAAAGAGCACATTTTTAATGGTGACGAGTAAATGCATGAAGAATCCTTATACTGAGGAGGCGAGCAGTGTGCGCGTAAGGGCGTTTGGTAATGCAAATAATGTATAAGTGCAATCAGCGGTTTGTAATTTTGTGCATAGGCACAGGCAGCATGTGCTGCGCCGCCCACAACACAAGATTAAGATTAAGATTAAGATTAAGATTAAATGTACTGGAGAAGAAGTGAGTTGGCGGTCCCAAAGAGATTCGAACTCCTAGCCTCTTGATTCGTAGTCAAGTGCTCTATCCAGTTGAGCTATGGGACCGCGCGCCCTCGAAAGGAGCGGCAACCTAACGAACTCATTCGCATAGTGCAAGCAGCTTTTTTTCGATAGGTTGCTTGCGTCCATTTTTTCTACGTGCTACGCAAGCGGCATGACACATATTTCTCGCTTTATTGCTATCGTTTTGCTCGCCGCTTCTTTTGTGGTTCCATCCATTTCCATGGCGCAAAATCAGGGCTCTCAGCCACTGGTTGTTATTCGCTTCAATCAGCCACGCGTTTATTTTGATCAGCAATTATACGGTGCAATTTCTAAGGCACTTGAAATCAAACCCGACCTTATGCTCGACGTTGTTTCGATTGCACCAAGCCTTGGCAATGAGCAAGCGGATAAAAAATGGCAGGCACTTGCTGGTCGCAACACCCGCACCGTCATCGACGCCATGAAAGCCATGGGCGTACCTGCGGATCGTATGACGGTAACGGGGCAATCGCAGTCGGGTTTGCGCTACGACGAAACACACGTGTTCGTTCGCTAATAAGCTAAGCTTCAGGCTTCTTTCCCCAGCCAATTTTTTCCCACACGCGTTCGTGCAAGTAATACAGAATAATTTTGGTGAGGATTTCAATGGCTGAAATAGTGCCAGCCATAATGGCATTGCCGGTGACTAACCAGCCAATGAGAAACGTATCAACGCTACCAGTGATGCGCCAGCTAACCGCTTTGACAAGCGAGCGGCGGTGTGATTCCCGAACATTTGGAACGGGAATATCGTCTGTCACAGCTTAACCTTGACGCGCTTTCATGCGTGGGTTTTGCTTGTTGATGACGTACAGGCGGCCTTTGCGGCGCACTACGCGGCAGTTTTTATCGCGTTTTTTCGCGGATTTGAGCGAGCTGAGAACTTTCATAAATCACCTGTGTACGTAAAAGAGAGGCCGCTTTCTAGCGGGCAAGGTGGGGGGTGTCAATAGAGAAAATGCACTCACATCTGGCTAATTTACCAGCAGCTTACTGACGCCATGCCTTGTTTTTTCCCAATAATGCGGGGCGGTGGCCAGTTGCCATAAGGCGCGGCCAGCAGCGATCGAGTGCAGCAGCCAATAAAACGGATAGAGCCAAAACGCTCGACCCATGTGGTGCCAGCCCTCAATCTGCATCACTTTGCGGGCGAACAGCCAATGACTCAGCGTGCCGCCCACGAACGAGAGACCACAGAGAGCCTGCATGGCTGGGCTAAGGGCGCTTGGAAAGATACCCGTGAGCGAGATAAAAAACGCCACCCAGAAAAGGGGCGCCAATAAAAATGTAAGCGCGGGCGCTCCGATGAAGAATTGGAATCCATAGTAACCCCGTGCACCAAGGCGGCGCTTCAGCTCGCGCGGGTCGCGCGTAAACACAAGCCATGTCTGAATATAGCCTTTAATCCAACGTGTGCGCTGCTTCATCCATGCCCCCAGCGTGATGGGTGATTCTTCGAGTGTCAGCGATGGGAGTGTTTGGGTCGTGTAGCCAAAATAAGCGAGGCGCACGCCCAAATCGGCATCCTCGGTGACATTAAAGGCATCCCAGCCGCCAACTTCGCGCAAGCTATCGGTGCGCAAATGGTTGCTGGTGCCGCCAAGCGGGATGGGTAATCCCAAGCGCTCGAGCGCAGGCAGCAACAGGCGAAACAGCGCGCTATATTCCAGCGCGAACATGCGCGTCAGCGTATTTTCTTCGCGGTTATAATAATTCAGCGATGCCTGTAAGCAGGCGAGGCTCTTGGGGCCAGCGCGAAACATGGCGATGGCGCGGCGCAATTGGTCGGGGGCAGGGGCGTCTTCGGCATCATAAATCACCACATATTCACCCCGCACGCGCGCCATGGCCACGTTGCATGCCTTCGGTTTGGTGCGCGGCGTGGATGGCGGCACTGCCAGAATTTCCATGGTTTCAGGTGGGTGCAGAGCTTTTAGTGCGGCAATCGTTTCCGCATCATCCGCTTCGCAAATCAGTTTGATATCGAGTTTATCACGCGGGTAATCCAGTGCATTTAAATGCCCGATGAGACGCGCGATCACCTCCGATGATTCGCGGTACATCGGCACCAGAATGGAGTAGGTGGGCAAGTCGTTGGCTTCAATGCGTGCCGCCTGTTGTGCAAGCTCGGCCTCCTCGCGCTTGCGGGTGTGTTGGGCGGCGCAACCTTCGCGGTAAAAGACAAGTTTTAGCACTAAATTGACGGCATAGAAGAGGTTGCACGCAATTAGAATTCCATCCCAACTGGTGCGTGGGGCAAGCCATAAAAATGCGGCAATAAGAGCGAGAAATCCAAGGAATCCCCATTGCTGGTGGGCGAGCAGAATTCTATCCGCGACGAGATGCCTATAGCGTCGGCGCAGCCCGAATCGGGCATGGCGAGTAGTGGCGGTTGCGGCGCGCACTTCCAAATAGTGTGCAAGATCACGCGTGGAGACAATAACAAAACGGATAGTTAGTGCATAATGTAGCTCGGCAAAGCGACGCAAACTCTCGCTTGGCTCACTGGTTGCCAGCGTGATGGAGGACGCATCGCGCGTGAAGGGCACATAATGGTGGGCATGGTAATGCGACACATCCCGCGGGCTGAAGAGGTTTCGATCGGGCGGCGTGAGTGTCAGGTCAACTAGCGGCACCTTCATTTGCTCGGATAATGCGTGCGCCAGCTGGCGGCCATTCACCAATCCGGTAAGCCTCAGCGCATGCCCAATACGGCTTCGGGTGGAGCGCAGCGTTTCCTCCAGCTGCTGACGAGAGAGCGCCCCATTAGCGACCAAAATATCTCCGATGCGAAGGGTGGTGCTCATGCTAAAACCGCTGCGCAAAGCCAAGGGTTGCGCCATAGCCATTCCCAGTTTGGATGCCCGCCACATGCGAGAAAAATCCTGCCTGAACCCATTGTGTCGCGCTCAGGTGATAGATGCCGGTAACCTCGACCTTTAGCACATTATAATCAATATCGCCGCCCTCGGTGAAGGTAGTGGCGTCGGTGAGGTTGGTCGAAACAACAGTGCGTAGTGCAGGGACGATTTGAAGGCTATCTGTCACGCCAAGCCCCACCGCAATATCGCCGCGCCACTGTGGGCTCAGGCCGCGGTCACGCTGGCGGTAGCCGATGCGCACATCCGCATAATCGCGAGGACTGATAAGGTTGAGGTTGCGGCCATAAAGTGCGGAGAGTTCGATATCGGTGCTTTTGCTGCCGCCACGTACGGCGTTATTTTCTGTAAACGAACTCGCAAATTTCATGAGAGGCTGGATCGAAACTACCTGCACGTCATCCTGATAGAGGCGCATGCGGGCAAAAAACTCTGGGTCGGCGATACCGAAGTTTGTTTGCTTGGATTGGCTAACGCGCTGAAGGTAGGCGCTGCTGCCAATCGTCAGCCAGTCGTGCACACCATATTCAGCATAAGGCTGGAGCTCATATTTTGAAAAGCGCGGTTGGGCTTGCTCGTCGCCTTGTGTATCGAAATAGGTGTCGGTGCTGTAGTAGCTGGCTTGGGCAATAAACAGGCCGCTTCCCACAGGTTGCACCCATGCGCCCGCATAGGCAGGGGTGGAGGCAGCAAAAAGCAGAAGAAATGCAAGCAAACCAAGGCGCATTGCCTTGTGATACCGCATAGGCGCAAGGTTAGACAAGAAAATAGCGACAGATAACGTGAAGCGTTTAGTGAATCTGCGCTTCGATGGAGGAGATAGCGCGGGCAATCGCTTGCTCATCCGCTGCACCTGCTGCCTGCTCGGCAAGCAGCGCGCGGGCAGATTCCGTGGCGCTCTCTACTATGCGGGTGCGAATGCTGGCCACGGCTTCAGCCTCGGCGCGGGCAATTTTTTCCTGCGCTTGCGCGCTGCGGCGCTCTAGGGCAGATTTTAATTCTTGTGCGGCGCGGGCACGCATGTCAGCGGCATCGCGTTTGGCCCCAGCGACAATTTCCTCAGCCTGTTTGAGCATTGCTTCCTGTTCGGCTTTGTATTTTGTAAGAAGCTCCTGAGCTTCGGCACGCAAACGATTGGCTTGCTCCAACTGGTCGCGGATTTTCTCGGCACGCGCATCAAGCCCTTTGTTGATGGCAGGCACGAGGTAGCGCACGAAAAGAAGTACTACAATCGCGAACGAAAGGCCAATCCACGTGTAGGCGTTGTGCAGCAGCGCATCCATGCCGTTAGCAGCCTCAGCGCCGTGCGCCACATCGGTTGCGGCGGCGGTGTGTTCAATCGCAGTGCTGAGAGATTCTTTAGCCACGGTGCTACCTAGCCTTTTGCAAGTTTAAGTGGGGACTGAGCAGCGCCGGCAGGGGAAGGCGAGAGGAGCTTAGCAGCCATGGCACTGGCAAGGCTTTTTGCGGCCTCATCGATACCTGCCGAAGCTTTTTTAACGCTATCTTCAAGCACGGCAGCAGCATGGTCGGCGCGGCGTGACAGGTCGTGGTCAAGCTTTGCAATGGCTTCGGCAGCTTCTGCGTTATTTTCAGCTTGCGCTTTGGCCATGGTCTCCGCGGCTTTGACACGCGCTGTTTGGCTCGAGCTGCCCGTATCGCTACGGGTTGATTCTGCAGCGTGTTTTGCACGCTCAGCTTCAGCAATTGCCTCACTAATCGCATTTTCACGTGTCGTGAGCACAGCCTTAATCGAAGGGGCAATGAACAACGAAACGCACGCATACAGCGCCCCAAAGCTGATAGCGAGCCAGAGAAGTTGGTTCGCGTACCAAGTAGGATCCATTTGTGGTAGGCTGCTAGCGTGTGCGCTTTGCGACACGACAACTAACATAGCCGATACACCATATGCGATGCGTTTCATTGCTGTCATTCCTTTGCTTTGGCGTAGAGCCTTAGCCCATGATCATGATGCCAAGAACGAACGAGAGCAGACCCATGAACTCCGCGAATACGGCGCCGAGGATGGCGATTTTGCGGATTTGGCCTTCAGCCGATGGGTTGCGTGCAACGCCTTGAGCTGCGTTACCAAAGATGATACCAGCACCGATAGCGGCGCCAAGCATGCCGAGCGATACAAGGCCCATGCCGATGAATTTCAAAGAAGCCATATCTGCTACTGCGTTTTCCATTATTAAACTCCAAAAGTTACAACGTTAAAAGTGATACAAAAATTCTAGTGGTGATCCTCGAGCGCCTCGCCCAGATACATGCAGCACAACATGGTGAAAACATAGGCCTGAAGAATCGCAACGAAAAATTCGAAGCCCGTCATAAAGACGAGAAATGCAATTGGCAAGATGCCAAATAGGGCAAGTGGCGCAACAAAGGTTGCAATCACGTGGATAAGGGTGTGGCCAGCGGTCATGTTCGCAGCCAAACGAATGCCAAGGCTGAAGGGGCGCGAGAGATACGAGACCATCTCGATCAGGAACATGATGGGGGCAATCCACAGCGGCAGACCCGAGGGAACGAAATGCTTGAGGAAACCGATTGGCCCTTTTTTAACGAGCGCAATAAGCGTGATGCCAACAAATACAAATGCGCCCATACCCAGCGTGACGATGATTTGGCTGGTGGGGGCAAAGGAGGTTGGAACAAGGCCGATAAAGTTTACGAACAGCACAAACAAAAACAGGCTGAACAGGAATGGGAAATATTTGAGGCCGGCATGGCCAGCGTTTTCTTCCACAATGCCGTGGACGAATTGGTAGGTGATTTCAGCGAGTGACTGCACGCGGCCTGGGATGGTGGCGCGGCGACGGGTGGCGAAGAGGAACAGCACAATCGTAACCAGCACGGCAAGCAACATGAACAGCGCTGAGTTAGTGATGCTGGTGTCGATACCAAACGTAGTTGGCAATTGAACAACAGGGCTAACCGCGAATTGATCGAGAGGTCCGTGATGTGCGTTTCCAGCCAAGGCGTATTCCTATAGTTTGTCGTTCGTTTGTTCCTGCTGCTTCAACGCACGTTTTGCGGCGCGCGCTTCTTCTTGAAACATCAGCATTAGCCCTGCCACGGTGCCGATGAGTAAGCCCACCAACAATCCCCATGGCGAGGAATTCAGCCAGATATCAGCCCCGTAGCCGAGGCCGGTTCCCACCGCAGTTGCCGAGGCAAAGTCAATAGCAGCGCGTGCTGCATCGCCCGGTAACTTAGGCTGCGTGTTCACTTCAGGTTGCAGCTTTTTCACTTCCTCGAGATGCTGATTTAGCACCTCAAGCGTGACAGGCTTTTTCTCTGAATCGTCCCGCATGGCGCGCGCAATCTATGGATGAGACCACCACCTGTCAAGCAACGTTTTTGACTTGTGAATCAGGCTATTTTTTGTGGCTATTTTGCCGCAGAATTGGCTGCCTCAAGCGCGGCGCTAATAGCCCCAACTGAAGGCTGACCCTCATATTTCTTGCCATTGATAAAGAAAGTGGGGGTCGAGGATACCGCAAGCTTGCTTTCGGCCTCATGACGCGAAGTGAGAATGCGAGCCTCCAATTCTTTGTCATTCAAGCAGCTATCGAAGGATGCACTGTCCATGCCGCCAACCAACGCAATTTGCTTAAGATCCTTGATGTAGCCTTCCGAAAAGGCCCACTGCGCTTGCATTTCAAAGAGAGCTTTGATGAAATTCTCACGTTTCAGGCCGTTTTGTCCAGCGCATTCAATAATCATCGAGCCTCTCATCGCAGGTTCGTTAAGTGGGAAGGAGCGAACCACAAGCTTCATTTTGCCCGTGTCGATGAAGTTTTTCTGTAGGTCTGGCAGCACTGTGGTGTGGAAGTTTGCGCAGTGTGGGCAGGTGAGCGAAGAGTACTCAACCACAGTAACGGGCGCATTCGCATCACCAAGCACCACATCCTTCGGGTTAATTTCAAGGATAGCCGTGTCTATGGTTGCAGCGGGTGCTTCATGAGTGTCGGCGGGAGTGGAGCTCGCGGCGTGCGCATGTTCGCTGCTATCATCAAGTTTCGCGGCTTGATTAAAATAGCCAAAACCCGCAAGTCCGCCAGCAACGGCGACGAGGGTAAAAAGAACAAGTTTTCCGCTGTTTTTTGTGGTCTTCATGAGGCACTCCTTTGTTAGTCGCCATTGTTTCTAACGCAGCGATTATGCCTTGTCACTAGGCGAAGTAAAATGTTTCGACAAGCGTTCCAGCACGCTGCGCATTTCGTTGGGAATATTCTCGGGCAACGGTTGTGCTTTTGTCGCAGTTTCGCGTGGGGCAGGGGGTAAATTTTCGGTGGCGCTGAAGCCTTCATGGGTGGCGTGAATAACAATACGTTCAATCGCGCGGTAGCCAAAATAGCGGGCGCATTGCTCTAGAATTTGTTCATGCGCATACGTCAGCTCCGGTGCTGCGGCAGGGCGGGCGTCGATGTGTAAAATCGCGCCGCTTGCTTCGGTGGTGGCGAATTGTAAGCGCTGTGGACGAGTGACCGTTGCCCGTTCAACGCCAACGATTTGCGCCCAATCGCGCAGCAATGCGCCATAAAGTTTGCCTTGCTTGCTCATCAGCGGTTTGGTGGCTTCCTTTACCACATCGCTCACGCTGCGTGCGAACAAATGCCGTTTACGATAGGTTTTCTTGGTGGGGGAGCTCATGCCGCCATCCTTTCAAGCAATGCCCGAATTGGTGCATAGCTAGTGCGGTGTATGGGACAGATGCCGTGCGCTGAAAGAGCCTCTTGGTGCTGTTTTGTGCCATAGCCCGCATGGCGCTCGAAGCCATAGTGCGGCCATTGCTGCGCATATTCATCCATCATGCGGTCGCGCGTCACTTTCGCAAGAATAGAGGCTGCCGCAATGGAGAGTGATTCCCCATCGCCACCAATAATGGCGCGGGTGGGGCAGGGAAATTCCTTCGGTTTCACCTTGCCATCGATCAACGCAAATTCAGGTGCCACGGGCATGGCGGCCACCGCGCGGCGCATTGCCAGTTGCGTGGCGCCCCAAATGTTCAGCGCATCAATTTCTTCGGCACTTGCTATGCCAATGCCATGGCAAATAGCTGCTGACATAAGCTGCTCGAACAGCTTCTCGCGTGCGGCGCGACTCAGCTTTTTACTATCGTTAAGGCCAGCGGGAATGGCATCATCTGCCGTGAACATCACGCTGGCAGCCACCACTGGCCCAGCCCATGGGCCACGCCCAGCCTCGTCCACCCCGCAAACGCGGGCAGGGGCAAGGGCGAGTTCGTGGGTGAGATGGGGCATAGAGGTTGACGCATCGCTATATGGAATGTGAGCGTCAGCCTATCACGTAAATCAGCAGGAGCAACCGCGAATGCGCTAGACTTTCGAGGCGCGTGCAGCCGCCTTCACCATCGGCCATTGGCCTTTGGCAAGCGCCATCAGTGATGTGGGCTTTTCTTCCATCATCAGCTGATAGACCCAATATTGAGCAGAAACCTGCATGACATAGTTGCGCGTTTCGGCATAGGGGATGGACTCGATGTAAAGCAGCGGGTCGCGCATGTTACGTGTTACAGCCTTCCAGCTAATCACAGTGCCGGGGCCAGCGTTATAGCCCACCAGCAGGTGAATAAGGTTGTTGCCAATTGCAGGCATGCGCCGCAGCATGTTCAGGTATTCGGCGCCATAGCGCGCGCTCATCGCGGGGTCGTTTAGGCGTTCGGCAAGGCTGTTCAGCCCTTCGGCGCTTGCTAATTGTAGATGCTCGCGGCCAAGGTTGCGCTCCACCATTTTGGCTGTTGCGGGCATGATTTGCATCAACCCAGCAGCACCCACTTCGCTTTGTGCTACGTCACGAAAGCCCGATTCATTGCGCGCCACGGCCATCAACAAGGCGGAGTCCACCTCATCATGTAGTTTTACCATGTAGTAGGGCATTGGGAATTTGGCGAAGATTTCCTCCGATTCCGATAGCCCAGGTGTGCGCGCAAGGCGCATTTGCAGGTTGGGTAAATCCATTTCGCTGACAAGCGTCACGATGCCACCGCGCTCTGCCTCGGGCGTGGCGCTGTAAAGTGCGCGGATTTCAGTTTCTGCGGCGTCGATATTGCCAAGATCAGCAAGCAGCTTTGCGCGCACGGCGCGGTTGTCTTCGCGCAAGGCGTCGCTTACTTCAGGGGCCTCAATCTCGATGGCAAATTCGCCAAGCTGTGCGCCCGCCAACAAGCCATAGAAGGTGGTGGGGTAAGCAGCCGCATTGCTTAAGTGCGTTTCGGCGCTATCATCGTCACCACGCTTGTCATCGGCTCGGTAAGCCCAGTAAAATGCAGCTGATTTCTGCCACTCAGAGAGGGATTTCTCCTTCGTAAGCTGTGTAAACAGCGTGCTCGCGGTTTTGTAATCGCCCGCACGCCAATGGCTAAGCGCTGTAAACCAACTGTCAGGCATGGTACTGCGTCCCAGATGGTCGGTATGGCCATCGCCGCGCAGGGGTGCGGGAGTCTTGGGAAGCGCAACCTTGACGCCCCGCGCGCTAGCCAGCCGCGCAATGCGTGCTGCTTGTGGGTGGTCGCTGTAATTCTCAAGCCATTGGGTCAGTTCTTCGGCGCTCGCCTTATAGGTGCCGCCCAAATAGCGTGTGGCGAGGGCGTAGCCGACTAAATCGCGATTATCCAATTGCGCCATGAGTGCGTTGCCACGCGCGCTGTCGCCCTGTTCTTCGGCTTTAAAGAGCATCGTGTATAAGCCCAAATCCTCGCGCGAGAGGGTGCTTCCTTCAGGCATTTCCTGCGCAGGGGCAACAGTTGCCTCCTGCGTGGTGGGGGTTGGTGCTGGCGTGCTATGTCCACTCACCAGTGCAGTGGTCGTGAGTGCTGTAAACGCAAGCACAAACGCCCACGCACCTGCTTGTGCAGGGGTGGGGATTAAGCTGGCAATACGGCTAACAATAAGCGCACGTCCGCGGCGGGTGTTCTTTGTCTTTTTCATAACGGCCGCGCTATATAGGGGTAAAATCCCCATCCAGCAAGGGAAAATGGCGCAATTTAGCCATTTCAGTGGGTTATGGCGGCCTTTAATGCCAGCAAATCAGCCCAGGCCTGTTTTTTGGCCAAAGGCTGGCGCAATAAGTAGGAGGGGTGATAGAGGACATGCACTGGCACCGCCTCGCTCATATAGTCGTTTTTATAGCTGAAAACTTGCCCGCGTAGGCGGGTAATGCCGCGCGTATCGTTCAGGATAGCACTGGTGGCGGTGCCGCCGACCAACACTAGGGTCTTAGGATTCACCAAGGCAATATGCTTCTCGACCAACGGGCGACAGATTTCCAGCTCATCGGCGCTTGGTTGGCGGTTGCCAGGGGGGCGCCAGAATAGGCAATTGGTGATATAAAAATTCTCAGCGCGGCTGAGGTCAATAAAGCTAAGCATTTTATCGAGCAATTGGCCGCTTGGCCCGCAGAAAGGCACGCCGCTGCGGTCCTCCTCGGCACCAGGGGCTTCACCAATAAACATGAGGCGGCTGGCGGCCACGCCTTGGGCGAACACAGTGTTTGTAGCGGTTTTCTTCAGCGAGCAGCCGTTAAAAATCCGTACGGCGGCTTCCAGTTCATCCAGCGTCGTTGCCGCATCGGCCAGTCTGCGCGCTTCGGCCACCGCATCGGCGATGGAGGATGGAGTGGACGCGGCGCGTGGCTCAGGACTAGTGATTCGCGGCACACTAGGGTTTGACTCTGCCGATGGCGCAGCACTTGGCGTTGCCAATCGCGTATCCAAAGTATCGATGTGCGTTTTTATCGCCTGAGGCTGCTCCTCCACGCATAAATCCACCCCCATCTGGGCGTGCCAACGTAAGGAATCAAAGGCTTGTGGATGACTTTCCAATAGTTCAACCTTGGTAACGAAATATTAATCAATTTGGAGTTATATTGGCTCTATGAACACCATCACTAGGCCACAAAACCCCATGCAACTAGTCGAACATCAGTTTTATGCACCAGATATTGCGGCCAAAGCCGTGATTGAGCTCACCGGTGCGCTCAAAGAATACAGCGATGTGGAATACGCCAAGGCGCTGATGAGCGACCCGCGCATGTCGTCCAATCGCGGCCACCTTGCCTCGTGCGGCGTGAACATGCGCAAAGTGAAGCAAGCCAAGGAGCTGGTAGCACTCAGCTTGCCCACGCTCGAATCCCAGCGCCGCGCTATCGAATTCCTAGATTCACTCGACCACGAGCAGCAGGTGATGCATGGATAATTTGGCAGATCAAGCTGCGGCTATGTTCAACCAAGTGGTGGATACTCAGTATCCGGCGATGCAACAGCAACGTGCAGCCATGTTATCGGGCGTGAAGCTTGATGGTTTAGGCATTACGGTAAGCGGCGACCAGTTCACTGGGGCTCAGGCTGTTCCGGGTGTTGCGCAAGATCGCTCGAATGGTATTGCTTAATATATAATCTCTCGGGCAATACAGAAATATCCTCTCCGACCTTCACGATATCAAGGAAGTGCTCCTAGTTGCATATTCCCCGCACGCGCGGTCTAAACGCTTTGGTGGAGAACGATAAAACACCCTATTTGCTTGTTATGCGCGGCTAATGCCGACATGCGTTGTAGGTAAATTTACGACAACGCAGCATGGGGTCAGTCATGAGAACAAATCTAAACAAGATTTTGTCCAGCATTTCTACGCTCCCCAAGGAATACATTACCACCACGAGTGCGCTAGGGCGCATTGTTGCCGAGCCCGTATATGCACGCAATACCTTGCCCGAGCATGAGATTGCAACCGTTGATGGGTATGCGGTGCGCAGCATCGATCTCAATTTTCTCCCCACCAACCTCTATGTGCAAGGGGAGTCGAACTCTGCACGGCCGTATATTGGCGAGATCGAGAAGGGCTCAGCAATCCTCACCTACGCTGGTGGTAAAATTGCCGACGGGGCAGATTCGCTGGTTGCGCTGTCATCCGCCACATTAAAAGATGACGTGGTGACCATCCATAATCAGCCAACGATTGGTGAAAATATTTGTCCCAAAGGTATCGACTTCTCAACACAGGATATTGCCTTCAACGCGGGTACCGTGATGACCTCGCGCCTTGTGGGGTTGGCTTCGGCCATGCATCTGCTGTGGTTGCCGGTGGTGCGCAAACCCCGTGTGGCCGTGCTGGCGGTGGGTAGCGAGCTGGCCATGCCGGGCGAGCACAGTGCCACCCATCCGATCACGGCGTCGTCGCTTTATACACTCCCTTCCAATATCAGTGCGCTGTGTGGTGATCCGGTGATTTTGGGGTTAGCGCAGGATACGGTCGAGAATGTCTGCGAAAAAATCGATTTAGCGCAGCACTGCGACTTGCTCATCACTACAGGTGGAACGTCGGCAGGTGCAGGCAATTTGATGATTAATTCGCTGCGTAAAATTTCCGATAATATCGATACGCTGAGTGTGCAGCTGCGCCGAAACGACCACATGCTCTTCACGCATTATCGCGGCATGCCCATTTGCTCGCTGCCGGGTAACACTATTTCTGCCAGCATTTACTTCTCGTTGTTCGTGCGACCCATCATCAATAAAATGACAGGCATGACCAAGCCGTTGCCAAGGTGGCAGGCAATTTTGGGCAGAAATCTCGATGAATTCGATACCAGCGTAGCCTACCTACATGCTTCGCTGAGCATCGATGCTTCAGGCATGTACAAAGTGATTCCAGTCTCGGCGCAAGATGGCTTTTTGCTGAGTGAATTGGCAAAGGCGGATTGCTTGCTTGTCGTGAATGAAAACAAAAAGCTGAAAAAAGGTGACCTCGTAGAAGTCGTGCCACTGGCACACTCGATGGTTAGCACCTAAAACGCTCTGGTGGGCGGTAGAGAACTCGAATCTCCGACCTCCTCGATGTCAACGAGGCGCTCTAACCAACTGAGCTAACCGCCCGCACCAGAGTTTGCGCGTTATAGCATGCAAAATTGGCGGCGCAAGGGTTTGCTTAAAGTGCTCGCAGGCTGTGGCGGCTGCGCGACGGTGTCTTTCTCCACTCTCCCTTGTTCAGCAAAGAAGTAAGCCGTAGCGCCCATTCCATCTCGTTCACATCGTCCAGCGGTGCGGGTTTTTCCTCGGCAGCTTTTAGTGTGCTGGCGATGCGTGGGGCGCGGGGGTTTTCTGGATTTTCATACCATCGTTGCTGAGCAGATTTTTGCCGTGAACTCATAGTGGCCTTGGGGCTGCTTGCCTGTTTATGCAATTCAGGGTCAATCAGATAACTCACGGCCGCAAGCAGCCCTTTATTGCTGACCACAATCACGCTATTCTTACTTTGCTTACGCAAGGCCTTAATTTCGTCGCGCGCTTCGGCATCCTCGGAGACAATGAGCGAAACCAGCTTGGTGTTGGTTTCGGTGCGCTCATGGAACACAAAATCCTCAATCGCGCGCTCGCCCTTGTTAAAGCGGAAGGCCTTAAAGCTAGGGGTGGCCGAGACTGCCTTATAGAGTTCGGGTTCGGAATAAAGTGCCTGCATGAAATAAATACCCTCAGGCGGCAATTCTTTTTCAAGAGTGCGTTGGTGGCGTGCAAGGTTGGCAATCTCAGCCGTGGCGATAATTTTCCCAAGTTGTTTATCTGTTAAGTCGGTGTTGGTGTGGTGGGTGCTAAGCCGATGCCGCGTTTTGCTGACCGCCGTTTCCTGACGAGCAATAAGCTCGCTTAGCTGCGCTTTGAAGGCGGTAAAATCATCGATATTCATAGCGTTCAGAATATCATTTTTAGCGCCATAGCGTATGGCAAGCATCTGCGCGACAGATACAATCTGTGCGGTTAATTCAGGTTTTTCCTCCAGCATTGGTAAGGCGGTTTTTGCATATTGGAGGCGGTAGGCCTGCGAGATATTCGTATCCGCTATCTCGATATGGTCGAGATGCTTGTGCCAGAATTTACGCAAGTTATATTCGCCATCATCCCATCGTTGCGATCGCTTCATTTCTTCGCGCAGGAACTGCGGATAAATACGCTGGCGCACTTCAGCGCCCAGCTGCACCGGAATAACAATACGGTAATCCTTATAAACACGCGGATCGGCGGCAAGTACAGCGCTGACCAACGTATCAATCGCGCGCAACTGCGCTGTGCCAAGGCTGCACGTGTCGATGATAATTTCCAGTGTGTCGCGTTCGCGGATGCTCGGGTACATGCCCAGATAGTATAGCAGAATTTGCTTAAGAATAGTGACAATCGTGTGACGATTGCCTACGCTTTCAGCCTATCCTTGAATGGCTTATGGCGCACTTCGGGGGGCAGGTTGAAGGCTAAATGCTCTTCCACCACCGAGAACGGCTCAACGTTCACCACCCGCAAGGTTTCTAGGAATTTAACCACCCGCTCCACCAGTAATTCAGGGGCGGAGGCGCCAGCCGTGAGGCCAACTTTTGTCACCCCATCCAGCCATTGCGGCTTGATATCCGTTGCATCGTCGATGAGGTAGGCGGGAATGCCGCATTCCGTGCCTAAATCGCGCAGGCGGTTGCTGTTGGACGAGTTGGCCGAGCCCACGACCAGCAATAAATCCACCTGCGTGGCTAGTTCTTTCACCGCTTGCTGGCGGTTTTGGGTGGCATAGCAAATATCCTTGGTGTCGGGCCCGTGAATGCTGGGGAAGCGCTCCTGAAGCGCATTGATGATGGATTTCGTATCATCCACACTCAGCGTGGTTTGTGTCACATAGGCCAGCTTTTCGGGTGTGTTCACCTCCAGCGTGGCTACATCCTCAAGGTTCTCCACCAAATAGACCTTGTTCACGCGGCCACTGGTGCCTTCCACCTCGGGGTGGCCCTCATGGCCAATGAGCACAATCTCGTAGCCCTCGCGCTCATAGCGTTTGGCTTGGTTATGCACTTTTGTCACCAGCGGGCAGGTGGCGTCGATGGCGGGCAGGTCGCGCAGGCGGGCTTCATCCTCCACCTTTTGCGACACACCATGTGCCGAAAACACGGTGATGCCGCCTTCAGGCACTTCACTGATATTGCGTACGAACACGACGCCTTTGGCGCGCAAATCCTCCACCACCCAGCGGTTATGAACGATTTCGTTACGCACATAGATTGGCGCGCCATAAAGGGCGAGCGCTTGCTCGACAATTTCAATGGCACGGTCGACGCCCGCGCAAAATCCGCGCGGCGCCGCAAGGTAAACGGTGAGGGGGGCTTGGGTCATGTGGGCTGATTTACTGGTGTTCTTGGCGCTTCACAAGCATTTATATCTTCGCCAAGCCCAAATAGGCTTCGCTTTGCATTTCCATCAGGCGGCTGACGGTGCGGCCAAATTCAAACGTGCCGTCACCTGCTTCATAAATCCCATCAGGCGCAGTTTCGGCGGTGGCGATGAGTTTGACGCGGTGGTCATACAGCGCATCAATCAGCGTCACAAAGCGCTTGGCCTCGTTCCTGTCCTCGCGCGTCAGGCGCGGAATGCCTTGGAGGATAAGCGTATGGCAATAATTGCAAAGCTCGAGGTAATCGCCGCTGCCCAAGGGGCGGTTGCACAATTCAGCAAAGGTTAGCCATGCTACGCCACCTGCATGTTTATCCACCCGCAGCACGCGTCCATCCACCTCAATGCGTAGCGGATCGTTTGGCTGGCCATGGGTGAGGGCGCCCCAGCTTTCGAGCAAAAAATCATCGGCCACCGCATTGCGCGGGAACATATAGGTTTGCTTCATGGCGCGCAGTTGCGCGAGGCGGTAATCATGCGGGCTATCGAGGGTGATAATCGGTAAGCGCGCCTTCAGCAGATCCACAAACTTCAAAAACTGCTCGCGCTGTAAGCCCCCTTGATAGAGGTCATCGGGCACGCGGTTGCTGGTGAACACCACTGTCACCCCTGCATCCATCAACCCCTCGAACAGACGGCTTAGAATCATTGCGTCCGTCACATCCGTCACTTGCAATTCATCGAGGCAGAGCAGGGTGGTTTCCTTCGCTAATTCTTCAATCACCTTCTCAATCACCTCGCCCGAGTGCGTCTGGCGGTAGGCGAACAGGCGCTTGTGTACATCACGCATGAAGGCATGAAAGTGGATGCGGCGTGTCTTTTTGTGTTTCTCGATGCTCGCCACAAACAAATCCATCAGCATGGATTTGCCGCGCCCCACATCGCCCCACACATAGAGCCCCGCAGGGTTGGTGGCGGCTGCCTTGCGGCGCAACCAGCGCAGTTTCAGCGGCGTTTCGGGCATGGTGAGTTGTTGGTAGAGCAGCTCGAACGCCTCAGCCGCCTTGCGCTGGGCTGCATCTGCCCGCAAGCTGCCCTCGGCCAGTTTTTGCTCGTAGGCGGTGATAAAGCTGTTTGGTTTTGATTGCGGCATGAGGTTTCAGTTGTTACTCAGAATGTACTTATTAATGGATTGCCACGTCGCTGCGCTCCTCGCAATGACGAATACGGAAAAAGTCATGATGACGCTTGAACTTACTTCACTTTCATCGCTGCGCAGTACCGTCGCCAATTGGCGAGCGGCTGGCGATAGCATTGCGCTGGTGCCCACGATGGGGGCGCTGCATAGCGGGCACATCGCCCTCGCCAAAATGGCGCAAACTAAAGCAAAGCGCGTAGTGGTTAGCATTTTTGTCAACCCCACCCAGTTCGGGCCCAACGAAGATTTCCACCGCTATCCGCGCCCTATTGAGAACGACTTGAAACTGCTGCGCGAGGCGGGGGTGGATGCCGCATGGCTGCCTAGTGTCACGGAAATGTACCCCGAAGGTTGTTCCACCAGCGTGAAAGCAGGGAGTGCGAGCGCGGGCATGGATGGCGACGCCCGCCCTGGCCATTTCGATGGTGTGGCGACGGTGGTGGCCAAGCTGCTGCTGCAAGTGGCGCCGGATGTGGCGTTGTTTGGGCAGAAGGATTACCAACAGCTCTGCGTGATTAAGCAGTTGGTGGCGGATTTGAATATCAATACGCACATCATTGGTGTGCCCACGGTACGCGAGGCCGATGGGCTGGCACTCTCATCCCGCAACCAATATTTATCAAGCGAGGAGCGGGTGATTGCGCCAACGCTGCACGCCACCCTGCGCGAGGCATCGCACGCACTGGTGAGTGGTGATGCTATGGATGCCGTGCTCGCGCGCGCCAAAGCCGCCATCCTCGCCGCAGGGTTTGCCAAGGTGGATTATCTCGAATTACGCGCCGAGGACACGCTCGCGCCGCTATCCACATTTGCACCACCAGCCCGCTTGCTAGTCGCCGCATGGCTGGGTAAGACACGGCTCATTGATAATATCATCGTGGAGTAAGGCATGTTGAACCTTAATCGGAGACAGATCAATAGAGGTGCCATCTATGAGTAGATACTCTCTGAGTATCGTCGGCATGAGTATAGCGGTAAGCTTGGGCATATGGCTTCGTCACAATACACCAGCGTTAAGTCCAACTGAGGTTTACAAGATACTTTTTGTATTATTCATTGCATGTTTTGCCGTCGGCAAACTATGGCCTAACTTATTCACTAAAAAGCATCAAAATTTTAAAGATGAAGTGTTGCAAGCTGATAAAAAAGAAAGCACCGAAGACGCCAAATATTACATTAAGCACAAAAAGCTTATGTGGGTTATTTATGTATTCGTTATCGTGGTCATTCTAATATCTATCCTGCGACCTGACAAAGTATAGGAGAAGTCAATGTTGAACGAACAAGAAATTATGGCGGAATTCAAGGCGGCAGAAGCCATCCTCAGCGGCCATTTCATTCTTTCTTCGGGGCTGCACTCCGACACCTACTTGCAATGTGCGCGCGTGCTGATGAGCCCCGCACGTGCCGATAAACTCTGCAAATCACTAGCTGAGAAGGTGCGTGCCACGATCAGCGAAAAAATTGACCTCGTCGTTGCCCCCGCCATGGGCGGCGTGATTGTGGGTTACGAAATGGGGCGCCAGCTAGGTGTGGATACCATTTTCTGCGAGCGCGAAGCGGGTGAATTCACCTTGCGCCGTGGCTTTGCAATTCCTAAGGGAGCCAACATTTTGCTGGTCGAGGATGTGGTGACGACCGGTAAATCCTCGCTCGAAACGGTGGAGTGCATCAAGCGCCATGGCGGTAATGTGGTGGCAGAAGCCTCGCTGATTGACCGCAGCAGCGGCAAGCATGGCCTGCCATTTCCGCTCGTGTCGTTGCTGACGATGGAAGTGCAATCCTACCACCGCGACCATTTGCCCCCCCATTTGGAAGGCATTCCAGCGGAAAAGCCTGGCAGCCGCTTTTTGGTGAAGTAAGCTTAAACAACTGAATCCAAAGCCCAGAGCGAGCGTCTTAGTCAGTAGACTAACGCGAAGTAACCAAAGACTAATGCTTCGCTGGAGCTACCACCATCATCACTTGGCGGCCTTCCATTTTAGGTTCGTGCTCGACCTTGATTTTGTCGCCCAATTGCTCACGCACTTTGTTGAGAACGGCCATACCCAGCTCTTGGTGCGCCATTTCGCGGCCACGGAAGCGTAGGGTGAGTTTCACCTTGTCGCCTTCGTCGAGGAATTTATGGATGGCTTTCACCTTAATATCCAAATCGTGCTGGCCAATACCTGGGCGCACCTTGATTTCCTTAATTTGGATGACCTTTTGTTTCTTGCGCTGCTCTTGGAATTTTTTCTGTTCGGCAAAACGGAACTTGCCGTAATCCATCACCTTACATACGGGCGGCTCAGCGTTGGGCGAGATTTCTACAAGATCCAAGCCAGCGGCAGCGGCCACGCGCAAGCCTTCCGCAACATTGGTAACACCGACCATTTCGCCATCCGCGCCGATGAGGCGGATTTTGTCCGAAATAATTTCACGATTAATGCGCGGTTCGGGGCCGCGTTTTTCTTTAAGCGCCATGGGTCGTCGTCATACGTTGTGGTTCTCCAAAGGTTAGGCCGCTTTCGGCGGTTGGCAATCCTTTACAAGGGTTTGAACGGCCACGTCAAGCGCCAGTGTTTGCTGCCCCTCGCTACCAAGGGTGCGTAGTGCCACACTGCGCGACTCCGCATCGCGGCCGCCCACGGCGATGATGTAGGGTACTTTTTTCATCGAATGGTCGCGCACTTTGAAGTTAATTTTCTCGGCACGATTGTCGAATTCCGCACGGATACCCTGCGATTTTAAGGCGTTCAGTACTTCTGTCGCATAGGCGTCGAACTCATTAGTGATGGAGCAGACAACCACCTGAGTTGGCGCCAGCCACGCAGGGAATTTGCCCGCATGTTGCTCGATAAGGATGCCCATAAAGCGCTCGAACGAGCCAAGAATAGCGCGGTGAAGCATGACAGGGCGGTGTTTTGCGCCGTCTTCGCCCACATAATTCGCATCCAAACGCTCAGGGAGAACAAAATCCACCTGCAAGGTGCCGCATTGCCAGTCGCGGCCAATGGCGTCACGCAGCACGAACTCCAGTTTTGGGCCGTAGAACGCGCCTTCACCGGGGTTGAGTGTCCACTCAAGTCCTGTTGCATCCACGGCGGCTTTCAGCGCACCTTCGGCCTTGTCCCATGTCGCATCGGTGCCCGCGCGTTTTTCGGGGCGGTCAGAGAATTTGACTTTTACCTCGGTAAAGCCAAGGTCGCGGTAGACTTCTTTCAGAAGATCGCAAAATGCGATGGTTTCGCTGGTGATTTGGTCTTCGGTGCAGAAAATATGGGCGTCATCCTGCACGAATCCGCGCACGCGCATCAAGCCATGCAGCGCGCCCGAGGGCTCGTTGCGATGGCAGGAGCCAAATTCCGCCATGCGCAGCGGCAAATCGCGGTAAGATTTAATACCCACGTTGAAAATCTGGATGTGGCAAGGGCAGTTCATGGGCTTAATCGCGAGTGTTTTTTCCTCGGATTCGCTGATGAACATATGCTCTTGGAATTTCTCCCAGTGGCCAGATTTTTCCCACAGCACGCGGTCAACTAATATCGGCGTTTTCACTTCGATATAGCCGTTTGCACGCAGTTGGTTGCGGATGTAATTCTCGAGCGTACGATAGACGGTCCAGCCCTTGTCGTGCCAGAAAACCTGCCCCACAGCTTCTTCCTGAATGTGGAACAAATCCAGCTCGCGCCCAAGTTTGCGGTGGTCACGCTTCTCAGCTTCTTCCATCATCAGTTGGTAGGCTTTGAGTTCCTTTTCGCTTGCGAAAGCCACGCCATAAATGCGTTGGAGCATTTTGTTTTTGCTGTCCCCACGCCAATACGCGCCCGACATTTTGGTGAGCGCAAACGCAGCGGTAATTTTGCTGAAATGTGGCACGTGCGGGCCAAAGCACAAATCGATAAAGGCGCTGTCGCCTTCACCTTGGCGATAGAGCGACACATGGTCTTTCGGCGTGTCACCGCCAATGGCCTCATTCGGCGCATTGCGGATGATTTCGGCCTTGTATTTCTCACCCCGCGATTCAAACATCGCAATCGCTTCGCTACGCTTCCAAATTTCGCGTTTCACGGCGTGTGGGCGCTTTAAAATCTCGCGCATTTTTTCTTCGATTTTTGGCAAATCATCGGGGGTGAGGGGGCTATCTAGCTCCACATCGTAATAGAAACCATTCTCGATGGTGGGGCCAATGGCCAGCTTCGCACTGGGGTATAGCTCCTTCATCGCGAGCGCCAAGCCCTGCGCAGTGATGGTGTGGCGGATGACATCGAGCCCCTCAGCATCCTTCGCCGTTAGAATCGCGAATTTCGCGTCGGCGTGCAGCGGGCGATAGAGGTCTTGCTGCGCACCATCCACCTTCATGGCCACGGCGGCTTTGGCTAGCCCCGCGCCAATGCTTGCGGCCACTTCCTCGCCCGTGGTGCCGCGCGGATAGGCGCGTGTGCTACCATCAGGTAGGGTGAGGGTAATTTCAGCAAGGGCTGCTTGGGCGTGGCTCATAGTAACTCCAAAAAAATAAGGGGCAGACTCTACGCTTTACGCGCGCGGTGTCAAGGTAGTGAGCACGCGATCCACCGTCAGGGCGCTCAAATCGCGTTCGCGCAAGGTGGTAACGCGTTCGCCAATGGGCGCGCTTTTGGTAGGGTCACTGGCGTGGCTGAACAGCACGGTCGATGGGCACCCTGTGGCGGCAATTACATGCATGGGGCCAGTGTCATTCCCCACGGCCAGCGTGGCATGACGGGCAAGGGTGGCGAGTTGAGCTATGCTGGTTTTTCCGCGTAGATTAATGGCATTTGGCACGCGGGTGGCAATGGAATCCAGCGCTTCGGCCTCGGCCTCGGTGCCAATCAGCACGGGGCGAATCCCCTTGCTAGCAAGCTCCTGCGCAAGGGATGCAAATTGCTCGGCAGGCCATCGTTTCTCGGGGCGGTGGGCGGCACCACCTGCAACCAGTAAGGCGAAGCTGTTGAGTTTTTCGCCCTGAGGAACACTTCGGTGGCTGCCGATCTGCGCGGCAATGTCACTGATATCGGCGTTGAGCCACGAGAGATCGGGCTTGCCGATAGTGATGCCTGCAATAGCGAATTGTAGCTTGTCGTTTTCATATGCATGCTTGTTGCGGCGTGCGGGGTCGGTATAACCGTGGCTTGTCCAGCGGCTGGCATTGCTGATCTTCGGCCAAGGCCGCGTTAGCAGCCATTGGTAAACCGTGCTACGCTTGCTAGTTTGCAAATCGTAGACCCATTCCCACTTCTTGCTGTTGAGCATGGCTTTCAGTCGCCCTAGCGCTTTGCGTTCGAACAACTTGGGTTTGCTGTCCACCCAAATTTCATTGAAATAGGGGCTCTGCGCCAGCAGTTGCGCATAAGGTTTGGTCGTAAGTAAGGTGATATGCGCATCTGGGTGATGGGCGCGGATGGCGGCCATAGCGGCGGTGGCTATGACAATATCGCCCAGCGCGCCGTGTTTGATGATAAGGATGTTTGGGGGCGTCATTTCAGCAGCTCGCGATAGACCGCAATCGTATCTGCCTTCATTTTTTCGCTGCTAAAATGCTGCCGCACATGTGCTTTGGCGTAATCAGCCATGGCGCTTACCACCCGTTCGTCGCGCCCCAAGGCATAGCGAATCGCTTCGGCCATCATGTCGATATTCTCAGGTGGAACGAGATAGCCTGTTTCGTTAGGCACCACAGTTTCCCGCGCGCCGCCATGGTCGGTAGCAACAATCAGTCGTCCCATCGCTTGCGCCTCAATCGCCACGCGGCCGAAGGACTCAGCCTGAATGGAGGGCGCCACCACAATGTTCGATAACGTATAGGCCTCGGTCATGAATTGTGTTGGCCCTGCAAGCTTGACTTTGCCTTCCAGTCCGCGTGCCACCACAAGATGTTCTAGCTCCTCGCGGTAGTCCTCGTGGCCATTATCCGTGCCGGCAATGATGCAAAGGAATTGGTGGTTATGGTGCAATTTCGCCAGCGCCTCGATGAGGATATGCTGCCCTTTAATGCGGCTGATGCGCCCAGGGCAGAAGATAACGGGCGAGAAATTGTCGTATAATCCCCAGCTTTGCGAAAGCTCCTGAATACGGCCTGGCTTTAATTTGCTTTCGTCGAACAAATTAAAATCCACTCCGCGCGGAATGGTGCGGATGATAGTGGGGTCAACATTGTAGGTCGCCAAAATATGTTCGCGAACGAACTGTGACACCGCGATGACGCGCTTACCCTTGAGCATGACGCTATTATATTTCTTTTTGAGGTCGCTTTCCGTGCCGTAAATACCGTGAAAGGTGGTCATGAAAGGAATGCCCGCCCATTTGGCTGCAAAATAGGCGCTCCATGCCGGTGCGCGGCTGCGCGCGTGGATGATGCTCACCCCGCGCGTTTTAATCAGCCGATAAAGCTTTCCCGCATTCGCGTAGATAGTGAAGGGGTTTTTGCTATCTAGCGGCAGGGTGATATGTTCGCCACCAGCGTGACGGATGTGCGGAATCAGCGCGCCTCCCGCCGAGGCAACGAGTGGCACCATGCCAGCACGCGCAATGGCTTCGGTGATTTCCACCGTGCCACGCTCCACCCCGCCCGATTCGAGGCGCGGCAGCACTTGCAAAATAACAGGCTTGTTGCTCATGCATGCAGGAATAGAGAATCGTGCGGCTGGAGCAAGGGTTTATTGATTCATCCACAAGCGCAAAGTGCTTAGCGTATGTTCGCATCAATTCGAGTGGGAGCGCCTTCCACATGTCCCACCCAACTATCGGCTTTGGGTTTAGCATAATAATCGTGCGGAATAGGTGATGCGCCATGGCGATAGGCTGTTCCAAAAACAGGATAATCCTTCATTCTCATCCATCTAAAATGTGGGTCCGAAGGATAGCCCCTAGCGCTTAGTAGACGCATTTCCTTCTGAATATCTGGGCGCGAGGTTAAATCTTCGAGTGGCTGCATGTAGCTGTCGCCTGCGCGCAGATACGATTCAATAAAGTTACGAACACGCTCGGGGCTCCATTGGGCAGTGTCATGTAGCCGCTTTGCTGCTTCCTCAACCGTTCGATTACCAACAAAAAGCTGATATTCATCCGATTGTTCAAATACGGGGTGGCTAAGAATCTCACGCAGCAATTCGAGGCTCGGTGCATCACTCTGAAATGCCTTAATTGCCCTGTAAAGCCCATCCCCATTCACGTGTCGATAGTGCCGCCAGTGAAGCACTTGATAGGCAACGTCGCGGGCTGCACCTATTTCTCTGTTGTTATAGTTCTCTAGCAGCGTCGCAACCTTATCTATGCCTTGGCGTTGGAAGTATTCGTGTCGAAACTCGGTAAGCGACATCATCCAATTAAGCGCTGTCGAATAGTGCGGTGTTTGGTTCCAGAATACATCGAACGCATCACGCTCAAGGGTTTTTAAGGCTGTACCACTAGTTGCGCCATAGCCAGCAAGTGGGTTGGCCGCAATGCGCGATAGAGCTCCCCCTATCTGAATGGCTTGTCGACGAGTGATTGGTTTGTTGAACTGATCCTTCATAATAGAACCGTCTTAGTGACTAGCTGTGCCATTGAGTATGACATTTCCGTGAAGATTCATTCTCCTATTGTCTGCAAATGCTTGATATGCAATCAAGACGCATGACCGCAACCTACCACACCACCTCCCGCGCCACGCGCATTGCCTATGCCACCACGAAGGGCGAGGGCACAGGCGTGGTGTTCTGCTGCGGCTACCGCTCGGATATGCACTCCACCAAAGCCACGGCGCTTGCCGAATGGTGTGCCGAGAACAATGTGCCCTTCACGCGCTTCGACTATTTTGGCCATGGCAAATCCGAGGGCGACTTCAAGGATTTCACCATCGGCACGGCAATGGCCGATGCGCTAGAGGTGTTGGATAACATCGCCACGGGCGACCAAATTATCGTTGGTTCTTCGATGGGGTCGTGGATAGCGCTTAATGCCGCGCTGGAGCGCAAAGGGCAGGTGCGGGGGCTGGTCGGAGTGGCCAGCGCACCGGACTTCACCGAGCGCCTCATGTATGCCCGCTTCACGCCTGAACAACGCCGCGAACTGGCGGATAACGGGCTCATCTGGGCGCATAGCGAATTCACCGAGAGCGATTACCCCATCACCCAGCATTTCATCGAGGAGGCTCGCTACCATTTGCTGCTCGATGATATCATTGGCCTCGAGATCCCCATCCATCTCCTCCATGGTCAAGCGGATGTGGATGTGCCATGGGAAACCAGCCTGACGCTTGCCGAGCAGTTAATGGGTGATGAGGTGACGCTCACCCTCATTAAAGATGGCGATCACCGTTTGAATCGCCCCGATGATTTGCGCCTGATGACCGATGCGCTGGCACGGATGCTTGCCTTTCGTTGAGGCAAGTTCTGCGTTTTATGCATGGGTGGCTTGCGACACATACTGCCATACTGTCATAAAACTGAAACATACAGATGCTAGAAAGCGCCTAGAAGGGTGCATGTATGAAGCCAGAAATTCCATGGGTAGTGGTCGATACGGGAACATTGCTCACATTGCTGTTGGGTGGTGAAGGCAAAAACGGCTATGGCTACGCGCCATTGCTGGCCGAATTATCGAAAAAGAAGCTTATTCATCTGGCCATTCCCGACATGGTGGCAGCAGAATTTATGGGGGCGTTGGCGCCCCTGCGGCGCAAAGACTTTGTCGGTGATGATAAGTTTTTCGATGCCGATAAGAACGTTCCTTTTGGTTTTTCTAAGGCAAGGGAGCGCGTGTCGTTCATCAAAGATCTCCTAGAGCATGATGCGGTAGAAATAGTTAGAACCCCTTGCGGCGATGAATATTTACAGCGATTGCAGGGCATCTTGGTCGATAATCCAGAGTATAAGCGTGTAAAAGACAAAGAATGGCCGCTGGATATCAAGACCTTGCGCAAGCGATTAAGTAGTCCATATTCGCACCTCTATAAAGCGGTGAAGCAAAACTCTTTGGTGGATGCATCGGGCAATGCAGCAAGCTCTGGTAAGCAGGATAGAGGCGAATTAGCGGTGGCCGACACCCTGCGCATTCTTCAGCAAAAGCATGGCGAGGCTACTCCTACATTTGCATTATTCGAGGGGAGCGATGTTCGAGGGCGCATCATTCAGCGCTTGCTCAGTGGCCCCGAGAGCGCCGAATATCATCAGCTACATGGCGAGGTGCAAAAGAAATATAATCCAAGCCACGCAGAATTCGATAAGACTGCCGCTGCTGCGCTTGGTAACATCAACTTTCTTTCCACCAAAGCATTCTTGGCTGGCTACATGAAGGCGGCCAAAGATCTTTCGATTGCGGGCCGCGTGAACGGTATGTCGGAGTGGTACATTCTACATCCCGACGAAGCCAAAAAGAATGGCACGCTCAATGAAGGCTATCGCGAGTTAATGGCGCAGGTGCAAGAGCATGGTTTGGGGCGGGCTTACGATAAATACCGCGATAGACCCATTAGCGACATGCGCCCCGAGGATGAGCACGAGTATGCTATGGTGAAGCAGGTGCCGCAAAACGCACCATGGATGAAGCAGGTGGCGAATTATTTGGACGATAGCGAGCAACGTGAAGTGCTGCGGGATATCATCCATACATTTGTCAAAAAACGTCAAAAAGCACTGCTTAAGGAATGCGAGGAGTCGTTTGAAACGATTTTCAGAAACATTCCCAAAATGTTTCCAGAAACAGCGAATGCATTGATGATTATGCTGAATAAGCAGTTGGGCGAGGTGGCAAAACAGATTGAGCACAAGTTTGAGCAGCGTGTGGCTTGAGGAATTGACAACCTGCCCCTTCACCGCCTAGTAAGACGCATCGAATTTTAAAGCGCATTGCGAGGCCACCATGAAACCGACCGTTAAACCCAACAATCCATGCTTTTCTTCGGGCCCCTGCGCCAAGCGCCCCGGTTGGTCGCTCGAGGCGCTCAGCGGCGCTGCGCTTGGCCGTTCGCACCGTGCCAAAATTGGCAAAACCAAGCTGGCGGAAGTTATCACCCGCAGTAAAGCCATCCTTGGCATTCCGTCCGATTATGTTCTGGGCATTGTTCCAGCCTCCGACACAGGCGCGATTGAAATGGCGATGTGGAGCCTGCTCGGGCCACGCGGCGTAGATGCGCTGCATTGGGAATCCTTCGGCAAAACATGGTTTGTGGATATTAAAAAGCAGCTCAAACTGACTGACCTGCGCGAAATTAAAGCCGACTACGGCCAGTTGCCTGATTTAACGCAGGTGGATTGGAAGCGTGATGTCATCTTCACATGGAATGGCACCACTTCGGGCGTGCGCGTTGCAAACGCGGATTGGATTGCTGCTGATCGCGAGGGCCTCGCCATTTGTGATGCCACTTCGGCAACCTTCGCCATGGAGCTGGATTGGAAAAAGCTCGATGTGGTGACATGGAGCTGGCAGAAAGCCTTGGGCGGCGAGGGCGCGCACGGTATGATTGCCTTGAGCCCCCGCGCGGTCGAGCGCCTGCAAACCTACACCCCAAGCTGGCCAATGCCGAAGATTTTCCAAATGACCAAAGACGGCAAACTCATCGACGGCATTTTCGTCGGCGAGACCATCAACACCCCCTCCATGCTCGCGGTCGAGGATGCGCTCGATGGCTTGAAATGGGCGGAAGCAACGGGCGGCCTCAAGGCGCTGATTGAGCGTTCAGAGAAAAACCTCAAGTCGCTGGAAAGCTGGGTTAATAAGTCGTCCGAATTTGCGTTCCTCTGTGAGGATAAGTCAACCCGTTCCTGCACCTCCGTTACCTTTAAAGTGACCGACAGCTGGTATGCGGGTTTGAGTGCCGAGGCGCAAGCCAAAGCCCTGAAGGATTTCACTGCGCTGCTCGAAAAAGAAGCCGTGGCCTACGACATCGGAGCCTATCGCGATGCGCCAGCAGGCTTGCGCATCTGGGCGGGTGCGACAGTCGAGAATTCCGACATCGAAGCGTTGCTGCCATGGCTCGATTGGGCATGGGCGGAAGTTAAACAATCACAAGCCAAAGCGGCCTAAACACTACAGGAGTTATGAATGCCTAAAGTCCTTATTTCCGACAAACTCAGCCCAGCAGCTGTTGAAATCTTCAAGCAAAAAGGTGTCGAGGTGGACCTAAAAACGGGTCTCACCGAAGACCAGCTAATTGAAATCATCGGCGAGTATGACGGCTTGGCCATTCGCTCCGCCACCAAGGTAACGCCGAAAGTTCTGGCCGCGGCTAAAAAGCTGAAAGTGGTTGGCCGTGCGGGCATCGGGGTGGATAATGTGGATGTAAAGGCTGCCACCGCGCAAGGTGTGATTGTCATGAACACGCCGTTTGGCAACTCCGTCACCACGGCCGAGCACGCCATTTCCATGATGATGTCGCTCGCGCGCGATATTCCTGCCGCATCGGCTTCCACCCATGCCGGCAAGTGGGAGAAGAACCGCTTCATGGGCGTCGAGATTGCAGGCAAAACCCTCGGCCTCATCGGTTGCGGCAACATCGGCTCCATCGTGGCCGATCGTGCGCAGGGGCTCAAAATGAAAGTGGTGTCGTATGACCCATTCCTCTCGGCCGAGCGCGCGAGTGCGCTCAACGTTGAGAAGGTGGAGCTTGATGAATTGTTGGCGCGTGCGGATTTCATTTCCCTGCATACGCCGATGACCGATTCGACCCGCAACCTGCTTAATAAAGAACGCCTCGCCAAGTGCAAAAAAGGCGTTCGCATTATCAACTGCGCGCGTGGTGGGTTGATTGTTGAAGCGGATTTAAAAGCAGCCATCGAGGCAGGCCATGTCGCGGGTGCGGCGCTCGATGTATTCGAGGAAGAGCCAGCCAAATCGAACCCATTGTTCGGCATGGAACAAATCATTGCCACGCCACACCTTGGCGCCAGCACGAATGAGGCGCAGGAGAATGTCGCCATCCAAGTGGCCGAACAAATGGCGGAATACCTCACGGTTGGCACGGTTACTAACGCGCTCAACATGCCTAGCGTTTCGGCGGAAGATGCCGCGCGCCTGAAGCCTTACCTCGATTTGGCCTCGCGCCTTGGCGGCTTCGCAGGGCAAATGACAACGGGCGGCCTGACCAAAGTGACGATTGAGTATGAAGGTAAAGTCACCGAGCTGAACACCAAGCCCCTCACGGCGGCGGCGCTGAACGGCTTGCTCAGCCCCTTGATGGAAGGCGTCAACATGGTGAACGCGCCTGTGGTGGCGAAAGATCGCAATATTGATGTCAGCGAAATGCGTCACGAGCGCACCGCGCATTATAAAACCTTGATGCGCGTCACCGTGGTGTTCGATGGTGGCACCTTCAGCATCAGCGGCACCTTGTTTGGCGATAAGCCGCGCATCACCGCCCTTGGCGATGTAATGCTCGAGGCTTCCATCGGCAATCGTATGTTGTTCGTGGCGAACGAGGATAAGCCTGGCCTTATCGGCGGCGTCGGCCAGTTGCTGGGCGAGGCGAAAATCAATATCGCCAACTTCAACCTTGGCCGTAACAAGGAAGCAACACACGCTGTGGCGCTCATCGAGGTGGACAACGAAATAGATTCTAAGTTGCTGGAAAAAATAGCAAAACTTCCAAGCGCTAAGGATGTGCGTTTGTTGCAGTTCTAGTTGCTGCCTGTTGCTTTCAAGCTACGCTACTGTTGCAATAAGGCAACCATTGTTGCCTTATTGCCTCAAATTTAGCGGTAATCCACAGAAAAACCTTTGTGGTGGTTGCGTTTTGCGTATCGTTGCTCGTGGGTGATGGGAATTCGCGCTGGGCATTGGCAAGTAACACAACAAAAACGGCTAAAAATTTCCTCATTAATCAATCGTTAACCCTTGTGTGATAGGTTAAGTCATCAAGGATAGGGGAAATACCATGCTCATTAAAGTAAACAAAAAGATCAGCGCAAGCAAAGCGGTGCAATATTCGGCACTCAGCTCGGGCCTCAACATGGCCACCAGCAGCGGCGTCTGGCACGATGAAGAAACCAGCAACCTTGGCACTGCCAAGCGTCAAAACCGCATCCGCGTTACGCGTGATCTAAGCAACGCGCTGGCTGCGGAAGCTGCATCGCGCCCTGAGGCGTAGTAGGTTTTTCTCAATTATATTTATGGCGAGTTGGACGAGCATTGCTGTGCCCGCACGGCGGCGCGCAGCGTTGATCAGTAGATCAACGCGTAGCAACTAAACCACTACTCCATGTGCTGGCCGCCGTTGACGGACAGCGTTTCGCCCGTAATAAATCCTGATTCATCCGCCGCGAGGAAGCACACCGCGCGGGCGATTTCGCTCGGTTGGCCAAGGCGGCCAACGGGAATTTTCTCGATGATTTTATCGAGCACGTTCTGCGGCACGGCCTTCACCATATCCGTTTCAATATAGCCAGGTGCAATGGTGTTCACCGTGATGCCCTTGTTGGCTGATTCGCGTGCCAGTGCTTTGGTGAAACCAATGACGCCAGCTTTTGCTGCCGAATAGTTCGCTTGCCCCACTTGTCCCATTTGGCCGTTGATGGAGCTGATGTTGATGATGCGGCCAAATCCGCGTGCGCGCATGGATTCAATCACCACGCGGCTCATGTTGAATAGTGAGGTCAGGTTGGTCTCGATTACCGCGTGCCAGCTCTCGACGCCCATTTTATGCATGAATCCATCACGCGTGATGCCCGCGTTATTGATGAGAATATCCACTGGCCCAATCTCGGCTTCAATGCGTTTCACCGCTTGGCTGCACTGGTCAAAATCCGCGACGTCAAAGCGCATGACTTCAATGCCTGTTTCTTTTTTGAAGGCGTTCGCCGCTTCCTCGTTGCCATGGTAGCTGGCGACGACTTTGCAGCCAGCTTTCTTCAGGTCACGTGCGATGGATGCGCCGATACCACGGGTTCCGCCCGTGACTAATGCGACTTTATTTTTCATGCTCATAGGTTGCTCCTATTCGTGTTTTTGTTGATTACGCAGCTTCCACGCACATCGCGATGCCCATGCCGCCGCCAATGCACAAGGTGGCAAGACCACGCTTGGCGCTGCGGCGTTGCATTTCGTGCAGTAAGCTGGTGAGGATACGTGCGCCTGAAGCGCCGATGGGGTGGCCAATGGCAATTGCGCCGCCGTTCACGTTCACTTTGCTTTCATCCCAGCCCATGCCACGGTTAACGCTGATCGCTTGTGCGGCAAAGGCTTCGTTCGCCTCAATCAGGTCGAGGTCGCTGTGCTTCCAGCCCGCTTTTTCGAGTGCCTTGGTGCTGGCAGGAATTGGGCCCGTGCCCATGATTTTAGGGTCAACGCCCGCCGTCGCCCAGCTTTTAATGGTAGCCAGCGGCTTCAGTCCGCGTTTCTCAGCTTCCGCGCGCGTCATCAGCACCACGGCGGCGGCACCATCGTTCAAGCCGCTGGCATTGCCCGCCGTCACGGTGCCATCGGGTTTGAAGGCAGGGCGCAGTTTAGAAAGCACATCAAACGTGCTCTCGCCGCGAATGAATTCATCTTTATCAACCACCGTGTCGCCCTTGCGCCCTTTGATGGTGACAGGCACAATCTCGCCCACAAACTTACCATCGGCCTGTGCTTTGGCGGCTTTGGCTTGGCTGGCGGCGGCGAACTGGTCTTGGTCTTCGCGGGTGATTTGGAATTGGCTGGCGATATTTTCCGCCGTAATGCCCATGTGGTAACCGTTAAATGCTTCCCACAAACCATCCACAATCATGGTGTCTTGCATTTTGCCATCACCCATTTTCACGCCGGTACGCAGCTGCATGGCGTGTGGGGCAAGGCTCATGCTTTCTTGGCCGCCCGCGATAACAATAGTGCTATCGCCACTTTGAATCGACTTCATACCTTCCGCCACGGCGCGTAGGCCGCTGCCGCACACTTGGTTGATGGTCATGGCGGTGGATTCTTGGACGAGGCCAGCGAGAATCGCCGTTTGGCGTGCGGGGTTTTGGCCTGCGGTGGCCGTCAGCACTTGTCCCATGATAATCTCGTTCACATCGGCTGCCGCAATCTTCGTGCGTGTCAGCAGAGCCTTCACCACCTCTGCGCCGAGCTGCGCGCCTGTCAGGGTGCTAAGCCCACCGCTGAAATTACCCACTGCGGTGCGCACTGCATCCACAATCACGATATCGTTTGCGTTGGTCATAAGGTTCTCCCTAATTTGTGTTGCGACGTGTGTAGGTGGCATCAGACGAGATGTCTAGGCGGTTAGTGTGCAGTGCATTAAAACTTTGTCTCCAGCCAATTCGCCACGGGCTCCCACATCTGCGTGCGGGCATTTTTTCCCACCACCATACTCACATGCCCACACTCGGGCATAATGGTGTCGCAGCGTTTCAATAATTTGGTGAGGGGCAGGGCGCAGCCTTTCGGTACAATGGCATCCTTGGTCGGGATAACGGCGAGGGTTGGGCAGGTGATTTGCTCAGGCTCAATCCACCGCCGCCCAACTTTCCATTGATGTTTGGCGAGGATATTGCCCTGCGGCCAATCGACAAAGCATTCCTCGGCCACTTTATTGGCCAGTGGCACGCCGTCATTCACCCATTGCTCCACCGCGAGGAAATGGTTTTTTTCAGCATCGGACAGGAAAGGATAGCGGCTGAATTTCTCCTGCACGCGCCATGGGTCGATGAGGTGGAACACGGTTTGTGTCACCAGCGGCTGCACGGGGTATTGCGTGTTGATCCAGTTACGCAGCGTAACATGGGTGGAGGGCGCAAGCAGCACAGTGGGTGTATCTGGGGCTGAAAAATCCCACGGCGTGGCGAGGAGTATCATTGCATCCACCTCACGCGCGGCCAGTTGTGCCATGGCGGTGGTGAAAATGCCGCCCATGCAGTAGCCCAGCAGCGCAATCGGACCATCATGATTTTCGCGTAGGGTGTGCAAGGCATCTAGCGCATAGAAACTGATATAATCCGCCATCGCGAATTCGCATTCATCCTCATTTGGGCTTCCCCAATCAAGGATAAGGGGGCGGAAGCCACGCTTTTTCAGGAACTCAACAAAACTCACTTCGGGGTATAGATCCAGAATCGTCGATTTATTGATGAGGGACGGTACGCACAGCACGGCCACGCCATCGGTGGCTTCGGGTGCCACATCCAGCAGGCGGGCGCTACCGCGCTGCCACAGCACATCGTATTCTTTCACAGGGCGTTCGTAATCGCTCGCGAGATAGGCTTGAATGCCCTGCAAAAAACCTGTGCTGCGGTTCATCGCCTCGCTGCTGAGTGATTGCAGGAATTCAGGGTTAAAAAAATCCGCGAAGAAGTCGGTGAAGGGATTAGCGCTATCGCTTGGATTTTGCTTTTGGCTTGGCGGCGCTTCGTTTTGTCCCAGCCACGGGTTGGCGCTTAGCCACTGCTCGCTTAGTTTTTGGAAGGGCTCGGTCGCGCTTAGCCACTGATTTTGCATCTGCTCGTTGAGTTGCTCCAGCGGGCTTTTCGGCCGCATCCAATCGGGCATGAAGCTTACGAAGCTGTTGCTCCACGGCATCGAGGCGCTTGGCAAGATCCCTGATTGCATCATGGCGAGCATCAGGTGCATGGGTAGGGCGTCGGGCATTCGCATCATGGGGTGGGGCTCCAAACTGTTGCATGGCGGCGAGCATCGCGGCGATTGTGTCGGGATTGGTCATCTGGCGGGTCATTTGTTCCTGCCACTGTCGCAAAAACTCCGCAGCTCGCTGTTGATAATCCTGATTTTTGTTCATAATGCCCTGAAAGCTTGCAAAAAGCGTCGGGGTGATGTTAGGTCAAGCCAGTTAAAAAGGAAAGCGTGAACCGCGACGAGGAAATCATGAGCAAGAAATCTGCGACAAGCGAGCCGATTGTTATTAAAAAATATGCCAATCGCCGCCTCTATAACACCGACACATCGAGCTATGTGACGCTCGAGGACTTGTGCACCATGGTGAAGGAAGGCTCGGACTTTATTGTCTATGACGCCAAATCGGGGGAAGACCTTACCCGCCAAATTCTGACGCAGGTGATTTTCGAACAAGAAAGCAATGGCGAGCATTTGCTGCCCACCAACTTTCTGCGCTCCATCATTAGCTATTACGACAATTCCCTGAAGGACTTCGTACCGCACTACCTCGAAAGCACGATGAAAACTTTCGGTGTCAACCAAGAGAAAATGCGTGAAATGATGGGTGGCGGTGCGCTGGGAAGCTTTGGCCAAGTTGCGCAACAGCTCGAAGAAATTGGCAAACAGAACATGGAAATGTTTACCAAAGCCTTCAGCATGTTCACGCCATTTGTGGCTCCGGAAAATAACCCGACGAACAAAAAGAAATAAGGCTTCGTGCCAAAAGAAAAAGCCCGCTTCGCAGCGGGCTTTTTTGTGTTGGTTAAGTGATGTTGTTTAAACGGTTCTGCCGTTGTCGCGGGCTGGTGCGGCAAACAAGTCAGCAAGAATGGCCAATGCACCCTTCGACCCCGTCGCGCCAGCAATAACTACAGGGCCGCGGAACGTGGCTTCACCTTGTTGTGTGCGTGTGCTGTTCAGCAGCGCTAGTGCTGCGTTCTGCTCATCGAGAAATGCTTTGCTCAAATTTTTCAATTCACTTTCCACCTGAGGCGACACGTTATTCGGTTCGCGAAGGCGCGGCGTGTTCTCAAGAGTCTCGATACCCGATGGGAAAGTGTTGATGCTCATGTCGTTATCCTATGCGGTTGGTATTTTTCCTTACTCTCAACCTAACACGGTATTGTTACAGTATTATGACAATACCCCTGATTTTGTATGACAATTGTGTGACAAATGGGGGTAAATTACCTAAAATTTTAGATAATTTAGGCGCGGCCGCTATCGCTGAGTGCGGCGGCAAGGTTGGCACGATCCGCATCTAGTTGCTTGGCAAAGTTGGGGTCGCGCGGCGCGGGTATGGTGCTGGCAGACGTATTGAGCTTGCTGGCCCAGCTTCCATTTTGCTGTGTCGAGGCCGAGGGTTGGCTCGAAAGCATGTCGCGCCAGCCGCGCTGGGGCGCGTCACTGAGGGGCACTGTTTTATTACCGTGTGTGGCTGCGTGCGAGGATAGCTCGGCAGTCGCGTGCGAAATATCGCTGTGCTGCATAGCAGCGCTGGTCTTCACTTGCGAGAGTATGCCAGCATCCGTGTTGTCCACCGAAGGAATGTCGGCGGTGGTGTAGGTAATGGCATGTAATTTGGGCGCGATAGCATGTGCGGCAATGGCAGTAGCAGCGCCACCACCTGCCAGCATAGCGCCTGTGCTCAAGGTGCTGGCTGCTTCGGCCACGGCAGGGGTTGCCATGGTGCTGGTAAGGCCAAAGAAGGAAGGAATTCCTGCCCATGCGGATTGTACCGCGGCGGCTAATTCGGTGGCTGCGCCGCCAATCCACAAAGCAATCGTGGCGCCGCCTTTAATTGTTGTTGCGGCAATCGCTTCGAGGGTTCCGCCTGTTGCCAGTGCCGTGCCTGCAGCGCTTGTGGCTAGTCCGACAGCATATGCGCCTGCAACGCCAGCCAGCACAACGGCTCCCACCAGTGCAACTCCCTTAACAACGCCACCCCAGTTGATGTGGGTGCGAGGTTTGTTTGGTGATGTTAGTTCAGTGCTCATCATGCCCTTATACTAGTATTTCCTAGCATAAACATAGCATGCCGCCTCGTTAAGGAGTGTGACAGTTTTATGAAGATTGTGGGCGAGCCTAATTCAGGCGGCTTTCTGCCTCGGGTTCACCGTAGGCCATGCTATCCAGTCTGTATACACGCTGATAAATGGCGTGGCTACGCTCCGAGAGGTGCCTGAGGTAGTAGGGCATATTGTCCAACAAATTGGGCAGGTGGAGCAGGCAGATCTCTGCGCCATCCAAGCGATAGGAATCCGAGGCTTTTTCCTCGTCAATACGCCCAGCATAGACTGCGCGGCGCACCATCAGCCATGCCATCACGCTGGTTAGGCGCATCGTCACGCGGGTCATTTCGTTGCTGTAATGCATGCGCAGCTCAGGTGCAATCACCGCTTGGTCTTCCGTTCCGCGCGATTGAAAATAATGGTGGGCATCGAACAAAAGGCTCAAGGTTTCATTGAATACACCAGGTAAAAAGAGTAACTGGTTATCCTGTGTTGCTTGTCGAGCGACTGGGTGCATGAGCGGCCTCTAGCTGTTGATGTGCGTCCGGTTTGCCCGAATCTAAAGGCAGCATAGCATGCTAGTGGTAAATTTAAGGTTAACGAGGCGGATTTAATAGATTGGATTTTATCAATATTTGGCATCGTAAGTAGGCCGTTTTTAATTACACCGTAAATTATACACATAGCTATATATAAACGTTCATTCATTATTGGTAATCATCTGACTAATATTCTAAAATCAGAATGGATAATGGCCAATGCGGGCAGCGGGAAAACCTACCAGCTGACGAAGCGGGTAGTGCGCCTGTTGCTGCTGGGTGTGCCGGCAGAGCGTATTATCTGCATCACCTACACCAAAGCGGCGGCGGGCGAGATGCGCGACCGTGTGCTTGCCCGTTTACGTGAATTGCTGTTGGCGGATGAGGCAAGCTGCAAAGCAACTATCGAGGAAATAACGGGCGAGGCGGCGACACCCGAACAAATCATCCGCGCCCGTGGCCTGTTCGCCGCCGTACTCGATAGCCCCAGCGGCGGCCTCCAACTCACCACCATCCACGGTTTTTGCCAAAGCATCCTCAGCCGCTTTCCGCTCGAGGCGGGCATCACCCCCCATTTCACCGTGCTCGAGGATGCAGCGGCGGATGAAGTGCTGGCAAGCGCCAAGCATGCCGTGTTGCGCGCACTCTCCACCGAGGAATGGCTGGAATGGGCGCTCGAACTCATTGGCAGTCGTGGTGGCGAGCATCGGTTTGAGTCCTTGGCGGCAGATATCCTCAAACAGCGCCGCTTGTGGAAACAAATATGGCATGCGCAATCGCCTGAATCACTGCGGGGGCATATCTATGCGCTACACGACGTAACGCCCGAAATGACGCACGAGGGATTGGCGCAAGCACTCTGCGAATCCATCAGCGCTGCCGATGAAGCCGTTATCTGCGCCGATTTGCCTGAGTTGTTGGTTCATAAAACCAAGTCTTACCGAGAATTTGGAGAGAAATTGGCGGCATGGTTAGCCCTTGATGCTGATGCGCGGCTACGCGAAATCGAGGCGCTGTTAATTGTATTCCTCACCAAGAAACACGAACCACGTGCGCGCTTGCTGAATGATAAGGAGCACCCCTCAGGCACCCCGCTGCGCGATGCGGTGGAGCGCATGGCCGAGCAAGCCTTGCGCTATGTCGTTCGTGTTGCAGCGCTCGCCTGTGCCGAGGAAAGTTTCGCCGCTTCTATCCTCGCTAAGGCTCTGCAGGAGCAGTACGAGCGCGCTAAAGCCGCCCGCCACGCGCTCGATTACGATGACTTGATTGAGCATACGCTGCGCCTGTGCTCGCACCCTGAGACCATCGGCTGGGTGATGACCAAGCTCGACCACCGCATCGACCATATCCTTATCGATGAAGCGCAGGATAATAGTGCCGATGTGTGGGCGCTGGCGCATGTATTGGTCGAGGAGTTATTCACCAGCACCGACGGCATGGGCGCGGCCAACCAGCCGCGAAGCCTATTGGTGGTGGGCGATGAAAAGCAATCCATCTACAGCTTCCAAGGTGCCGCACCCGAGCAGTTCGACCGCTATCGCGGCGCATTTACGCAATTGCTGGGCAGCAACTTGGTCGAGGATACGCTGCAAAAATCCTATCGCTCAGCCGCAGCGATTCTGCGGGTGGTGGATGCAGTGTGCGCGCAAGATTCCATGAGCCGCGCCCTCAGCGCCCAAGCCAGCATCGCCGCACACGAGCTGACGCGTGAAAAGCCACAGGATGTGGGGCAGGTGGTGCTTTATCCACCACTCATCCAGCCAGAGAGCGAAAAATCCGAGCCAATGGTAATGCCGCTAAGTTACCGCGAATCCATCACCGCGGCGCAAGCGCGCGCGGAGCAAATTGCGGGTGAGGTAGAGAAGTGGCTCCATGTCGAAAAGCGCCCACTCATCAGCCAAAACCGCCCCATGCATGCGGGGGATATTCTTATTCTCGTCAACAAGCGCGCACCGCTGGTGCAGCCGCTGATTCGTGCCCTCCAGCGACGTAATATTCCCGTAGCGGGGATTGATAGGCTGACACTGGCCGATCATCTCGCGGTGAGCGATTTACTCGCCCTCATGCAATGGTGCGCCAACATGGCGGATGATTTGGCGCTTGCGCAGGTGCTGCGTTCGCCGCTGGTAGGCATAACAGACGAGGAGTTGCGCGCACTAGCCTATGGTCGCAGCGGCACGTTGTGGAGCCAAGTGGAAAACCCGTTCCTCGTGCAACTGCTTAAATTGCGTGGCCTCACGCCGTATGAATTCCTGACCCATGTGCTCGAGGTAAGTGGCTGCCGCGTTGCCTTCGCTCGCCGTTTCGGGGCCGAGGTGCACGAGGTGCTGGATGAACTGAAAGCCCAAGCTGCCGCCATGCCCGAAGGTATGGGCAACACGCTGGCCGCATTCCACGCATGGGTGGGTGGCAGCGCCCGCCAAATCAAGCGTGATCAAGAGACGAGCGCTGGCGAGCAGGTGCGCATCATGACCGTGCATGGCTCGAAGGGGCTCGAAGCACCGGTGGTGATTTTAGCTGATACCGTGAACGTTCCCAACACAGGCAAGGAGCATATTTATAGTCTGGTAAATGCGGCAGGGCTGCAGCTTCCTGTGCTCAGTTTTTCCAGCACATTGAGCGCTGCCGATAGGTTGGAGGAAGCCAAAGCAGCCAAGCTGAACAAGCTCCTCGCCGAGTATAATCGCTTGCTTTATGTCGCCCTCACGCGCGCACGGGATGAGCTGCACATCTTTGGCACCGCCAGCAAAAAAGGCGATGTAAAAAAAGGTTCGTGGTATGACGCGATTGCCCAAGCCCTGCGCGCGGCGGGCGCGGTAGAGGAGGGCGAGCAGCTGGTGCTGCGTGATGCAATTCCTGCAACTCTAGCGCCCTTATCTGTTGAAAACGAAGCTAACGAAATGCCGCTACCTTCATGGGCAATCACCGCGCCCGCAGCGGCGGAATTTAGTGTTCACTCCCTCGCGCCTTCGAGTCTGGAGCAACCACAAACCAAGCCATATGCCGCCAAGCAGTCGAAAGGTGCGCGCGAGCGCGGGGTGCGTATCCACCGCGTGCTCGAATTGCTCAGTGCCAGCAGCGATGCGGCCATCATCACGCGCCTTGTGCACCACATCGCACCCGATTGGTCGGCGGATGAGCAGCGCGCGGTGATTGAAATGGTGAGCATGCTACACATGCAGGAGGCATGGCTTTGGCAAAACCCGCATTGGCCAGAGGTCAATGTGGCAGGGGTGATTACACACCAAGGCGCTCAAATTCCTGTCGGCGGGCAAATCGACATGTTGGTTGAAACCGCCGACGCGATGGTGATTCTGGATTATAAAACTGGCAGCCATGTGCCCAAAGCCGCGTCGGAGGTTTCGGTTAACTACCTGCTGCAGCTCAAGATATATGATGCGTTGTTGCGCCAGATATACCCACACAAACCCATCCGCAGCGCCATTGTGTGGACACACGCGGCCGAGCTGATGTGGCTGGATGAGGCGGTCGCAAACACCCCATTCCCCGATAAAGATACTATGTTGAAAACCCGCGCCGCTGCTTGACGCGGGGGGTGGCGCGCCCTATCTATCAGTCGACAAAACACTAACGATAGCGAGATGATTATGGCCACCAAACACATCAACGACGACGAATTCGATAGCACCATCGCCAGCAGCCAACCTGTTTTGGTGGATTTCTGGGCGGAGTGGTGTGGCCCATGCAAGCAAATCGGCCCCATTCTGGATGATATTGCTAACGAAATGGCCGGCAAGCTGACGGTGGCGAAAGTGAACATCGATAACAACCCTGATTCGCCCTCGAAATACGGCGTGCGCGGCATCCCGACGATGATCCTGTTCAAGGACGGTAAAGCCATCGCCACCAAGGTTGGTTCATTGCCTAAAAGCCAACTGGTTGAGTGGTTGAATAGCCACGTTGCATAGTCTTGGCAGCATTGTCGATGGATTGAAGGCCGAATTTGGTCTTACCCCCGTCGTGGGCGGTGAAATCGAGTGCTATGTCATGCTGCCGGATGAATCAGCCGAGCAGATGAATAAATTCTGGGAACCTGTCGAGAAGGCCTTCCACCACGAAGGTTTGCACATATTGCGTATCGAGAAAGAACGCGGCTGGAACCAGTACGAGATTGTCACCAACATTATGTACGTGCCTGAGTTGGTGCACTGCCTCAGCCGCGTGCGGGCGATTATCGAGAAATACGCAACGCGGATGAATGTGGCGGTCAGTTTTGCGGGCAAGCCGTTTAATGACCAGCCCTCAAGCGGTATCCATATCCATCTTCATCTTGCCGATGAAACGGGTCTCAATGTCTTCCACAAAATCGAGGAGAGCATGAGCGATGCTCTGCGTTACAGCCTTGGCGGCATGCTTTCAACGCTCATGGAAAACTTTTCGACCTTCTTCCCCAGCCGCGAGGACATGGCACGCCTGAGCGATGCCGACCATGTGCCAAAAATCCTCGGTTGGGGCGTCAATAATCGCTATTGCGCGCTGCGTATCCCTGCAAATATTGATCCCTACGATAAACGCATCGAGCACCGTGTGGCGTGTGCGAATGCCGATCCCGAGGCAGTCCTTACCGCAATGCTAGAAGGTGTTTGGGCTGGCTTGTGCCACCAGATTGAACCGCCCGCGCAGGAATATGGCAAAAAGGTCAATGTAACCTTGCAGCAACTAGCGCTTACAAGCGTCTGATAACTCGCGGATAGTGGAACTCACAGCCGCCACATCGCCGTTTGTTTCTTCAATCAGCTTCACCAGTGCACTGCCAACCACCACGCCATCGGCGCCTGTGGCAGCCATGGCTTTCACATCCGCAGGGGTTTTAATGCCAAAGCCTACGCACACGGGTAGGTTTGTTGCTGTGCGGATTGCCGCAATGCTCGCACTCACCGAACTCGCCGTGGCCGAACCTGCGCCCGTAATGCCAGCAATCGACACATAATAGAGATAGCCACTCGCGCCTTGGGTCAGCAAAGGCAGGCGATTCTCAATGGATGTCGGCGCAATCAGCCGTACCAGTGCAATGCCATGTTTGGTGAGGGTTGGCTCCAGCTCCGCCGCTTCCTCGGGCGGTAAATCGACAATAATAATCCCATCCACACCCGCTGCTGCGGCATCACGCGCAAAGGCTTCGTAGCCATAGATGTAAATCGGGTTGAGGTAGCCCATCAGCACCAGTGGCGTGGCGTGCTTCTTACGAAACTCCCCCGCGAGGTGAAGGATTTTTTTGAGCGTCGCGCCCGCTTTCAACGCGCGTAGGCCAGCGGCCTGAATGGTTGGGCCATCGGCCATCGGGTCGCTAAACGGAATCCCGAGTTCAATAATATCCGCACCCGCATCGGGCTGTGTATCGAGCAGTTTTGCACAAATGTCGAGCGACGGGTCGCCACCCATAATGAACGGGATGAACGCCGCGCGGTTTTCGGTGTTGCAGCGTGCAAATGCTTGGTCAATGCGGCTCATAGCTTCACCCCCAGCGCAGCGGCGACGGTGAAAATATCCTTATCGCCACGCCCGCAGAGGTTCATCACAAGGATTTCATTCTTCGGCATCGTAGGGGCAATTTTGATGACATGAGCAATGGCATGTGCAGGTTCCAGCGCGGGCAAAATGCCTTCACTTGCCGCGAGGGTTTTAAACGCATCCAGCGCCTCGGTATCCGTCACGCTGACATATTCCGCGCGCGCGATATCCTTCAAATAGGCATGCTCGGGGCCAATGCCGGGGTAATCGAGGCCAGCGGAAATGGAGTGCGCTTCGTTGATTTGCCCGTCTGCATCCTGCAACAAATAGGTGCGCGTGCCGTGCAGTACCCCAGCCGAGCCTTTGGTCAGCGAGGCGGCGTGTTCGTGTGTATCGAGCCCTTTGCCCGCCGCTTCCACGCCCACCAGCTTCACAGATGGATCATTCAGGAACGGGTAAAACAGCCCAATCGCGTTGCTGCCGCCGCCAATCGCAGCCACCAGCATATCGGGCAAACGGCCAAGACGGCGTAAGCTCTCTTCGCGCACTTCGGCGCCAATCACGCTCTGGAAATCCCTCACCATCATCGGGAAGGGGTGCGGGCCGCTCGCGGTGCCGATGAGGTAATAGGTATCCGCCACGTTCGTCACCCAGTCGCGCATGGCTTCGTTCATCGCGTCCTTCAGGCTGGCGCTGCCCGCGCTTACGGGAATAATCTCTGCCCCCAGCAGCTTCATGCGGAACACATTCGGCGCTTGGCGCTCCATATCCTTCGCGCCCATGTAGACGACGCATTTTAAGCCAAAGCGCGCGCAGACGGTGGCGGTGGCCACGCCGTGTTGCCCCGCGCCAGTCTCGGCAATAATGCGCTTTTTGCCCATGCGCATCGCAAGCAACACTTGGCCAATGCAGTTGTTGATCTTATGCGCGCCCGTGTGGTTCAGCTCGTCGCGCTTGAAATAAATCTGCGCACCGCCCAGCTGCTCCGTCAGGCGCTCGGCGAAATAGAGCGGCGAGGGGCGCCCCACATAATGCTTCATCAAATCATCGAACTGCGCATGAAAAGCTGGGTCGGCCTGCATGGCCTTATAGGCAGCTTCCACTTCCAAAATCAGTGGCATCAGCGTTTCGGATACATAGCGGCCGCCATAAATGCCGAAATGGCCGTGTGCGTCGGGTTGAGTTTTAAGATTATCCATGCGCTGCGTGTAGCACAGCCGCATTGAACGCCGCAATCTTTTCTAGCGATTTCTCGCCTGCGGTGGATTCAATGCCGCTACTCACATCCACCATCGGCGCACCGGTGATGCGCATGGCTTCAACCACATTCTCCGCATTCAAGCCGCCTGCCAAAAACCACTTTTTCTTCAGCGGCAGGTTTTTCAGCAACCGCCAATCGAACGCCTTGCCGCTGCCGGCACTTGGTGCATCGAACAGCAAATGCGCGCTGATTTCTTCCAGCGTGGCGATGTTCGTCAGGTCACTTTCACTTTTTACCGAAATGGCACTGATGATGGGAATGCCGAATTGCGCTTGGATGGTTTGGATGCGTCCCGTGTCACGCGCGTCATGCAGTTGGAAATAATCAGGCTTCACCTCACGGGCGATTTGGCCGAGTAGCTCGTCGGATGGGTTGACCAGCACCGCCACCGTTTTGATTAAGGTGCCAGCATGCGCTCGCAAACGTGCCATCTGCTCGAGCGTGATGTGGCGGGGTGATGGTTCGTGGTGAACAAACCCCACAAAGCCAGCCCCAGTGCTGATGGCGCAATCAATCGCCTCCGAGGTTTTTAGGCCGCAATTTTTAATGCGTGTGGGCATGGCTTAGTTCCTTTTTCTTCGCCACGCGTAGCCGCGATGGCCGCGGCGAGCCGGAGCGATAGCGAACGAGGGGGAGCGGTAGCGGGGGCGATACGCCCCCACGCGGCGTAGCAACTTAAAACTAATCCTTCGGAATCACGTTCGTCACGCGCTCGCGCAACTCTTTGCCGGTGCGGAAGTAAATGGCGTGGCGTTTATCGACCTTCACCATGGCGCCGTTTTTGGGGTTGCGGGCGGCACGTGCTTCGCGCTCGCGCACCGAGAACGCACCGAAGCCACGCAGCTCCACGCGGTTACCCGCGCCCAACGCATTGGTGATTTCGTCGAACATCGTATTCACCAGCACTTCAATATCGCGCTGATAGAGATGCGGGTAGCGTTTAGCTAGGCGCTGAATCAATTCCGATTTGGTCATGGTTTCTCCCGCGATATCATGGGTTTACTGAACGAGAGAAGGATGCCAGATACTGACCAGTCCGTCAAGCCCTACGGCGCTACGGCTGAAAATTTTAAGGCCAGCACTTTGGGCCAATTCCTCCCAAACCGTTGATAGCTCTGGCTCTGGCTCGATTTCGATGATTTCCAGCTTGGGGTTGATTTTGCGCTCTTTATGCAACCAAGCGAGGGCTTCGTTCGTTCCGCCCAGCCCATCAATCAGTTGTAATTTAAGGGCTTGGTTGCCCGTATAGACCCGCCCATCGGCAATTTGGCGCACCAATTCATCGTCCATTCTGCGGTTTTCGACAATCAGCCGCACAAAATGGTCATAGGCATCGGCCACCACTTCACCCACCACGCGGCGCTGTTCTTCGGTAAATGGCTCGCTGATACTTGGCACATCCTTCATCGCGCCCGACTTGATCGTAATAGGGGTGATGCCCAATTTATCCGCCAAGCGGCTGATTTCCATGCTTTGCAGCAATACGCCAATAGAGCCAGTGAGCGTGCCCTCGCGCGCAATGACGTGGTTTGCCCCAAGTGACGCCATATAGCAGGCCGAGGCGCACAGCGTGCGCATCACGCCCACCACGGGCTTCTTCTTCGAGATTTCCTTAAGCTGCAAATACACTTCCTCGCCGCCCACCGTGGTGCCGCCGGGCGAATCGAATTGCACAATGAGGGCTTTGGCTTTCTTATCTTCCAGAATATCCTTCATCATCGCGTCGCGCTTGGGGTCATCCACCATCACATCGGTGATGTTGATTTGGGCAATGTAATCGAGCGATAGGCCCGCTTTTTTGTGCCCAGCCGCGCCGCCGAAATAGACCGCGCATGCCCCAAAAACGGCCAGCAGGGCCAACCCACGCCAGCTAGCCAATTGGCGCTTCAGGCGTTTGCGGTCGATGAGAAGGTCGGAGATAGGTTGCATGGGGTGCTCGCAGGTTGGTGAAGTCACAGCGCTAGCAGTTCGTGGATAGTGGCGCAATACTCAAACGCCAGAAGTAAACAAAAAGGGCAGCTTTCGCTGCCCTTTCGTTATTGCTGCAAGGTAGGTGAACCTACGCTGCGTCTTCTTCGTCTGCTTTCGACTTTTTCTTAGCAGCTGGCTTCTTCGCTGAAGATTCAGCAATGGCCGCACCGAGAATGTCGCCAAGGCTTGCACCCGAATCCGACGAGCCATATTCTTCGATCGCTTTCTTGTGCTGGTCTTGCTCAAGCTGTTTGATGGAAAGCTGGATTTTGCCAGTTTTCTTATCGGCAGAAACCACAGCTGCGTCGATACGATCACCCACCGCGAAGCGCTCTGGGCGTTGATCTTGGCGATCACGCGACAAATCGTTCTTCTTGATGTAGCTGGTGACGCCTTCGGCCACTTCCACTTCAATGCCGTCACGCTCAACCATGATAACCTTACAGGTAACCACGTCGCCCTTGCGGTGGCTGCCTGCGCTGCCAGCGCTTGGTGCTGCAGCGGCATTGCTGCTGGTGATGATTGCGCCTTCCGGAGCTTCCGTCAGTTGCTTGATGCCGAGGCTGATGCGCTCTTTCTCGATATCAACCACGAGGATTTTGGCAGAAACTTTATCACCTTTTTTGAAGGTCTTGATGGCTTCTTCACCAGGCTGTGTCCAGCTGATATCGCTGTGGTGCACAAGGCCGTCGATCTCGCCAGCAAGGCCAACGAACAGACCGAAGTCCGTAATGTTGCGCACTTCGCCTTCGATTACATCGCCCTCGCGGAACTTATCGGCAAAGCTGTTCCATGGGTTGTCGATGCACTGCTTCATGCCAAGGCTGATGCGGTGTTTGGTGACGTCGATATCGAGCACCTGAACTTCCACTTCTTGGCCAGCCTGAACGAGCTTGCTTGGGTGAACGTTTTTCTTCGTCCAGCTCATTTCGCTCACATGCACAAGGCCTTCCACGCCGCTGTCGAGCTCAACAAACGCACCGTAATCGGTGATGTTGGTGATTTTGCCCTTGAGCTTCGCACCAGGGGTGAACTTGGCGCTGACGCCTTCCCATGGGTTGGTATCAAGCTGCTTCATGCCGAGGCTGATGCGCTTGGTTTCGCCGTCGAACTTGGTCACGATCACGCGAACTGCATCGCCGATTGCAAACACTTCCGATGGGTGATTGATGCGCTTCCACGAAATATCGGTAACGTGCAGAAGACCATCCACGCCGCCCATATCGATGAACGCACCGTAATCGGTGATGTTCTTAACGATACCGTCGAGAATTTGGCCTTCAGCAATCTTATCGAGGAGTACGCCACGCGCTTCTGCACGGCTCTCTTCCATGATTGCACGGCGCGAAACCACGATGTTGCCGCGGCGACGGTCCATTTTCAAAATCAGGAACGGCTGAGCAATGTTCATCAGTGGGGTAACATCTTTAATTGGGCGAATGTCCACTTGGCTGCCGGGCAGGAACGCCACAGCGCCTTTGATATCCACCGTGAAACCACCTTTAACGCGGCCGAAGATAACGCCTTCGATTTTGGTTTGGTTCTTGTGGATTTCTTCCAGTTTCACCCAAGCTTCTTCACGCAGTGCCTTCTCGCGGCTCAGCTGTGCTTCGCCGTGGCGGTCTTCAATGCGCTCGATATAGATATCGTATTGGTCACCGATTTTGATTTCAGCAGGTTGGCCAGCAACCGAGAATTCTTTGAGGGGGATACGGCCTTCGGATTTCAAGCCCACATCGATGATTGCGAGGTCTTTTTCGATGCCGACGATGGTGCCGCGCACTACGCTGCCTTCGGCAACTTTGCCAGCGGCGCTGTTTTCGAAGAGGTCGGCGAAGCTTTCACCAGTGGTGAAATTTTGGTCTTTGAAATCTTCCTTACGGACGGTTGCAGATTGTGCCATGAGTTTAGTCTTTCTATTCTGATGCTTACGCATCAGTCGTGGTTAGAGGTTGAACATAAAAACCCTGCGCACCTGCGCAAGGGAGGTGGGTTTATAGGCCAAAACCACCAAAAGGCAAGGCAAAATGGTAGGGGAAGGGGTGAATTCTTCACCGAAATGTCATATTTCTGGCCGCAGATTAGTATTAGAATAGCGCATGTTAGGAGCTGTTCGGATGTCGTTCAAAAAAGTGATTGGCAGTGATTATAAGATACCAAGAATTCTGTTTGGCAGCGAAGGCCATGCATCCGTCCGCATTACGCCCGATAAAGATGGTGGTTTCAAAGTTAAGCATCATCAACGCATAGGCATGCGTACCTCGCGCTCTATCCTAACGTTCGACGCGCAGGGTGCGATGACTATCGAGCATGAGTACGAAGGCATATTTGAGAGCTCAAACAACAATTTCAGCCAAGTAAGCGACCACTATCGAATTTTCCCCTACTGCCAGCAAATGCTCGAAAAAGGGAAGCTGAGCCAAGAGGATGCCAGAAAAATATCTGGCCGTATCGAGCTGACAGTGCAATCCTGCAAGGCAAAGACGTTAGGAACGCTCGATAGTAGCCCTAGTCGCTAATATGCAGTGATAATGGCCATAATCTTCATGGAATTGTCATAAAATAAGCAAAATAATCGACTACAACTTAGCCCCTCAAGAGGTTTAAGATGGCACAGGTGGATTGGATATCGCGCATACAGCCTTCGGGTAAGCTGGCCTTGCGTGACGTCATCGCTGGGCACGAGGGCATGGCGAAATACCTAAACAAAGCCATAGCTGGCTCGGACGAGAAATCTTCAGATGAGTTCTTTGGTGAGGCCGAGGATGCCAATGAGATGATAGAAGCGCTTGGCATATGGGTACGAGAAATGACCCTGAAAAAAATGGGCGTTTTTGCGTCCGACGCATCATCCGAAAAAGCCTTGGCCGACGCAGCAGCCAGCGCACGCGACATGGTCATGTATCTGTTCAGCCTACCCAATCATGATGCAAGCAAGCCAAAGGTTTATTATTCCTTCGATCAGCAGCAATACAAAGAAACTCCCGAGATATTCGAAACCCGTCTCGATGCGGACCTCAAATCGTTTGAAGCCTATATTGGCAACTACATAGATAACGTAATGAAGGGCAGAGTTAGCGGTAACGCTAAATCCTAATCCCCCAATTCCCCAATCACCTTGTCAAACACCTGCTGCATGGTCATGCCGCTGGTGTCGATAACAACCGCATCCGCAGCGGGTTTCATGGGTGCAACAGCGCGGTTGGCGTCGCGCGCGTCGCGCTCCACGAGGTCATCGTAAACCGATTGGTAATCCACCGTCACGCCATAATCCTGAAGTTCCTTGTGGCGGCGCTTGGCGCGGGCTTCAAGGCTGGCGGTGATGAAGAATTTGTAATCCGCATTCGGGCAAATGACGGTGCCGGTGTCGCGCCCATCCAGCACGCCTCCATTTTCACTGGCGGCAAATTTGTGCTGATATTCGAGCAGCGCCTCACGCACTTCAGGCATGGCGGAAACAATGCTGGCCGCTTGGCCAATGCGTTCGCCGCGCAGTTTGGGGTTTGCTAAATCCTGCGCGTTGATAGCATGGGCGGCCGCAATCGCGGCAGCCACGTCGTGCGGGTCTTGGTTGGCATACAGCACGCGCATGCCCACCGCACGATAAAGAAGCCCCGTGTCGAGGTAACCCAAGCCAAAATGATAGGCCAAACGACGGGCGAGTGAGCCTTTGCCCGAGGCGGCAGGGCCATCCACCGTAATCACCATGCGGCGCTCGGGGGTGGGGCGTTCGTGGCGGCGGGCGATGATGAATTTCGCCCCTAAATCGCGCATCAGCGTCATGAAGCTGGGGAAGCTCGTCGCAATCGCGCGGGTGTCATCCACCGTCACCGGCTCTTTGCTCACCAGCCCCAGAATCAGGAAGCTCATGGCAATGCGGTGGTCGAAGTGGGTAGTCACCGTGCCGCCACCTTGGGGCGCGCCACCTTTGCCATAGACCACCAAATCATCGCCTTCTTCATGAGCCTCGATACCATTAGCGCGCAAGCCAGCGATAATAGCGGCGAGGCGGTCGGATTCCTTCACCCGCAGCTCGCTCAATCCCCGCATCACGCTTTTGCCTGTGGCGCAGGCTGCGGCAATGGCAAGGATGGGGTATTCATCGATCATGCTCGGCGCAATGTGGGCGGCCACATCGACTTCCTTCAACTGCGAGGTGCGGGCGGTAATATCGCCCACGGGCTCACCACCCACCTCACGGTGGTTGCTGATGGTAATATCGGCACCCATCGTTTTTAGCACATCGAACAGCCCCGTGCGTAGCGGGTTCAGGCACACATTAGTCACCGTTACTTCGGCATTCGGCACCAGCAGCGCCGCCACAATCGGGAACGCGGCAGAGGAGGGGTCGGCAGGTACGTTGAGGGTACGGTCTTCGGGAGCTTGGTTCGGTTGGCCATCTAATTTAATAATAATCGAGCCATCCGCTTGCGGCGTGGTTTCCACCGGCACCCCAAAAAACCGTAACATGCGCTCGCTATGGTCGCGTGTGGCTTCTTTTTCAATCACGGTGGTCGTGCCTTTAGTGTTCAGCCCTGCAAGCAAAATCGCGGATTTCACCTGCGCCGAGGCGACGGGGAGCGTGTAGCTAATCGGCATGGGTTGGCTGGCGCCCTTCATGGCCAATGGCAGACGCCCGCCCTCGCGCGCCATAAAGCTCGCGCCAATTTGTTCCAGCGGGGTAATCACCCGCATCATCGGGCGCTTCTTAAGTGACTCATCGCCCGTGAAATGGGTGGTATAAGGGTAGGTGGATAGCAGCCCCATCATCAACCGCGCGGCCGTGCCAGCATTGCCCATATCGAGTACATCGCTGGGTTCGTGCAGGCCGCCAATGCCGCGTCCGCTCACCGTCCAGTGCCCATCCGCATGGCGGGTGATGGGCACGCCGCATTGGCGCAGTGCTTCGGCGGTGCGCAGCACATCTTCACCCTCTAGCAGGCCATGAATGGTGGTGGTGCCCAGCGCTTGGCTTGCGAGCATGAGCGCGCGATGCGAGATGGACTTATCCCCCGGCACATGGGTGCGCCCACGAAGGCTATCAATGGCATGGGCGGTGGCGGGCTGTGGATTGTCTGAGCTGGAATGCATATGGGCTATTGCGTTTTGTTTCAAAGTCACGTTATGTGAAAGTAATGGTGCTTCTAACGCAAGTAGTTAGTGGGTGCAAGGACAGGAAAACAGTAGGGATTAGTGGAGGCTTCATGAATTCGGGCAATTTAGGCAACAAACGTGTTTGCCCAAAATGTGATGCCAAATTCTATGATTTTGGCGTGGTCGACCCGATCAAATGCCCAAAATGCGGCAAAACATGGACCGAGGGAGCCAAAAAGAAGCCCGCTGCGCCTAAAAAAGAGACAAAACCTCAGCCAAAGCAAGCCCGCAAGCCTACGCGTGATGATGATGACCTGCTGAGCGAATTCCCAGATGTAGAGGGCGATGACGCGATCGAGGAATTGGAGCCGATGGAAGATGACGGTGTTGAGCTGACATCGCTCGAGGAAGTGGAAGAGCACGAAGAAGAGGATGAGTCGGATCCCAATTCGGATGATGCAGAAGATGATATGTTCACGGATCTTTCGGGCGACAAAATCGTCGATGATTTTGAAGAGCACGAAGACGATGAGGATGACGAAGACGACGAAGATAGCGACGACGAAGACGATGAGGATGAGGACGATGATGATGATCGTCCTAAAAAACGGCGGCGCTAAGCAGAGGAATCACGCATGCGCGTAGTGAGTAGAGAACCTGAGGCTCATTTAATCGAGCTATTACAGTTGGTGGAGGATGCTCCGCAAGGCTGGCAGGTGGTTGCGTTTCATTTTCACAAACTGCTCGAGCATTACCGCAGCGAATACCAAATCAAAATCGCCACCAATTTAATGAACGATTTGTTGGGTGATCGCGACGGCGCCATCTACCTGTGCGAAGATTCGACCATTTATGTCATGGTCAAAAATTTTCCCAAGCAACTAACGGAAAAAATGATCTTCCAGTTGCGCTATTTGTTCATGGATGATCCGCTTTCCTACACAGCCGAAGGCGATGAAAACCCATCATTCTCCACCACGCACGATCTCGAGTCGCAGTGGCAGGATTTCATGGCGCTGTGCAAGCGTCGCCTCATCACGCGCGTGCGCGCTGCGCAAGGCGGCATCCCGCGTGCAGCGGCGGCGGTCGTTGCGGGCGAGGCGCCACCACCAGCTGCGCCAGCACAAAAAGAACTGCGCGTATTTACCGCTTCAAATCTAGCGGCTATCGAGCGCGATATGCTGGATGTGGATTTAACCTCCACCATTCGCCGCCAGCCCATTTGTGCGGCACTGCCCGAAGCGCCTGTGCGCACCGTGTTCGATGAGATGTACATCAACATCAACCACCTGCGCCAAAGCATGGGCATCGAGGTGGATTTGCTCAGCAATCGCTGGCTCTTCAAATACCTCACGCAAATTCTCGATAATCGCATGCTCGAGACCATTCAGCGTAACCCGATTCGCTACCTCACCAACCCTATCAGCCTCAACCTCAACATTCCCACGCTGCTCTCCAGCCGCTTTACGGAGTTCGACGCTGCCATCAAGCCCAGCAGCAAGGTTTCCGTCGTGATCGAGCTGCAAATTGCGGATGTATTCGCGGATATGTCGGCATTTTTATTGGCGAAGGATACCGTGCAAAAGCTTGGCTACCGCGTCTGCCTCGATGGAGTGAGCGAGCTGAGCCTACCGCAGATCGACCGCCAACGCTTGGGCTTCGATTTGGTGAAGCTGATTTGGAACAGCGATAGCGAGCAGGATGCAACTTCGCCCAAAAACATCAAGCTGGCCGAGGCGGTGCGCGCCTGCGGCAACAACCGCGTCATCCTCACGCGGTGCGACACCAAACAAGCCGTGCAATATGGCCAAGCGCTTGGCATCACCCTGTTCCAAGGCCGCTATCTCGATGGTGTGGTGAATCCAAAAGCCTCGGTTAAAAACTGATGTTGGAATGGATCGCCCTTCACGAATTCACCATCATCGGCATTATCTGGATGATTGTGATTGGCCCAGCCGTTGGCAATTATGCCTGCTCCGTGGTCTACCGCATGCCGCGCGGCCAAACCCCGTTCGAGCGTCACCCCTATTGCGGGCACTGCAACGCCGACCTTAAACCGATTGACCTGTTCCCCATCTGGTCGTGGCTCTCCACCCGCGGCAAATGCCGCTATTGCGCGGGGCCAGTGCCGGGCGTCTACACCGTGATCGAAGTGGTCTGCGGCGCGGTGTTCATCACCTATTTCCTCAAATTCGGCATCAGCGAGCAGTTCATCCTCTACGCCACCTATGCCACGTTTGTGGTCATCCTCGCTGCCATTAACTGGCAGCAGGGCTGGATTTCCTCGACCGTTTATTCCTATGCCTTCGTGTGCGTTGCCTTGGTGCGTGCACTAGCCGAGAACACCATCTACGGCACGGTGCAAAGCGCCTTCATGATGCTGATTGCCATGCTGTTGCTTGCCCGCATGTCCAAAACGCGCGCGCAATCGCCGTTCGAAAAACCTTGGATTTGGTGGTTCGTCCTCATGGGCGCACTGGTGCCAATGCCGCAATGGGCACTCATCGCGCCGTTTTTCGTGGTGAAGTTCTTCGTGCCCAAACCCGCACGGCTGATTGTCTATGCCACGGGGGCACTCTTTCTGCCGCTGTTTGTGGTGTAGGGCTGTTTCATGAAAGCAATAAAAAACCCACCATTTCTGGTGGGTTTTTTTATTGGCTCCCGAGCTGAATACATATTCTGGAAACAAGCCTATGTAATTCATTGAAATTCATTCGATGAAATATCCCTTATGTCCCTGTTTAGGCGCTGGTCTCAGAAAAACGAGCGCAATGCTGAACGAGACGTCCAGAAGGCAAAAGCTCTTCAAAAGTTAGGTTGCAAAGTAGTCACTTTGTGGGAATGCAGTCTTTCAGAAAGTGCACTTACGCGACTGGTAAAGAGAATTAAGTCTCAGGGCACAACTAAGCCTCGATGATGGCTTTGATGTATTTCCTGGGCAGCCAGTAGCCCAATTTTTTATATAGCCGCCCTGAGGGTGTTTTCTTAAGGTCTTTACTGTCTCGTCCCTTGGTCCGGATGAAACAAACTGGATTCTGGGAAGATTTGGTTAGATTCTCGAAGTCATCATGCGCAATTTTGCTCCTGGTATCCTCCCACATAAGCCTGGCTTGTTCCAAATCCAAAGTTGGCATGGTCCAGAAGAAGGCACGCTTTAGGTAGCTGATGGTGCCGCGCTCCTCGAAAACCACAAAGAAGAAGCGTTTGGTTAAAGCACTATGCCAATAAGAGTCTTCCCATTCTTCTAGAACGATTCCTTCGTAATCAATTTGTGCGAACGACATATCTTCCGTAGGTGTACCTACACGATTCAAGACAACGGTTTTCATCTGAATGTCGGCCTTCGTGAATTCCTCAATCTTTGACTTGCCACGCACCCCCATTATTGCAAAGGCAAGAAGCGCCCGAGAATTCTTGGCGCTAGTTGTAGGCATTTCTAAAGCAATTCGAATTTCATCTTCACTCTTGCCATAGAATGGCTTGAACCTATCGATTATCAACTCTTCGAATGTCTTCCCTTTTTTTAGGTCAGCTATCCTCACAAGGGGGACGAAATCTTTTTGAATGCCACTCTCATCGATGATGGTGTTCATATACGATTGCTTTAAGGAATAGGCGCGCTGTGGAGCATCAGGACCAGACTTTTGTGGGCGCATTGTAGAGTTCTCACCGCCTTTAGCGCCTTTAGTACATGCCGCCAGGTAAAGGGTATCACCCTCAGAAAGCTCATGTGCTTTGCCAGCTTTGATTTTCGCAGAAATCTTCAACCAATCATCTTTAATGATTTCAAGATCCTTTTCAGGATACGTCCATAGCCGAATAATCTTGAATAACACGTCGGCCTTTGGAACTCCATCCAAGTGCAGATACAGCATCAACAACAGAAGTCGGTTCTTGGTCCAGAAGCTACTGTTATCAAAAGTTCGATCATACTCTTCCAGATAGTTGATTGTATTGAGCACAAGGCGTTCTTTAGCAGCGAACCGTGTTTTGTTGTGCTTGATGGGACTGGTCTTCAACTCCACGCCTGCTTCAGGAAAGTCAGGATGAGAGTCATTGTTAGGCTTATATTTGAAGTATAATTCTTCAACGAGCTGACCAAAGCTGCCTTTATTGGCCTTGTGCTCTTTGTCTGCCAAATCGCCGACCAACTGACGAAGTGACTTGTCTTTCAGCCTCAATGCGTAGGCTTCAATAGAAAAGCGGTCCGTTTTATCATAGGGCAGTTCGGAATCAGCCATACCGTCTCTTGGGCTCGACAGCGCTACCGGCACGGTCAATTAGTACTTTGCCGATGCGAGCTATAATGCCTACAACGAGCGCATTTCCCATAAGGAACGCGCGCTTAACATCTGAAGCACCAGCGGTATGGTTATCGGGGAACATATTCAGTCGTTCGAGCTCAATCGGCGTCAAACGCCGCAAACGCCCATCCTTAGTACGGATGACATGTTTGAAGCGTGAGGGGGCTGAACCACCTTCACCTGTCACTACTGTGCGGGAAGGCTTATCTAACGCATCAGGAAAGACCATGGCGCCTTCTGCATAGTTATACTCTGCACCTGCGGTCTTATTAAGGCGTTTTTCTTTTTTTGCGCCCTTGAGGTAGTTCCATTTCGAAAGGGAAGCCTCATCGATAAAATAGGATTCATCAACGTTCTTTTCCAAGACATCCTTCAAGGTCGCGCGTTGACCACTATATACAGGGCTCGTTTCAACGGTGCAGACATTCCTACCGATTATGACGCCACTATTAGCAAACGGGCTTAATCCGCCCTTAGCGTTGAAGTGGTCGGAAATCTCGATAAGGTCCCCATCAAGATTGAAGCGCTGTGGTGCTTTCTTTTCGCAAACAGGGTAGGATTCCGACAGCACGCCTTCATTGAGGACCCAATCAGCAGGCGAATCACACACTTTAGCCGCCTTATACAGCTCTGTTGATTGATGATACGCCATGATGAACACACGGCGACGGCGCTGCGGCATACCATAATCAGCAGCGTTGATGACACGCCATTCGACTATGTAACCCAAGTCCGATAAACTAGCCAACATGATTGCAAAATCACGACCACGTTGCTTGGCAGGCGATTTCAGCAAACGATCCACATTCTCCAAAAGAATGTACTGGGGCTTATTCTTTTTCTTTTCGTTTATGATTCGTTCAATTTCCCACCAAAGCACGCCTTTCTTACCTTTAAGACCCGCAGCCTGATTGAGTGTGCGCGCAACAGAATAATCCTGGCATGGAAATCCACCAACGAGTAGGTCATGGTCGGGGATGTCCTTGGTCGGGACTTTAGCTAGGTCTTCATTGGAATGATTCTCAGACCCAAACTTTGATGCGTATATATCAGATGCAACCTGCGTCTTCGTTGAGGGCTCCCATTGGTTGCTCCAAACGACATCGTAATCCAGCGATGCTTTTTGAAGGCCCAATCGGAAGCCCCCTACACCTGCGAATAATTCGATTACTTTCATGACCGCATCCTTTTTAGATTTATGTCCTAAACTTTATGGATAATAAACGTTTTTCAGCACACGATCAACAAGTAATTCAGAGAAATACAGCGCAACGCTGAATTGAATTAATATTGTTATTATTTCTACGAGTGCTATGTGTAAATAATATTAGCTTAGGAGACTGTAGATGAGTGAGCTGCACCATCAAATATTGGAAAATCATCTCGAAGAAGCTAGGAAATTTATCTTAACTCAATAAGGATGCGTTTGCCGACTTAGGCAAACTCACTGATTATGTTGATAGCTTGGCGCTGACTTATTTTGCTGTCAGGGGCTTGTGCTCGATAGACCCTACCCAAGCTCTCGAGTCCATCACGGATGGTGGAGGAGATAAGGCACCATGCAGATCGGCGGCTGGATTGCGTTCGGCGACTCCGTTGGGGATAGCGTACTTATAGACCTTTCCGCATAGGGCAAGGCAACGCCTGGCGACTTCATGAGCACCACGTTTTTCAATTTTCTTGATAACCTCCAGCAATTCGAGTGGAGAAATCTCTGCAATGGGCCGGTTTCCAATATGCGGGAATATGTCCACTTCCAGCCGTTTCAGGACATTGGCGCTATAATGCGGTGACCATCGCACATCATGATCTTTCTGCCATGCGCGCGCCACAGCCTCAAAGGTATGGATAGATCGCAGCATGCGTTGTCGCTTTTCCTCTTTTTTTGTAAAAGCAGGGTCATTGCCAGCGGCAACAAGTTTTCGAGCCCCATCGCGTTTTTCACGTGCTTCGGCCAGGCTAATTTCGGGGAACACCCCTAATGCGAGGCGCTTTTCTTTACCGTTAAAGCGGTATTTTAGGCGCCAGTATTTTGATCCGCTTGGCATAACTTCAAGGTAAAGGCCACGCTCATCAAACAAGCGATACAGCCGGTTTTTTGGCTTCGCATTACGTGCGGCAATAATCGTCAACATTGTCTTGGCTCCTTTGGGTTGCCGTGAATGAGTGTCGTTATAAACTAGGGGGCATTATTCAGGAAGTGTTGGGGGCATAATTATAGAAGAGTGGGGGCATGTGCCCCACAATATGCCCCAAAAAACGGGGGTTGTAAGCGGCTAATCGCGAACGCTCGCGACCTCAAATGGGGAGAAGGGGCTTATAAACAAGGGCTTTGGGAAATATGGGCGGACAATAGCAACCATGTCCGACGAAGGTTATGGCTCCCCGAGCTGGATTCGAACCAGCGACCGCACGATTAACAGTCGTGAGCTCTACCGCTGAGCTATCGAGGAACACTATAAAATCCACTGCGCGGTACGCAGTAGGCGGTTTCTATGGCACAAAGGTTTTTTGATGGCAAATAGTTTATGAGGGTAGAGGTGTGCCTGTGAATTTTTGCTCGCCTCGCCAACGAAGTATGCTACAGCCCAGTTTATGCCCATACCGTTTTATCGCGCCCGCGGCTTTCTGGCTGCCGAGCTACTCGCCTTTACGCTAGTGATGCCGATTGCGGCATGGCTCTACTTGCCGCCGCGTTGGATTATCCCGTTCCTGTGGGGCTTTGCTTTGGTGTGCTTCATTGCTACACGGCGTATCGACCCCCATCAGCAAACGGGGGGCTGGAACTGGGCGGCCGTCACCCGTGCGAATCTTGTGCCGATACTGTGGCGGTTTGCCGTCTGCGCGCTCCTCATGCTAGGGGCAACGGTGCTGTTCAAACCCGCGCTCTTGTTCAATTTTATCCGCGAAAAGCCCTATTTTTGGGCGTTGGTAATGGTCGCGTACCCCATTATTTCCGTCATCGCGCAGGAAATCGTCTATCGGCGCTATATGTTCGCCCGTTTCGGTGGGTTTCTGGCGCCTACCGCCCTGATTGCGCTGACAGGGCTTGCCTTTGGCATGGCGCACCTAGCATTCAATAACTGGGTTGCCCCTGCCATGTGCGTCATCGGCGGCGTTATTTTTTCGCATACCTACCACAAAACCCGCTCATTGTGGCTGGTTTCCATCGAGCACGCGCTGTACGGCAACTTCGTCTTCACCGTCGGTTTAGGGCAATATTTCTACCATGGCGCGGTGGGTGCTGCACATTAGAATTGATGCGCCGCAACACATAATCTTAGGGAATTGCTAAGTTTTTTGTGTTACGGTGAAGTTATGAGCAATACGCCGTTAACGCACTGGTATGGGATTTGTGAGCGCTCTGGCACGGGCATGTTCGATGAGCCGCTGAATGTCATTTCCTCGCTGGCGTTCATCTATGTGGCAGTCACCATCTACCGTCACTACAAAAATCACGAAGATCTCGAGCGCAAATGGATCTGGGATGTGCATGCGCTGACCTTCCTCACCTTTCTGATTGGCGTGAACTCGATCATCTTCCACATGTTCCCAACCCCAACGACAGAACTGGCCGATGTTGTTACTATCGTTCTCTTCATCGTCCTTTATTTCTGGAGCGTGCTCTTTCGTATTAACCGAACGTCATTTTTCTCGGTGCTAATTTGCTTCATCGCGTTTGTTGGCTTCACGCATATTCTCGTCCACCAGTTCCCCCGCGCGATGAACAACTCGATTGGCTATCTCTCGACCATGATTGCGCTCAGTATGATTGCGGTGCACCTGCATTTGCGGGCGCGGCCTAGTTCCTCGCATTTTTTGCTCGCGGCGCTGATTGGTGTGTTTTCCCTATTTTGTCGGGTGATCGACCGCGAAGTATGCGGCCATCTTTTCACTGGTACTCACTTCATGTGGCATATATGTAATGCTACCTTGATTTACATTCTGCTCAAGCAGCTGGTGCGTAATGTCAACCGTGTGGCGCGCCTGAAGCGTCAGGCGGGTGATTCCACCATGATCTAAGGGCGAGCCAATGGCCGATTCCGTACTCACCTATCTGGATGCCTACTGCGAGCGTGCAGGGCAGGTGGGCTGGTTTGCGGAGCCATTTAACCTCATCACCAACGCGTTTTTTGTGGTGGGCGCCATCGTTGCCGCTCGCGCCATTAGCCGTATGCCTGCGGATGCAAAACGCACTGATTTATGGCTGCTGTTTGCATTCATGGCGGCAATTGGCTTTGGCAGTGCGGCGTGGCATGCCGTGCCCGATAACCACACACTGCTGATGGATGTGGTGCCCATTGGCCTATTCATCAACCTCTATCTCATCAGTGCGCTGCGGCGCTTGTTTGGGTTGTCGTGGGGCAGGGTGGGGGCATATTGGCTGGCCTATACGGCTGCGGGGGTGGCAGCCCAACGCTTCTTGCCGCCCGATTTGTGGAATGGCACCGTGATGTATTTGCCGACTTACATCACCATCCTTATCATGGCTGCTGTGCTGTGGGCGCGTGATCGCGCGCTTGGCAAAATCTTCGTAACCATCGCTATAGTATGGACATTCTCGCTCCTCTTTCGCACCATCGATATGGAGGTCTGCCCGCGTTTCAGCCTAGGCACGCACTTCCTTTGGCACACGCTGAATGCATGGGTGCTATGGCGGCTGCTAATGCTGCTCATTCGGCGCTAAAACGGCGCGAATAACGGTTGTCCACGCAAGCCGTTTCTTCCTTGCTTACTGCGAAAAACCTCGCTATTAAGCCCATCCCCTTTGGAACAACTATGCGCATTAGGGTCGCGCAGACACAAATGGAGTACACGAAATGGCTACCACCGCAAACCTAGGCTTTCCACGTATCGGCGCGCAGCGCGAACTGAAAAAAGCACTCGAAAGCTATTGGAAGGGCGAAAGCTCGGTGGAGGCGTTGGAAGCAACAGCCAAAGCTATCCGCAGCGAAAACTGGAAGCGTCAGCACGCTGCCAAAATCACCCATATCCCAAGCGCTGATTTTGCTTACTACGACCAAGTCCTCAACCACACGCTGATGTTCGATGCGATTCCAGCACGCTACGAAGCGCTGAAGAACAAAGACGCGCTCACCCTCTATTTTGCAATGGCACGTGGCCAGCAGAAGGACGGCGTGGATGTGGTGGCCTGTGAAATGACCAAATGGTTCGACACCAACTACCACTATCTCGTGCCCGAGTTTTCGGATGCAACGGAATTCAAGCTTGCGCACAACCTGCCGCTTGCTGCCTATAACGAAGCAAAAGCGCAAGGTATCAACACCCGCCCAGTGGTGATTGGTCCCGTAACCTACCTGCTTCTTGGCAAAATGAAGGATGGCAAATCGGCGCTCAGCCTGTTGCCCAAGCTATTGCCTGCCTATGTCGAGTTGCTCGCATCCCTTAAAGCTGCGGGTGCCGAGTGGGTGCAGATCGACGAGCCGCACCTCGCGCTTGATCTTTCGGCTGAAGCCAAAGCTGCCTACAAAACAGCCTATGCCGAACTGAATAAGTCTGGCCTGAAGCTCATGCTGACCACCTATTTCGCTGGCCTGCGCGATAATGCCGAGTTGGCCTTTGGCCTCGACACCGCAGGTGTGCATGTCGATGTGGTACGTGAGCCAAGCCAGTTGGATGCTGTATTGAAAGCCGTTAAGCCAACGCAAACCCTCTCGGTGGGCGTGGTCGATGGCCGCAACATCTGGAAAAACAATTTCGCTAATTCCGTAGCGCTTTTGAACAAAGCTAAAGCCGCATTGGGTGAGGATCGTCTGATCGTTGCCCCAAGCTGCTCGCTCATGCATTCGCCCGTGGATTTGGTGAACGAGAAAAAGTTCGATGACGAGCTGAAGCAATGGCTAGCCTTCGCCCAACAGAAATTGGAAGAAGTAGCCGTGCTTGCAGCGGCCATTGGTAACGCCAATGTGGCTGAAACCGTGAAGCCAGAGCTTGAGGCAAACGCCAAAGCTATTGCAGCACGTGCGACCAGCAAACGCATCCATAACGACGCGGTGAAATCGCGTTTTGCCGCGATCAGCGATGCGCAATTGAACCGTAAGAGCACCTTCAAAGTGCGTGAAGCGGCTCAGCAAGCCTTGTTGAAGCTACCATTGCTGCCTTCCACCACCATCGGTTCCTTCCCCCAAACGGCGGATGTGCGTGAGGCACGTGCGAAGTTCAAAGCGGGCACAATTACCGAGAAGGAATACGACGCATTCCTCGAGCAAAAAACCCGTGAGTGCGTGGATTACCAAGTCAAAGCCGATATCGACGTGCCGGTGCATGGCGAGTTCGAGCGTAACGACATGGTGGAATATTTCGGCGAGCAACTGGCTGGCTTCACCTTCAGCAGCAATGGCTGGGTGCAGTCCTACGGTTCGCGTTGCGTGAAACCACCGATCATTTTCGGTGATGTGTCGCGCCCAGCGCCAATGACGGTTCGCTGGAGCAAGTTCGCCCAAACCCTCACCGAGCGCCCCATGAAAGGCATGCTCACCGGCCCCGTGACCATCCTGCAATGGAGCTTTGTGCGTGACGACCAACCACGTGAAACCACCTGTAAGCAGATCGCGCTCGCGATTCGCGATGAAGTGGTGGATCTTGAGAAAGCGGGCATCCGCGTGATTCAGATCGATGAGCCAGCGGTGCGCGAAGGCTTGCCGCTGCGCAATGCCGATAAGGCTGCTTACCTCAAATGGGCGGTGGATTCGTTCCGCCTTTCCGCAGCAGGTGTCGAGGATGCAACGCAGATCCACACCCATATGTGCTATGCCGAGTTCAACGACATCATGCAGCCGATTGCTGACATGGATGCCGACGTGATTTCGATTGAAACCTCGCGCAGCGCCATGGAATTGCTGCAAGCGTTCGTCGACTTCAAATACCCCAACCAAATTGGGCCAGGTGTCTACGATATCCACAGCCCGCGCGTGCCCAAGCAGGAAGAAATGGTATTCTTGCTGCGCAAAGCACTCGAAGTATTGGAGCCAAGCCAAGTTTGGGTGAACCCTGACTGCGGTCTCAAAACCCGTGGCTGGCCCGAGACAGAGAAGGCGCTTCAGGCGATGGTTGCAGCAAGCAAGCATCTGCGTGCTGAGCTTGCGGCTCCACAGTCAAAAGCAGTCAATGGTTAATAGTTGTAAATAACTGGAACTAAAAAAAGAGTATTTCGTGTATAGGTTGAGTTGGTTGCTTGACCTATACACGATTTAAGTCTAGAACCACTCCATCGCACACCACAAACGGAGAATAATCATGGCTACCGCAAAGAAAAAAACATCGGCCAAACGTGCAGTGAAATACGCTGCGAAATCGCAATCAAGTGCTCGCCAAACATCGGCCAGCAGTGCGCGTCCAGCAGCAGCTAAGGCTGCCAGTGCAGCAAGCTGGGTAAGCAACAGCCCTGCAGTTGATTGGCAAAAAGGTGCTCAGGATTGGGCGAAGCAAAGTGCAAAACTCTATCAACTCCCTTTCGCTCAAGGTGACATGGGCGCGGCTTCGCAAAAAGCAGCGGAGCAAATGAAATCTGCAACGGAAAATGCCGTTAAAATGAGCAGCGAATTCATGAACAAAATGTTTGGTGAGCAAGCAAAAGCAGCTTCCGCCAACCAAGCGTTCGACCCAGCTTCCTACTTCAAACAATTCCAATCGCAAATGCCGCAAATGCCAAACTTCGATATGGGCGCTGCGCAGGAGCAAATCAGCAAAGCGACTCAAGGTGCAAACCGCGCCAGTGCTGAGGCGATGGAAGCTGCCCGCGAAAATATCGCTGTGCTCACCAACGTGTGCAACATTGCTGCTACCGTCAGCAAAGAGTTGGCAGCGGAAATGGTAAGCTTCCTCAACAAGCAATTCTCGCAAAATGTGGAACTGAGCAAACAAGCGCTCACCTGCCGCACCCTGAACGATATGTTCGACCTAAGCACCCGCATCACCAAGGCCAATCTCGATGCATTCTTCTCGCAAAGCGTGAAGCTTTCGGAAATGCTGTTTCAGTGCGGCACCGATGTTTCCGAGCCATTGAATGCGTGCGCAGCAAAAACCAGCGCACGTTTGGCTAAGGCGATGCAGGCGTAACTGCACGACCCACAATAACGAAAAGCCCGTCAGCAATGGCGGGCTTTTTTGTTGCTACATGGATTAGCAGTGAGAGAGGCTTACAGGCCAACAATCTCAGGTGGGCTGATGGTGATGGTGCGCGAAGCATTATCCACCCTTGGAAAGGTCGCATGGGTGAAGGCGTAAAGCTCGTGGCTGCCATCCTCGCGCGTAATCTCTAAAATGTCCCCCGCGCCATAATTCACCACACTGCGAACACTGCCAAACGCAGTGCCGTCTTCGGTCATCACGCGCATGCCGATTAAATCATCCGTGTAATAGAGATTGGGGTTTTTAAGCTCGGGCAGGGCAGCGCGGGCAACGCCAATCTTTGTGCCGCGAAGAAGCTCGGCCTGTTCGCGGCGGGTGATGCCATCCACTTCCACAATTGCCATGCCTTGGGTGTGCCCTGTCAGGCGCAGCTTAATGCTATTGCCTTTGGCGTCAGTCAGATTCGGCGTTTTTGCAAAATCGTCGTGGGGTTCGGTAAAGGATTTTACTTTGATACGCCCGCTCACGCCGTGGGGCTGCGTAAATACGGCCAGCGCGACCCATTCGGGGGCGTCATGGCCCTGTGGTTCGTTAGGTGTTGCCGACATCCTAAAAATGCTCGATCATGCCCACAGCGGCTAAAATAATACCAGCGACAGCGATTGCAATTTCCATGGTGTTCTCCCTGAGAGCTCGGTGATTAGCACAGCGCGATGCAAATCTCCAGAGGCTTCTCGACGTTAGTATCGCTCATGAAAAAGGCGGCGCTTTCGCACCGCCTTTTATCGTGGTTTGCCTCTTGTGGGCGTTTTGTTAGGCAGCGGGTGCTTCTTCAGCGGCTGGCGCTTCTTCAGCAGCAGGTGCCGCTTTTGCAGCTTCAGCTTCGGCAGCGGCGTTTGCCTTTGCTTCTTCCTCAGCAGCCGCACGTTTTTCCGCGCGGGTCAGCTTGTCAGCTTTTTTGCGGGTTTTCTGTGGTTTGCCAGCAATATCAGCCTTTTTGGTCAGGCCAAGGTTGGCAAACAAGCTGTTCACGCGGTCCGAAGGCAATGCGCCAACGCCCAGCCAGTGCTTCGCGCGCTCGGTGTTCAGCACCACGCGGCCAGCGTTATCCTTGGCAAGAAGGGGGTTAAATGTGCCAATTTTCTCGATGAATTGGCCATCGCGTGGGCTGCGTTTATCAGCCACCACAATACGGTAGAATGGGGATTTTTTAGCGCCAGCGCGGGCAAGACGAATTACTGCAGACATGTCGTTTCCTTTCGGTTGACCCAGCATTTCCGCCCAATGCAGCGCTCGTGGCCATGTACCCAAGTTAAGTTGAGGAGTGGGCTTTAATCATATATTTCCTAACAATGCCAGAAGAATCTGTATAGGAAGCGGCTAAGATTAACCCTAATTTAAGGTTGGCGTGCTACGGTGTGTAGTATAGCAAATGGATGTGCATGGCATTGAATTTAATAGATAATGGTGTGAATGAGCCCGATGATCCGTGGCAACGCTTCCTCAGCGCGTTTGGGGAAGGGCGCGATGCGGTAGCCCAAGAAATCAAGCAATATTGGCAATCTGCGGGGGCAAAGCCCTTTCCAGTGGACGTCTATAAGCACCTTGTCGAAAACCGGATTCAATCAGGCAGCATATCGCGCGCGCGCGGCGAATTCCTCAACGCCTATTTTGCAAAGAGTTTTGCCCCTGGGCAGGTGACAGGCTACATCCAGAAACATCGCGAGCCGCTTATTTATTCGGCCCTCAAGGAATATGGTTCAGTGCAATCAGGCTGTGCGATCCACCATGTCGAGGCCGATATCATGAACCTTGGTGGGCTGAATCGTGATATGAAATTAGCGGTGGCAAAGCGTAAGGGGTGGAACCCCGAGCAGCTGACCGAAGAGCAGAAATATGTCGTAAAACACGAAGGCGAAGCCCTCGCCAATAAAGTCATTCGTGTGATGGCAGATATTCTGCACGAGGAAGTGGGCGCGCTGGGGGATGTCATTCCCATCCGTCACGGCGGCGACGAACTGATTTTGTTCGTGATGACAAAGAATCAGTTCGATCAATACGATGTCGCCAACGCCGTGGACGTAGCACATCAACGCATTTCCGAATTTATCAGCGAGGCAGGGCTGGATGGTGTGGTGCATACCAAACAAGAAAAGCTGCCGGGGGTTGGTATAGGCATCGCGAATCAGCATTTTGCACCAGTTGATCATGGTGGTCAAAGCGACTATCGTGCGGCATTGGAGGCTGCGATCGATGAATCCAAGAGACGGTTTCAAAATTCGCTGAACGATAGAAAAAATAAAACGACCGAAGTGAGTGTGGCGAAGGTCAATGAGGCTTTGAACTCGGATACGTTTAAACGTTACGCGCAACCCAAGCCTGCGCAACAACCCCTGTTGGCTGATGATCCTGATGTTTCAGGCTCCAGTCCAGACGATGCAACGAAACGGCGATTGCTGCGTCACGTCGAGAAGCTGGGTGATGGAGCGTTAACATGCGACGAGCGCAGGCTCGTTGAAGCCACCAGCGCATTGTGTCACAAAATTGATTTCGTGAATGGATTGCCGACCTTCAATGCCTTCCAGAACGAAATTGCGCCCTATTTTGAACAGCATTATGGTGCGAAAGCCAAGCTTGTGCATGTCGATTTCAATAATCTTGGCGGTGGCAATAAGCTGGGCGAGATGGTGGGCGATGCCATGTCGCGCGTGTTTAGAGATTGCATCCAAAATGCGTTGGATCATATGAAGCTTGATGAATTTAGGCCGTGCCTTGCCTCGCAAGGTGGCGGTAAGTTTGTAATGTTATTACCCAAAGAAACGCCCCAGCAAGCGTTGTATGACCTTCAGGATGAAATCGAAAAGCAACTTTTTCATCGCTCGCAAGAGAAGCTGTTGAGCCAAGAGCAAGAAGCGCAGGTCATCGAGAAATTGCGAAAGATTGATGATGAAGGACGGCAAAAACGAGCGAATTCGGGGCAGCCGGCAGAAGGTGCGACAAGGCGGCGCGATATTTTTGAAAAGGGCGGCATAACGATTGCCAATATCAGCAATCTCAAATCGCGCCAAAAGGGGTCCCATGCCATCTGTGTGTTCGACGACATCGCAATCGAAGGCGGAGCAAGGCTTAACCTAAAAATGGATCGGCTCGAGGAAAGGGCGAGTAGGCTGCAAACAACTGTTGCGGGGCTACACGAGCGGCGCTTTCGGATAAGAAAAGACAATTCACATGTAGCGCAAAGGGAAGAGCAATTCGCCGAACATTATGTGGGAGACATACAAAGCAAGCAGAGCCTGCTTGATCAAAGTAAGGATCCCAATGCTACGCAGATTTATAGCAAACGCGGTGCACGCCTTTCGTGGACGAGAGAAGTCAAGAAAGCAGATGAGAGAAATCTGGCATCACCAGATCAACAATCGCCTACGCGCTAAATTTTTACGCCGGCACGCTTAAACACATCACGCAGTTCGTTGGTCATAGTGCCGATGATTTCCTTGCGGTCGAGGGCATAGGCAACGTTGGCAGCCACAAACCCTACCAGCGATCCGCAATCATAGCGCACACCATCGAAGCGGTAGCCAAACACATCGTCCGTCTTGATCATCTTTGCAATCGCATCGGTCAGTTGAATCTCACCACCTGCGCCGGGTTTTTGTTTATCGAGAATCCCAAAAATTTCGGGCTGTAAAATATAGCGGCCAATGATGGAAAGCGTCGATGGCGCATCCTCAGGGGCGGGTTTCTCCACAAGGCCTTTCGCTTTCACTAAGCGTTTGTCGGTCGATTTCGCTTTTTTATCGATATCGACAATACCGTAGCTGCTGGTTTTTTCACGGGGCACATCCATCACGCCGAGCACATTGCCACCCGATTTTTTCTGCGCTTCCACCATTTGTGCCATGCAGCCTTTTTTCGCGTGCACCATGTCATCCGCCAAAATCACGGCAAAGGGCTCATCTCCAATCAAATGGCGCGCGCACCACACGGCATGGCCAAGCCCACGGGGCTCCTGCTGGCGTGTGAAGCTTACATTGCCTGCCTCGGGCAGCCAGTCGGTGGTTTGTTTGAGTTCCTTGGTTTTATTTTTGGTGCGCAGCTGCGATTGCAGTTCATACGCATGGTCGAAATGATCCTCGATGGCGTGCTTATTGCGGCCAGTTACAAATATAAATTGCTCAATACCTGCCGCCCGTGCTTCCTCGAATGCATAGTGGATTAGTGGCATATCGACGATGGGGAGCATTTCCTTTGGCATAGATTTGGTCGCCGGCAAAAACCGTGTGCCCAGCCCTCCGACAGGGAATACAGCTTTGCGAACACGTTGGGGCGAGGATTTCTTCGACACAGACTTCTCCAAAAAAAATTGTTCGCCTAGATAATGCATCTCCCATGTCATAGTCCAAGAAATAGTGGGCGACTAACGCAAAAAATCTTAAAAAAAATTAATTAGTGGCGAAATTATCGGCAATATCAAGCGGCTGAAATTGAACCTTTATTGTGTTGCTGCGGCGCAACATTTATTTGCTTGCAAGCCAATGGATTTAATTGCAAGTAATGGCTCATAATCTATCACATGTCGTACATGTATGTGTTTTTTAAAATCGCCATTCAATACTTAAAGGAGCGCTTTCTGAATACGATTGTTACGCATGATGGCGCTGCCAATATTAAAGATACTCCTAAAACGTTTATGGGTGTGCAGTATTTGCGTGCTATTGCTGCGCTGATGATTGTTGCATTCCATGCCGTCAATGTAGTGCGCGACAGAATTGATGCGAACGCGTGGCAACTTAATATCGGTAATGCCCGAGTGGATGTTTTCTTTGCCATAAGCGGGCTGATGATTGTTCTTACAACCTACAGGCACTGGGGGCAGGTAGGATTTTTCAGGAAGTTCCTTAAACGCCGTTTGATTCGCGTTGTTCCGCTATATTGGTTGGCCACCAGTATGAAATTAGCCGTGATACTTGTTTTACCATCCATTGCCCTCAGCAGCGGGCAGAATTGGTGGCATATTATTGCATCATACCTATTCATTCCAGCCTATAACGATTCAGGTATGATATTCCCCCTGCTGGTGCCGGGCTGGACACTTAATTTTGAGATATTATTTTACATCATCTTTGCCATAGCGCTGTGGCTACGACTCAGCCCCATAAAATTTGTCATACCTATCTTCTTTGGTATGGTCGCTATTCGCTATGCTTTTGGGCCGTTCGAGTGGGCGCCCATGAGTTTATTCAGCGAGCGCCTACTCACATTCTGCCTTGGGATGATGATTGGCCTTGCCGTAAAGCGGCAGCAATTATTAAGCCTCAACGCGTCAATGTTGATTATTCCTATCGCAATTTTCCTACTGCTTGCTGGCAATCATGTATTTGAAGTGCCACTAGGCGAGATGCCGTTCTTGATGTGGGGCGTGCCAGCAGGCGTTTTAATCTATGCGTTGATTAGTTTTGAGTATGAAGCGAGCATCGCTGATATTTCGATCCTGCATAAGCTAGGCGATGCTTCATACTGCATCTTTTTGTTCCACCCCTTTGTGGTGACGCCAATTGCCATGGTGGTCAAAAAGCTCAGTTTGGGAACGCCTGCAAGCTTGGCGGTCGTAGCGGTCTCTGCGCTCGTCGTTTCGTCAATCGTGGGCTATGTCATTCACCTGCGGCTTGAAAAGCCGTTCTTGGCGTATATGCGCCGCCGATTTGATGCCTAGTCTGCGCGCCGCAGCCCTGAAACCACGCCACAGTGCAGCATGCCCCGCAAAATCCATTTGCGTCCACTAAAGGGCGACCAAATAACCATAAAAAAGCACAGGGCTGCTTTTATGCCAGCTTTAATTGTGTTTTTAAGGCGTGGTTTGCCTGCCTCAATCAGTTGCATTGCATGGGTTTGTCCATAACGAAATTTGCGGCGCTTTAGCCAGCTAAAATTAGCGCGCTCAGGTGGCACGCCTTCGTAAATGCTTGCATTTTCGGCATAGTCAATCGTTGCGCCTTTTTCGTGGGCGCGGCTGAAAAAATCGGTGTCTTCACCACCTGTAATGCCCAAATCTTCGCGGAAGCGTAAGCCAGCAAGTGCAGGTGAGGCCGCGCGCATCAGCACGTTGCCGCAATAGCCAGTGATGATGCGATTTTTCACCCATACAGGGCGGGTGGAGTGATAGTCGCCATCCAGCAACCATTTGGGGGAGCGTGCATCATAGACTGCAAGCACGGGGCCAAGCACAATGTCGGCTTGGCTGTCTTTTTGTTTGTTGGTGATGTTCAGCAACCATTGTGGCGTTACGGCTTCGTCATCATCCACAAAAGCAAAGAAGTCAGCATCCACCGCATCTAAGCAGGCATTGCGTGCGATGGATATATTGCGTGCGGGTGCGTGGATGTAGGTGACGTTCAGGCCGTGCTGTTCGGCTGCTTGTGCCACCATCACCTGCGCGCTTGGCACTTCATCGTTATCCGCCACAATGATGCGCAGGCTGCTATTAAACGGCATTTCGATAATCGACAGCGAAGCGAGGGTATTGGCCACATGCGCGCGGCGGAAGGTGCAGATGCAGATATCGATGCGGGTAGGTTCGCTCATGCGTAGGTCTTGCGGTGTTTGAATAATCCGTGCCAAAAGCCGAGCGACCACCCGCTATGCATCAATAGCGCTGCCACACCACTGAGGGCGAGCAGGGGGTTACGCGCCTTCCAGCCAATCAAGGCGCCATAGGCAAGGCACAAGCCCGCCCAAGCCAGCAGTGGAAATGCAGCCATAGGGATAAGGGGATAGGCCAGCGCCATCACCGCCGCAGGGGCGACAGCAACGGGCAAAAGCTGGCGGATTTTTAGTTTGAGTTTGTGTTTCAGCACCGTGCGCACGCGCCCTTCGCCATAATTACGGTATTGCTTGAACAGGGCAATAGGGGTGGCGCGGGGGTAATAATCCATCGTCGTGGCGCCCGTCAGCCAAATGCGGCTTCCTGCTTGTGCTAGGCGTGTATCCAGCTCGGCATCCTCGTTGTGGCTGAAGCTTTCGTCATAGCCACCCACGGCTTGAAACGCGGCAATGCGCATCAGCGCATGGTGGCCATGGTCGACCCATTTGCCCTCACCACTCGCATTGCGGTGTGCGCTGCCGCCATTGCCCAGTTTCGAGTTCTGTGCAGCCGCTACCGCAACCTGAAAGCCACTTTTCCCGATGGTATTCATGCTCACCACTACCGAATCAGCACCCAGACGAGTTGCATCGGCAAGCAGTGCAGCGCAGAAGCCAGCAGGGTAATGCGCATGGGCATCGATGCGGATGAGGTAGGTGTGGCCCTCACCAAATGTTTCTACCGCAAGGTTAATTGCCGCACTTTGAATGCGTTTGGGGTTATGCAAATAATGCACGTTGCTGTGCGATTCAGAAAGCAACTGGGCAATAGCCACCGTGCCATCCGTACTGCCGCCGTCGGCAATCACAATATCCATCGGCGTGGTGAGTGATTCTGCAATCAAGTAGTTCACCAGCGGCTCGATATTCTTGGCTTCATTCAAGCACGGAATAATGACAAGGGCGGGTGAAGTATCGGGGCTAATGGCGGCGGGAATCATGGGGCATCCGTGGGCTTGAGTTGAGCAATGCGTGCAACAAGCTGCCTGCACTCTGCCTCATTCACGCGCCATGTGTCATGCGGAATCTGTGCAACTGCCTGCGCCATGGCCGCATAAGCCTCGGGGGTGAGGTTTTTAAGAAACGCTATCAGGCTCTCGCCTTTTGGCTCGCTCAGCACATGCCCAATGCCACGCGCTTGGGTGAAGCGGCTAGTTTCCACACCGTGAGCGGTAATTGGCACCGCGCCATAGAGGCCGCCTTCATAGACGCGGTTAGGCAGCAGCCATGCAGAGTTAAGTCCTTCCTCGAACATATCAATCGCCCAGCTAAAATGGGTCTCGCCGTACATGGGTGCTAAATCGGCAGGCGTGTAGGCGCCACCAAAGCGAATGCCAGCTTCCTTCACCTGCGCATCAAAATCATCGAACTGGTCGTAGGCAGGGCGCCCACGGATGATGATTTCAACCAGCCCCGTATGCTCGCGCGCAACCTTGCTCAGTATATCGAGGCTTTTGCGGCAACGAATGGCGCCGAACCAGCCAATTCTCCACGGTGGGCCAGCGGGGAGCGGGTGCAAAGCTGCCGGGCTATCCACACCAAATAGCTTGTTTTCCAGCAGCAAAAACGGAAGTTTAAGTGTCGTTCGCTTTTCAAAATATTCACGAATAAAGGCTGGCGAACTGGTGATAATTAGGCTCGCGCGCTGGGCTAGGCAGGCTTCCAGTGCGCGCAATGTTTTGCCAATGACATCTTCGCGCAATAATAGGCGATGAATATCCAAAACCTCGTACGCAATAGCAGGCTTATGCTTACTAAGTGCTCGCCCGCGCACAGCAATGCCCAGTGTTTCAAGGTTGCGGGCAATGATCACATCCGCTGCGGCAAACAGCGCGGCATGTTGCTTCACAGTTGCAACATTGCGCAACACGGCAAATATGCGTTGAAGGAAGCGGCCATTATAAGTCCGGCCTAGATCGGTCACGCTGCACCCTGCAATGTCGCTTGGCGGGGTGGTGCGCGAAAATCCGGCCACATGCACGCTAGCGCCGCCAGCTACCAACATGCGCACACGCTTAGCCGTCGTTGGGTCGGCAAGATCATGCGTCAGGTAGAGGATATGCATGGGTTAGGAAGTGTGTGTAGGGAGCGGGGCGTTATGACTCAGGAGGTCTGCCTTAGGTGTGCGGCGACGACTTGCGTGGTTGAGGATGGTGCCGATCACTACCGCTTGGTTAAGCGCCTGCAGCGAGGATTTAAGATCGCTCGTGCTCGTCGTTCCTTCGTTGACGACCAGCAGCACGCCATCGACGTGCGGCAAAAATACCAACGGGTCATCCTGCGCCAGAATCGGGGGCAAATCATAGATGATAATGCGGTCGGGGTAGCGAGTGCGCAGCTCCTCGGCGAGCGCCGCAATTTTGGGCGAGCCAAGTACTTCGGAAGAATGATCCATCGCCTTGCCTGCCGGCAATACCGCCAAACGGTCGAACGATGGGCGCACGATACAGTCTGCAATCGGTGCATTATCGGCGAAGTAATCTGTGATGCCGATAGGTGCCGCAAGACCGAGGTATCCCATCACATCGGGTTTACGCAAATCAAGGTCAACCAGCAGCACGGTCTGATTCAGATCCAGCGCAATCGAGAGGGCGAGATTGATTGCAATCGTAGTTTTGCCTTCACCGTAATTGGCGCTGGTGATACCGATGGTTTTCATGCCGTGTTGGGTCATGGCTTGCAGCACTTGGGTACGCAAAATGCGGAAGGTATCCGCCTCTTTGCTGCGCACGCGATGGGCGACGATACGGTTACTGTCTAAGGTGGTGTCGTCAACTTTGACAACATTGCCTGGGACAATCTGGGTAAGGTCTGCAGGGATAGCGTGCGCTTGGGCTATATGCCTGCTGGGGCGCGGGGTGTGCGTACCCGTGTTGCGCTCGGCGCGCGCTTTAGCAAGGGCTTTAGCAAGTTTATCCATTGGTTTTGCCTCAGTATTTTGTCGCAATATGTGAAATGGACACTAGTGGTGCAACTCCAGTAATGCGTGCTAAGTGGCTGGCGCCGCGGATGGACTGGCTAAGCATTTCGGTAATAGCCACCATCATGATGCCACTAACAATGGCAAGAAGTGCTCCGGCCACCAGAAGTAGCTTTCTGCTGGGCGAGGTTCCCTCGGGAATCGTCGAGGGGTTGATAATGCTCAAGTGTGATCCGTCGCCACTTGCTTCAAGATTCGCGCGCATCTTGGCCGCGGCTTTTTTCTCGGTCAGCGATGCGTAGCGTTTTTTGGCATTCTCAAGATCAATCGTGAGTGCCGACATTTGCTGCTCAACTAAGGGGTTCTTGGCCACAAACTCATTGTACTTATCTTGCTGCGCTTTCAGCGCGGCGCGTTGTGCCATAAGCCCGTTCAATTCACCTGTCGATGCCGCTAATTGTGCGCTGATCTGTAAATAGAGGGGGTTATCTGCATCGCGCGAGCCAACAAGCAGCTTCTCGTCAGGTTGTTTCTCCAGAGCTTCGAGTTGCGCGCGCACGTTCAACACATCGGGGTGCTTAGGGCCATAACGGCCAGTTAGTGTCGCATACTGTGATTGCAGTGCTTTTTTCTGACCTTTAGGTGAATTCACCATTTTCCCGTCATCGAGTGCGGGGGCGTATGGGTCGGCAGCGGCAAGCTGGCTACGTAAGCTGGCAACCATTGCCTGTGTGCTGGTGATTTGGCTTTCAACATTTTGCAAGGCTAGGCTGTTGCTCAAGCTTGCTTGTTGGTTGAACATAACTGCCGAGGGGCCAGACTCGCCATACTGAGCCTTAAATTCGGCAATTTTTTTCTCTTGGCCTTTAATGGTTTCTTCCAATGCTTTAATTTGCACATCGAGAAATGCGGCTGTTTTTTCGCTTTGGGTGCGCCGTTGGTTCGATTCTTCCTCAATGAATGCTTTTACCAACGCATCAAGCCCAGCCTTGGCAAGCTTAGGATCGGAGTAGCTAAAGCTTAGTGTAAAGGCGATAGCGGAAAGCTGATCAACCGACTCTTTTTGTGTGGCGGCAGGATTAGAAATATCTGCGCTGATGAACGATAATTTGGTGCTGTTTTGCATAATTTTTGCACGTTTATCAGGCGTTAAGGTTTCTTTGGTGCCGGGGTAAAGGCCCACCGTGTCGATGATTTTGTTGAGTGAAGCCACGGCCATTACTTTTTGTTCGACTTGGTTAATGCGTCGATCAGCCAGACCGCTCTGCGAAACGATGTCACCATCAATGGCGTTTGAGGCAATGTCTGCCTGCTCAATTTGTACGGTGGTGATGGCGCGGTAATTAGACCAGTTTAAAACAAAAAGCAGCGCTAATAAAAAAATGCTGCCCGAGGTCAGTAAAAATACGGAACGGCGTCGACGAAGAATCGATAATAAATTGGGTAAAGAAAGGTCGTCCATCGAGGCTACTCGTTCATCAATGAGGGTTTGTAGGTGATGCCAATCATCACAACATGTTGCTTGATCGGGTTGGCGACACTGGTCAGATTCTCATGACGGTAGTTATAATCAGCATTCAATTCGGTACGTTCGGTTAGGGCATAAGAAACGCCTGCACCAGCAGAGTAGCCTTCATCCAGGTTCACCCCAGGGGTCGATGAATAATCCGCAGATTGGTACTTGCCGCTCGCATTCAATGCCAGCGTTTGGTTCAGTTGGTGGCGTTCGGTAAATGCGAATGTATCAAGCAATGTCTCGGTGCCGTTTCCAAACGGTTGGCGGGCGCGTGTCGCCGAGAAGGTCAGGCGATCCTGATTGCCTGTATAGGCAAGGTTGCCCGAGAAAACATAGTTCCATGTATTGTTATCGGCGCCAGTGCTGCTGTCGCTCTTGGTGTAGAGGGTACCTGCCGTCGTACGCAGCGTGAGGCGAGGGTTGATTTGGGTTGTCCAGCCAATGGTTGGGCCAACACTGTCAGAAGTCAGCGTGTCGTTGGTTGTTTCATAGCGTTGCGCATTAATGCCAATCGAGCCAGTGTTCTCAGCATCGAATTTATGCTCGTAACTTGGGGCAAGGGAATAAAAGTTATAATCGGTATAGGCGTTGGTGCTGTAGTTTACATTGCTTGCAGAAGAGCTCAGGATCCAGCGGTCACGCGGCGTTGAAGCAAAGATAATCTGAGGCGCAGCGCCAATGCGAGTGCTCTTAACTTTGGGCAGATTCAATCCATAGTTCGTAAGCTCTGCAGTGCGCGTTGTTTCCTTATCATAAGTGGTTCGCAAGATGGCAGTCCAGCGCTGGTTATTGCGGCTAAGGAGCAGTTTCTGGTGCAGATCGACAGAGTTGTATTGCGACTCATCGAAAAAATTGGCATCAATTTTCGAATCCGAAATGATTTGAGATGTCGGTGTTTTCCAGCGCAACAATAGCTCAGGGCTGGTGATACTGCCGAAGGCTTCTTCTTCACCTGTGGTAAGGCGCAAAGGGTTGGAATCATAGGTGAAGCGCTGTGCCCCACGTATTTCTGCTGTAAAGCCTTCGGGCACCGTTTTGCTGACGGCAGGCGCGGCAAACACAGGATAGGAAAGTGCCAGCGCACTGCTAGAGAGAAAGTAAATTGCCAGATGTTTCGAGTGTAAAGCGCGCATGGCTAAAACAGGCTTTGCGTAGGAACCACAATCACATCGCCAGGCATAAGCGTGATATTGGTTTCAAGATTTCTGCCGCGAGCAATATCCGAGTAATCAAAATCAATTGAGTCTTCCTTGTTGCCAGTTTTGCGCAGGATAACGATGTCATCATCGTCAGCATAAGGCGTTAATCCGCCCGCTTGGCTAAGGGCTTGCATCACCGTCATCGAGCGCGTCATGATGACCTCGCCTGGCTTGGTGACTTGGCCAATGACGCTTACGGCGTTACCGCGCGTTTCCTGCACAACCACCGTTACCGAGGCCGCTGGAACAAACGGTTCTAGCTTTTGTGTTACGGTACGCTGCACATCCGCGGTCGATTGCCCAACCACCGACAATGTGCCGATGAGTGGAAAGTTGATGGTGCCATCGGGCATGACCAACACTTCACGGTCGAGTTCTTCTTCCTTCCAGACATTAATTCGCAGCATGTCGCCAGCTTGAAGTCTGTAGGCTGAATCAACCTGCGTAGAGCTCGGTGCAGCAGCAGCGGGTTCAGCGCCTTTTACTTGCTGAAGTGTTGGCAGTTTATCGGTCTTTGTTTTCTCTGTCGCCGCAATCGATGCGTGTGCTGAAAGTAAAACAGCAATCAACGTAAACAACGATAAAATAATGCGGGACATAATAAAACTCGGTCACAAATTGTTAAGGAGTCAATGTTATAGTTAATTTCCCACGCGCTGAAAAGCGTTAAATCTTGTCTAGCCGTTATTTTGGGGCTAATAGCGCTAGTGTAATGGTTGTGTGCTAGGGTGGTGATTATGTATGAACGCTATTTTGGGTTGACTGGCAAGCCGTTCTCGCTTTTGCCCGAGGCCAACCATTTGTTCTTTAGCAAGCGCCACCAACATATTGTAAACATTCTTGAATATGGCATCGAGACTCAAGCAGCTTTCATGGTCATCACAGGCGATGTGGGGGCAGGGAAGACAACGGTTATTCGGCACTTTTTAGGGAATCTTCCAGAAAAAGTGGTTGTCGGCCTCATTACTAACCCAAGCCAGCGTCTTGGTTCGCTGTTGAACTGGATTTCAAGTGCGTTCGATTTGGCTCAGCACGCGCAGGATGAATCCAAAATGTATCATGGGTTTGTTGAGTTCCTATTGGCTAATTATGCCAAGGGCTTGAGAACCATTCTTATCATTGATGAGGCGCAAAATCTCTCGGTCGAGATGCTCGAAGAGCTTCGCATGCTATCGAATATCAATAACGAGCAGGATATGCTGCTGCAAATCATCCTTGCTGGCCAGCCAGAGCTGCTTGAGTTGCTTAATCGGCAGGATTTACGGCAATTTGCCCAGCGCATTGGTGCCCACGGCCACTTAACAGCACTTACGCCATTGGAAACAAAAGATTATATTGCCCACCGGCTAAGGGTAGTCGGGGCTGAGGCGACGATTTTTAGCCTCACTGGGTGTGCTGCTATTTATTATTTTACTGGAGGCATTCCAAGATTAATCAATCTTTTGGCGGATCAGGCGCTGATGTATGCATTCGCCGAGGACGCCAGTACGGTTGATGAAAAAATAATCATGGAAGTCGTTTCTGACCGCAATGCTTCGGGTCTCAATGCGTTCATTAACAAGGGCATGTCAAAAGCAGAGGACGACATAGCGCTTTTGGCAAGGCAGCTTGAAGCGGCATCTTTGTAAAAGATATATAAAGCAGTATGCTGGAATCTGTTCTTCTAGCATCCGGCGCCTCAGAGTCGCCGCATCCTTCTAATCCCCGAGCTTTATGCCTGTAATCAAAAAGTCACAGGGCTGCGCCATGTGTGCGGTGCAGCATTTTTTCTCTTGTGCGCTGCACTAATTTGCACTAATCCCGCAATGCACCAAATTAACACTTGCGGGCATATCTTAACTTATGTTAATAATCCTTAAAATTTTATTAAATTTGGATGCTGGGTCAACTAGCGCATTAACTTACAACTCGGAGCAAACTACATGAGCCCTCAAGTATTGGCGCTAAACGCGCAACCCCAAGCTGAAGATGCGCAAGCGTCTAGTGGTGTTCAGCTCGGTCAGCCTAATGGTCTTGAGCTGGTGGTTTCGCATGAGGTGGACGAGCGCAATCAAACATCGCTACGCCTCCAGCGCTTCGGTAAGCGTGCCATGGATGTATTGGCATCGGGTTCAGCGTTGCTGGTGCTCAGCCCCGTAATGATTACGCTTGCCTTGTTAGTGAAGCGCGATGGCGGCCCTGCATTCTTCGGCCACGCCCGCCTTGGTAAAAATGGGAAGACCTTCAAGTGCCTTAAATTTCGCTCGATGATTCATAACAGCCAAGAAGTATTGGCGCGCCACTTGGCGGAAAATCCCGAAGCCCGCGCTGAGTGGGAAGCGGACCATAAATTGAAAAATGACCCGCGTGTGACTCGCTTTGGCAGCTTCCTGCGCAAATCCAGCCTCGATGAGTTGCCCCAGCTGATCAATGTGCTCAAGGGTGAAATGAGCCTTGTTGGCCCACGCCCAATCGTCAGTGCTGAAGTGGTGAAGTATGACCGCGCAATCGCGCATTACTACAGCGTTACCCCAGGTATCACGGGTTTGTGGCAAATCAGTGGCCGCAACGATGTCAGCTACGACCAGCGCGTGATGCTTGATAGCTTCTATGTGCGCAACTGGTCGCTCTGGCGCGACATTGCGATCATGCTGAAAACGCTGCCCGCGATGATGAAGCGCAGTGGTGCCTACTAGGTACAGCTTCGCCCAAAGCCCTCGGTAAATGGACGACTTTTTCATCGTCGGCTTGTATTGGCGAACGGATTAGCGCATTCTTAACCTGTTCAATTGTATAGTCGTAATTCGGTTTTACGCTTCTAGGTATGGATTATTTCATGACACAGGCAGTGTTAGTTGCCGGCGGCGCTGGTTATATTGGATCTCACGTGTGCAAGGCATTAGCTGCGGCGGGCTATACTCCCGTGGTGCTTGATGATTTTTCGGCCGGCCACCGCCATTACATCAAATTCGGACCATTGGTCGAGGCATGCGTGTCGAACGTGGATGTGGTGAAGAAAGCTGTTGCTGACCACAAGATCCTCGCCGTGATTGATTTGGCAGGTTCCATCGAGGTGGCCGAATCCGTGCGTGACCCGCTTAAATACTACGATAACAACGTTGCCAAAAAAATCCCCTTTCTGCGTGCGCTCACGGAGTCAGGCGTTAAGGCGTTTGTATTTTCTTCCACCGCCGCGGTGTATGGCGAGCCCAGTGCCATTCCCATCCCCGAATCGCACCCCACCAACCCCACCAACCCTTATGGTTGGAGCAAGCTGATGTTCGAGCGCCTGCTGCATAGCACGGCAGCGGCCACGGGTTTGCGTTTCATGGCGCTGCGCTATTTTAATGCGGCCGGAGCCTCGCTCGATGGCGAGATTGGCGAAGCGCACGACCCCGAAACCCACCTGATTCCGCGCGCTTGTTTGGCTAGCCTTGGCCACATTCCGCCACTCGAAATTTTCGGTAACGATTACCCCACGCCCGATGGCACCGCGATTCGCGACTATATCCATGTGATGGATTTGGCGTAGGCGCATGTGTTGGCCGTGAGCAAGTTGCTCGCGGGGGAGCCTTCGGGCACCTATAATCTGGGTAATGGTATTGGCACGTCGATTGGCGAGATCATCGCGGCCTTTGCACGTATCGGGTTTCCCGTGCCACACAGCTTCAAAGGCCGCAGGGCTGGCGACCCAAGCCGCCTCGTGGCCGATAGTGCTGCCGCGCGTGAGGCGTTGGGGTGGACCCCACGTTATGCCGATGTAGACACCATCATCAGCTCGGCTTATCAGTGGCACCAGAAAAACCAGCCCAAAACTAAGGTGGGGTAAGCATGAGCCGCCCGTTATTTAGTCAAAACATCGACGCCGCATTCGAAGATGTGGTCGGCGAAGCAGGCGCCAGCCGCGCGCGGTATGAGCATTGGTGTGCGCAAGCCCGCACGGCCATTCCCAATATTTTTAAAAACCCACAACGTGAAGCCGCGCCGATTTATAAGCTGCCATCGCGTACGGATGACCTCGCGGAAATCGAGTCGATAGCAACGAACATCGCCGAACATTATTCCGATCTTGTGGTCGTCGGCATGGGAGGCTCCAGCCTCAGTGGTGAAACGCTGGCGCATTTGCGCAAGCAAGGCGGGCTGAAGCTCCATTTTGTTGATAATGTCGACCCCCACACCTTGGCGCTATTGGTCGAGTCGTTGCCATGGGTCACCACTCATTTTCTTGTTATCAGCAAATCGGGCAACACGGTCGAGACTCTTGCGCAAATGGCCGTGTTTCTGCGTGCCGCAAAGCAACGCATCCCTTCTGGCTATGGAAAACACTTCACCATCATCACGATCCCCGACAACAATCCGTTGCACCGTTTAGCGGTGGCACATGGCATGCGACACCTTGCCCATTGCGCGGATTTAGGCGGGCGGTTCTCGGTGCTTTCTGCTGCAGGTCTCATTCCTGCCGCTGCGGTGGGTGTCGATATCCGTGCCTTGCGCGCTGGTGCGGGTATTGTGCTTGCCAAGAACCAAGGCGATAAACTCGGTGCAGCGGGCGAAGCAGCCGCGTTGCACATGGCGCTCGTAGAAAAACAAACGCGCATCCAAATTCTTATGCATTATGCCGACAGGCTAACGGGTCTTGCCTTGTTCCACCGCCAATGTTGGGCGGAAAGCTTAGGCAAACAAGGGCAGGGCACGACACCCATCCCTAGCCGTGGCGCGACCGATCAGCACAGCCAGATGCAGCTCTATCTCGAAGGGCCGAAGGATAAGTTTTTTACTAGCCTCATGCTCGATATGGCAGGGCAGGGTGCCGCGATTGATTTCGATGAGGCAGATAGTGGGCTTGATTACCTACGCGGTCACACATTAGGCGATTTGGCGATGGCCGAGCAACGTGCTACGAATGCCACGCTCATCAAGTCTGGCCGGCCTTTGCGTACGATTACCTGTGCCGTGCTGGATGAGGCAACTCTTGGTGGATTGCTCATGCATTTCTCGCTCGAGGTGGGCTTCACCGCCGCGCTCATGGGCATCAACGCCTATGACCAGCCTGCTGTTGAAAGCGGAAAAAAACTGGCGCTGGAATATCTGGCAGGTAAATAGGGGGCATGAGCCAAGCCCCCGACATCAGCGTCATCATCACGACCTATAAAGTGCCGCAATATATCGTCCGCGCCGTCAATAGTGCGCTCGCGCAAACAGGTGTGAATCTTGAAATTATTATTGTCGATGACTGCTCACCTGACACTACATGGGATGTTATTCAAACCCTTGTTGACCCACGTATCACCGCCATTCGTATGGAGCAAAACGGTGGCCCTAGCGCTGCTCGCAACCGCGCTATCGCCACAGCAAAAGGTCGTTGGCTAGCGGTGCTCGATGGGGATGATGTGTTCCTCGAAGGCCGCCTCGCGCGCATGATGGCGTTAGGCGAAGCCAAAGGCGCCGATATTGTTGTCGACAATTTGCTCGTCCAACGTGAGGAGGATGGGAAGGAATTTCCAATGTTTGCTTACGCGCGGATGAATACGCTAACCAGCATCACCCCTGAAATCTTTATTGCAGGTAACAGTGACTTCATCGATGGCGGTTACGGTTTGGGTTACATGAAGCCGCTATTGCGCACCGATTTCCTGCGTCACCACGCACTCAGCTATCGCGAGTCTATCCTCATCGGCGAAGATTATGTATTGATGATGGAGGCGCTGGCCAGTGGCGCGCAATGCGTGGTGGATGTGCAGGCCGGTTATGGCTACACCGTGCGCAAAGGCTCGATTTCCCATCGCCTCAGCCCGCCCGATGTGGCGCGCATTCAGGCTGAGGATGCGCGGTTTTTTGCTAATTACACGCTCGATAGTGCGGCCATGAAACAGCAACAAATCCGCGAGAAAAGTTTGGTCGAAGCACTGGCCTATAACCAAATGGTGGATGCTATTAAGGGCAAACAATGGGGCGCGCTGATCACGTTAGCATTAGCGCACCCTTTGGCAGCACGTCATTTGCTGTTGCCAGTGAAAGTGCGCATTGCGCGGCTGCTGAAGCGCTTAGGCGTGGCCTAAATCCCTGTATCGAGCGTATCGGGAACGTCTGCATCAGTGGTTGAATTGCCCATGCTTCGTATCCCCTCCATGAGCGATTTCTTCTGTACCAACGCCGCACCACCAATGGCAGCAAGGGCAATCAGCGCAGCCACAATCGTTGCCATCCAATCATTCATAGGTACAAAATGAGCTAGTGCCAAATAAGTAGCAATGCCCAGCGTTGTCGCCACGAGTGGAGTGACATACGTCGCCACATAATCACCCAGCGAGCGATTAATGAGCGGTAGCATGAGCGAGAGATAGCGCAGCTGGTAGAGTAAGGTGAGCACCGTGAACGTGATAGCCGCGGGGATGACGCCATAGCCCACCGCCACCAGCAGCGCGCCAATCCACACCAGCGCATATTCAATCGAGGTGCGAAGTTGTATATCGGTGCGGTTGAGCGAAAACACCACGGTTTCACAAATCGCCATCACTGCTTGCACCGCACAGGCAGGGGCAAGCAGCATAAATATAAACGCGGCTTGCAGCCATTTATCCGACAACAACAGGCTAAACACCGGTGCATGTGCGACAGCAATCAACCCCATCGCAGGCAAAATAAGAATTGCCAGCAGCCGCGTCATCACCAGAAAAATATGGGCAATGCCCGCTGTGTCATCCTTCATTTTGGCGAGCTGGGCATACATTACGAACTGCAATGGCCCGCCAATAATTTGGTGCGGCAGGCGGGCAAACAAAAACGCCATGGAGTAAAAACCAACCAGCGCGGTGCCCAGCGCTTTGCCCACAATCCAATTATCGGCCGAGCGCGAGAAGTAATTTACCAAGCCAGTGCCCAGTACATTACGGCCAAACAGCAAATGCTCGTGCACCTCGCGCCAGCGGAAGGTGAATAGCGGGCGGAAGGGCGAAATAAAGCAAATGCAGCTCGCTTTCACGGCAAAAATGGCGATTTGCTGGCCAATCAGCGCCCATGCACCATAATTATTATAAGCCATGTGAAGCGCCGTGGCGATACCAAGCGCGGTCGATAAAACTTCAATAACTGCGATGGCCTTAAAGCGTTGCGCCTGCTGAAGCGCCGCCACCGGAATCAGGTGAATGGCCTGCGCGAACACCACAAACCCTAGCGCAATCATCATGGGGATGAGGGGAGGCTGGTCGAAAATACTCGCCGCCAGTGGTGAAAATGCGGCCATCAGAGCCGCTAGACCCAACCCCAGAATAACCGTAAGCCAGAAGCAGGTGCTCCACACCCCGCGCTCGCTGGCGGGCGTGCGCACGAGGGAGATTCCAATCCCAGCATCGGCGATCATCATGGCGAATAGAGCAAAGGGCATCGCAATCGCCACCAGCCCATACTCCTCGGGGCTGAGTAGCCGTGCCAGAATGGGGATGGCAACGAACTGCGACACGAGCCGCAGCAGCCGCACCGACGAGATCATCGCCGTGCCCCATGCTATTTTCTTGAATGACATGTCGCCACGATTATAGGGTTTTTTAGGCTTAGCCTAGCGTTTTAATGCTTAGGCAGCATCTGCCTCTTCATCGTCCAGTGCGCTGTCCATACCCAGCGCGCGCTTATAGAGCTCCAGCATATATTCTGCCTCGGTGCGCTCGTTGGCTTTCATTTTGCGCAATTTGAGGATCTGGCGCATAGCCTTCACATCGAACCCGTTGGATTTGGCTTCGGCGAACACGTCGCGGATATCACTCGCGATGCCTGCTTTATCCTCGTCCAAGCGCTCGATACGCTCGATATAGCTTTTCAGTTTGGGGGTCTCGACCCCGCCCGTTTGTAGTTTTGCCATGGCTTGCCCTTTGATTTTTCTGTTTATGGGGGGCAAAAACTAACCCACAGGCTTGCGCGGTGCAACTTCGCGCTTGCCATTATCCCCAGCCACGTGCCATAATGCGCGTCCAAACTCGGAAGGGGGTATTTGTCTCGTGGTTGAAGTTCTAGTTCGTGATAACAACGTGGATCAGGCTTTGCGCGTTCTGAAAAAGAAGATGCAGCGTGAAGGGATCTACCGCGAAATGAAAATGCGCAAGCATTACGAGAAACCGTCCGAAAAACGCGTGCGTGAGGCTGGTGAAGCCGTTCGCCGTGCTCGCAAGTTAGCGCGCAAAAAAGGCGAATTCGAATAGCCGATTACGTCGGCATGCCGTTTGGCATTATGACTTAATAGCTAATGAAAGACCCCGCCAATGAGTGGGGTTTTTTATTGCCTTATGCGCGAGTCGGACGAGCGTGCTGTGCCCGCACAGCGGCGCGGAGGACTAGGCAGCATGCCAATGTCCGAAGCAATTAAAAACTATGCGGCTGCGGTTTTGCTCTTCGTTACGCATAGCTCTGACGCCAGCTTCACTATCGCTGCTGCATCCAATCCGGCCTCGGCTAGTTGTTTGGCTTGGGTGTCATGCGCCTGATAATAGTCAGGCAAGGTGAGGGAGCGCAGCTTGCAGTTCCCATTATCCAGCAAGCCAGCATTGGTTGCGTAGGTTGTCACCACCGCGCCGAATCCACCGCTTGAGCCTTCTTCAATCGTGATGACAAGGCTATGTTTTTGGATGAGTGAAGCAACCAGCGCCTCATCCAGCGGTTTGGCAAAACGTGCATCCGCCACCGTGGTGCTGATGCCTTGGGCAGCCAGCTCATCCGCCGCTTTCAGGCATTCACCAAGGCGCGTGCCATAGCTGAGTAGGGCAACGTCCGTCCCCTCGCGCAACACACGTCCTTTACCAATTTCAATAGCTTTACCGCGTTCAGGCAGCGCAACGCCGGTGCCTTCACCGCGCGGGTAGCGCAGGGCAATCGGGCTGCTGTTATGGCTGGCTGCGGTGGCAACCATATGCATCAGCTCAGCCTCATCGGCGGCTGCCATCACCACAAAATTGGGTAAGGTGCACAGGTAAGCAATATCGAACGCGCCCGCATGGGTGCAGCCATCCGCACCCACCAGCCCCGCGCGGTCGATTGCGAAGCGTACGGGCAGGTTTTGAATTGCCACATCGTGCACCACTTGGTCATAGGCGCGTTGAAGAAAGGTGGAGTAAATGGCGCAGAAGGGCTTGTAACCCTCGCACGCCAAACCCGCCGCAAATGTCACCGCGTGCTGCTCGGCAATGCCCACATCGAACGTGCGCTCGGGGAAGGCCGCGCCGAATTTATCAAGCCCCGTGCCATCGGGCATTGCGGCATGAATGGCGACAATGCTGCCGTCATGCTCGGCTTCCTGAATCAGGCTTTTAGCAAAAATGCTGGTGTAGCTTGGCGCTTTGGGCTGTGGCTTCACCTGTGCGCCCGTCTTTACATCGAATTTGGTGACGCCGTGGTATTTATCGTCCGAGCCTTCCGCAGGGCCATAGCCATAGCCTTTTTGGGTGACAACATGGATGAGGATAGGCCCTGAATCACGCTCATCGCGCACGTTTTTCAGCACCGGCAAAAGCTGGTCAAGGTTATGACCATCCACGGGGCCGACATAATAGAAGCCAAGCGCTTCGAACAGTGTGCCGCCCGTTGCATAGGTGCGGATATGGTGTTCCGTGCGCTTCGCCACACGTTGCAGAGGCTCGGGGAATTTGCTGGCCACCATTTTGCCAATATGGCGGAAGGAGCGGTAGGATTTGGACGATACCAGCCGCGACAGATAATGGCTCAGCGCGCCTGTTGGCGGGGCGATGGACATGTCGTTATCGTTCAGAATCACAATCAGCCGTGTGCCGAGCGCCCCTGCGTTGTTCATCGCCTCATAGGCCATGCCTGCGCTCATCGCGCCATCACCAATCACGGCGACGACTTCGAAATCCTTACCTGCCATGTCGCGCGCCACGGCCATGCCCAGCCCCGCCGAAATGCTGGTCGAGGAATGGCCTGCGCCAAACGCATCATATACCGATTCATCGCGCTTGCAGAAGCCGCTTAAGCCGCCACCCATGCGAATGGTGCGGATTTTATCGCGCCGCCCCGTGAGGATTTTGTGGGGGTAGGCTTGGTGCCCCACATCCCAAATAATTTTGTCCGTCGGCGTGTTGAACACATGGTGCAGCGCCACGGTCAGCTCCACTACGCCCAAGCCAGCGCCAAGGTGGCCGCCCGTTTGCGAGACAGAGTCAATCGTCTCGCGGCGCAAGTCATCCGCGAGTTGTTTCAACTCGTCGATGGTCATGTCGCGCGTGTCGGTTGGCAGCGTGGCGCGGTCGAGCATAGGGGTCGGGGCATTGGCGTTCATGCCGCTGATTTACGCAATTACAGGTGGAGTTGCAAGCGGTCTCTCGTGCAAACACCACGCGATTGCGTTGCCAATCCTATGCAAGGATTAAGCTAGAATTTGACCTCATAGCTCAACTGCAGGCGGGCGGCGCTGTCGGCGGCGGTGTCGTTCAGCCCCCAGTAATAGCCCGCGAGATATTCAATTTCGCCACCTGCAAGCTCGGCCAACTCACCTTTTACAATGGGGCCAAGATAGTACTCGCGCGTGGTTTTGCCGCTCAAATTGCTGAGTTTTCCGTGGTCGCCGTGCCACTCAAATCCTGGGGCAAAATGCTCGTTATAGGCATGGCTGGCCTGAAGGCGGCTGGAGACATCGAGGCCATGGCCACGGTTTTCGCCCAATTCGCGCGATAGGCCAAGATTCACTACCAGTTTCGAGGCGCCATAGCTGCGCGCGCCCAGCCATTTAAGTTCCACTTCATCTGGGTTGTTTTCGACGCCAATCAAGAATTTGCCTTTAATAGCGCTATCAAGCCACCAGTTGCCTTGCTGTGTCAGCTCGTACTGCGCTTCGATGCCGTAGGCCTTGAATTCGTGGCCATCAGCCGATTTGCGGCTAGTTTTTCCTTCCAAGCCCATTTTGAAATTGTCGGTGAAACCATACTCCACCTCTAGCGTATGAGCTTGCTTGTTGTTGAGGGATTTGCGGTCATCGCTGTGGCGCACGCCGATATACTCCACCTCAGCTTTGCCTTTGGTCACGTCGGGTGAACTGACCTTGCCAACCCCAGCGAATGCCGGTGTAGCAAGGCTGGTAGCGATGAGCGAGAATAGTAGAGAGCGTAGTTTCATAAATACTTCCGAGACGTGGTTGATTGTGCTAGCAAGATAGCTCAATTCTCTACGGAATCAAGATGCACGAAACAGTTATGCGACTCCTTTCCCCCACCCAGCTTCAAGCAAATAATCGCCTAGTGGCGTGCCGCATTGGCCGCGAGGGCATTGCGGCAGTCGGGGAAAAACGTGAGGGCGATTTAAAAACACCCAGTGGAAGTTTTGCCCTGCGCTGTGTCTATTACCGCCCTGACCGTATGGAGGCGCCAAAAACCGCACTCCCCGTAATAGCATTAACGCCCGAGGATGGCTGGTGCGATGACCCAGTGCACCCGCTTTATAACCAGTTTGTGAAGCTGCCCTTTGATGGCCGCCACGAAAAACTCTGGCGCGAGGATCATGTCTACGATCTCATCATTCCGCTGGGCTATAACGATGGCGTGGAAAGCCCCATCATTGCTGGTGCAGGTAGCGCTATCTTCATGCATCTGATGCGCGAGGATGGTGTGGGCACGGAAGGCTGCATAGCCCTAAAGCGCGATGATTTGTTGGAGCTTTTGGCTACGGTTGGCGTGGAGGCTGAACTACATATTTAGCGCGTAAAGCCGCGCCCTTTCAGGGATTCCCTTAGTTCTTTTACTTCTTCCTTGTATCTGCCTACGGAACTTGCATCTCTATCTTTAAAATCTTTATCATCTCTGTCGTAGACATCTAAGGCTCTGTGGCTACGTGGCATCCTCAGTTCTGCCATTTCACCCATCAAGGCAACACCGCGTTTGAGGGTCGAGATTGCTTTCTCTAGGCGCTCATCGTGGATACCTTTGCCGATGATGCTGTATTGCGTATTTTTGAAGAGCGACTCGTGGTGTAGGGTTAGCTCTGTCTGCAAGTAGCGAAGCCGCGCGGCAACAGGGTTAAAATTATCCGCGTCTTCAGTTTTAATTACGGCGCGTGCGCGCGATACTTCAATATATTCGCTTAATAATCCGCGATAGTCTTTTACTGTAAAATCCGCGGCACTTTCTTTTTTGCCTGCACGTTTGATGAGCTGACTAAATTCGGGGTGCTGATAAATGCTACGCATGGCAGCGGCGACTTCATCAATGGCTTCAAGTGTGTAGCCAATTTTTGTTATAATGTTCCGGCGCGAATTAAGCTCGGATTCTGGATTAGAGGTTGTGGTTAAATGCTCGCCCCATAGAATTGGCTGAAGCGGTTTCGCAATCTCGCGGATGAGATCTGCGAATATACCATCATAGTCTGGTTTTCCATCACGCGTTTGCACACAGCGCACAATGTCCTTGTCCGTAAATGCAATTTTTGTCCATAGCGTGGTAAACTCTCGCTTAATCTCATCCATATGGGCGGTGACGTAAGCATCGTCATGCTCGAACTTAATGCCGTGTCTGTTGCCTTGGATAATGATGCAGCCTAGGCGCCCCAATCGGTTTACAGCATGGCCAACAAATTGGGCGCCTTGCGCCATTAACTGTAGTTCATCCTTGGCCATTTGACGATAAGGCGTTGAAAAATTGAATGCAGGTAGCCCCTCGTAGTGACGCCTTAAATTGATTTCGCGAAGCTTGCTGTCGAATAGCTCGATCTCCAGCGCGATTTGTGGACCAGTGCGGTTAATGTCGATTCCTGGTTCGGCCGAATAAAAAAATCGCTGTACGCGATCTTTCAGTAATTCTTCTTCTCGGCGCTTGTATTCGAGTTCATGAACTGGATAGCGCGGAATGAGATAACCGCTTTCAACAACGTATTCTCGCTTGATGAATTCATCTGGCTTATCGGGCGAAGCGTGCAGGAAGATGTCAATCTCCTGCGAGCCTTCTCTTAGCCGTGCATTCGGGATGACGCTATCTGCCCGCTTGCCTGCGTAGCGCCAGTCTGGCAAATTTCCGATGCAAAGCCCATCATCCATTGCAGTATCATACACAATTGTCATCGGAGTGGTCATGACAATTTCATGACAATTGCAGTGCAGCATAGGTAAGTGCTTGCAATTGGGCAAAAACAGCCTAAATAACCCGCATGAACAAGGGATTAGCAATGGGATTAGAAGGGGCTGCTGGTGCGAATGTGCCGGCCGTGGCGGTCAACCGAACCATCCCCCACAATCTGGAGGAGGAAATCCTACGCCTGAAGCGCGAGATGAACGCGGTGATTCTGGCGCATTATTATCAGGAAGATGAGATTCAGGACATCGCCGATATTATTGGCGATTCGCTGGAATTGGCGCGCAAAGCGGCGGAAACCAAGGCGGATGTGATTGTGTTCTGTGGCGTGAAATTCATGGCCGAGGGGGCGAAAATCCTCAACCCCACTAAAAAAGTGATTCTGCCAGATTTAAAAGCGGGTTGTAGCCTCGAGATTAGCTGCCCTGCGGACAGGTTTGCGGCGTTTAAGGCGCAGCACCCCGATCATATGGTGGTCAGCTACATCAATTGCTCGGCGGACATCAAGGCGCTGACGGATATTATTGTGACGAGCAGCAATGCCGAGGCCATCATTAATTCGCTGCCTGCGGAGCAAAAAATCATCTTCGCGCCGGATAGGTTTTTAGGCAGCTACCTGAACAAAAAAACGGGTCGCTCCATGGTGCTGTGGGATGGTTCCTGCATGGTGCATGAGCGCTTTAGCGAGAAAGAATTGGTGAAGCTGAAAACGGCCTATCCCAAGGCGCTCATCATTGCCCACCCCGAATGCCCCGAGACGCTGCTGAATTATGCCGATCATATCGGCTCGACCAGTAGCTTGCTGGCATTTACGGAGAAAAATCCCAACCGCGAGTATTTGGTGCTCACCGAACCTGGCATTTTGCACCAGATGAAAAAGCGTTCGGCGGGTAGCACGTTCTATGGCGTGCCCAGTGCGCTGGATGGCGGTGCGTGCATTAGCTGTAACACGTGCGAGTTCATGAAAATGAACACGATGGAAAAGTTATATCTGTGCATGCGCGACCAATCGCCCGAGTTGACGCTCAGCCCCGAGTTGATTGCGGCGGCGCGCAAGCCGCTTGATCGTATGCTGGAGTTAAGCAAGGCGATTGCTAGCACCGCGATTGCAAAGCCGCATGCGTAGCTTTTTCAAAATTCTTGGCATTTTTTTCGCTCTCATAGTCCTGTGGCTGGCCGTGTGGATGCTGATGATGCGTGGGGATGTGGCGCGGGTGGAAGCGAGCCTGAAGCACCATAACGAGGCGTTTCGCACCGCTAACACGTATGTGAATTTGAAGTATGATGATGTGCACGCAACGGGCTTTCCGTTTCGCTTTCAAGTCGCCGTGGTGCGCCCAACCCTCTCGATGGTGGATGGCGATGAGAGTTTTTCCGTTTCATTTGCCAAAGTGCTTTTGACGCCAACGGATGCAGGGCAGGGGCGCTACCGCGTGGATTTGCCGCCTGAGGTGGAGGCGCTGTATGGCAAAAATGGGGCGGTGCCGGAGCATTATTTCGTGAGTGCGGATGTGGTGCCACAGCTAAGTTTAAGCAGTGCTGATAGCAAAAAGCCATGTGGCCCTATGGTGGGCAAAACGTGTGAAGCGGTGGCAGCGGATGCACCACTCATCAGTTATGCGGTGGGGTTCCCTCCCTCCATCACCTTGACGATGACACTGAACGGCGAGAGCCGCGCGGCGAGCTTCAAGCTGCCGTCGGTTCCGGTGCCTGTGTTCCAGCCCATCCCCTCGCAGGTGGCAGGTAGCTTGCAATTATTTGTGGGCGTGCTGCGCGAGGCGCTGGTGTATAAAACCAAGTAAATCAATGGCTGCGCCACAGAATGTTTCACGTGAAACATTTTGAACAAAATCAGTGACTTGCTGGTGTTTTAAGGGTGGTTTATACTTGTGGGCTTTTAATATGCCCGCACTTCGGGTGCGAAGCTTGGCTCATCCACCCCAGCGGTGAGGTGCACCGCGCGGGTGCTGTGGCGCGGGGCTTTATTTCCATCGACCCACACCAGCGAATGTTTCAGCCAGTTGGCATCATCACGCGTGGGGTAATCCTCACGTGCATGCGCGCCGCGTGACTCGGTGCGCTTCAAGGCGGCGAGCATGGTGGCGCGGCCTTGGGCGAGGAGGTTGTCGGTCTCGAGCGCGTGGATGAGGTCGATATTCCATGCGCGCTTCGCGTCCGAAACAGTAAGCTTCTCGCTGGCGAGTTGTTCCAGCGTTGCAGTACCGCGCGCGAGGTCGTCCCCCGTGCGGTAAATGGGCGCGTTATTGCTCATGGTGTGTTGCAGTGTGCGGCGGATGGTATAGCTGTTGGTTGCGCCTGAGCCAAAAAAGCTGCTGAGACGAGCGATGGATTTTTCCAAGGATGCATTCGCATTCGGTGCGGTTTTCGATTCAGGCTTGATGTTGTTCGCTGCCCAATCGCCGGCATCCTTACCAAACACGACTAAATCCAGAAGCGAGTTGCAGCCGAGGCGGTTCGCGCCGTGGCAGGAATTGTTGGCGGCTTCGCCAATCGCCATCAGGCCGTTGACGGTCGATTCCGTTCCATCCGACCCCACGCGGATGACGTGACTTTGCACATTGGCAGGAATGCCGCCCATGGAATAGTGCACCGTGGGCACGACGGGGATCATTTGTTGGCGTGGGTCGAGCTTCATCAGCGTTTCGCATAGCGAAGTGATGTAGGGCAGTTTTTCCTCGAATACATTAGCGGGTAGGTGACGAAGGTCGAGCCAGAGATGGCCATCCGCTGCGCGGCCTGCGCGCATTTCCATTACCATGGCGCGGGCAATGACGTCGCGGCTGGCGAGTTCCATGCTGTGTGGGGCATAATGTTCGAGAAAGCGCTCGCCATTGGCGTTCTTCAAATAGCCGCCTTCGCCGCGCGCTCCCTCGGTGATGAGGATGCCACTGCCAGCCAAGCCCGTGGGGTGGAATTGTACAAATTCCATATCCTGAAGCGGTAGGCCTGCGCGCAGCACCATGGCGTTGCCATCGCCAGTGCAGAGGTTGGCGGCGGTGGTGGAGGCATAGACTTGGCCATAGCCGCCTGTCGCGATGATGGTGGCGGGGGCGTGGAAGGCGTGCAAATCACCTGTCGCAATTTCGAGGCAGAGAACGCCCGTGCACGCACCGTCATCGCTCATGATTAGATCGAGTGCGAAGAATTCGGAATAGAAGGTGATGGGGCGGTTGATGGCGCGCTTGAGCATCACCTGCATGATGGCTTGGCCAGTGCGGTCTTCGGCGGCGGCGGCGCGAAAGGCTGGGTCGCCACCATACTCGATGGTTTGGCCGCCATACGGGCGTTGGTAGATTTGGCCTTTTTCGTCGCGCGTGAAGGGGACGCCCCAATCGGCGAGTTCGGTGATGGCGCGGGGGGCTTGCTCGCACAGGCGCGCAATGGCGTCTTGGTCACCCAGCCAATCGGAACCGCGCACGGTGTCGTACATGTGCCAACGCCAATCATCGGGCCCGCGAGTGCCAAGCGCGGCGTTGATGCCGCCTTGCGCCGCCATGGTGTGGCTGCGGCGGGGATCCACTTTAGAAATAACGCCCACGCGCAGGCCGCCCTCACTCGCCGCAATCGCCGCGCGCAAGCCAGCCCCTCCCGCGCCGATAATGGCGACGTCGAGGGTGTGGTGGGTGATGGGGTAGGCGGTCATTTGCTCTGCATTGGTAAAAATGGATTCCAGCTTTCGCTGGAATGACGTAGATAGCTGATGAGTTAATTAGTGACTAAGGCGCATTTATGCAATCACCCATCGATATTACTTCGCTTTTAAACGCGGCGCTGGCCGAGGATATTGGCACGGGCGACATCACTAGTTTGGCGACCATTCCAGTGGAAGCCACCGCGCGCTTTGCGATGAATGCGCGGGCGGAGATGGTAGCCTGTGGCCTTGTGTTTCTGCCAGAATTGATGGCGATGGTGGATGCGAGCGTGCGGGTGGAGATTAAGGTGGAGGAGGGCGCGAAAGTGAGCGCTGGCACCACACTTGCCGCCCTGACTGGCCCTGCGCGCGCGCTGCTTTCGGGCGAACGGGTGGCGCTGAATTTGGTACAGCAGCTTTCGGGCGTGGCGACGCTGACGCGGCAGTATGTGGATGCAGTGGCGGGCACGGGCGCGACGATTTTGGACACGCGCAAAACATGGCTAGGCATGCGCACCGCGCAGAAATATGCCGTGAAGTGCGGCGGTGGGCAGAACCACCGCATGGGGCTTTTTGATGCGGTGCTGATTAAGGATAACCACATTGCGGTGGCAGGTGGCGTGGCGGCGGCGGTGAGCGCGGCGCGGGCGTATGACGCGAACAAATCCATCGAGGTGGAGTGCGACACCCTAGCGCAGCTCGATGAAGCGCTGGCGGCGGGGGTGGATAGTGTGCTGCTTGATAATATGAGTAACGAGCAGCTGCGCGAGGCAGTGGCCAAGGTGCGCATGCACAATGCGGCCACGAAGCAGGCAGTGAAAACCGAGGCCAGCGGCAATGTGAGCCTTGCCACCGTGCGCGCGATTGCGGAAACGGGCGTGGATTATATCAGCGTCGGCAAGCTCACCCATTCTGCCGTGGCGGTGGATGTGGGGCTGGATGAGGTTTAGTAAGCCCTAGTGACGATAGTGGTGCCCGCCATAGCCGCGGCGGTAATGGCCGCCAGAGCCGAACTCGATGCTGAAACCACTGCGCGCATAAGGGTATCCGTAGGGGCGATGATAGTAAGGTTCTGGCTCATAATAGATGGGTGGCGGCACGACATAAACAGGCTGCGAAACGTAACGCGGTGGCTCGATATATTCGATATCCTCCGCATCCGCTTGTTGCTCAACATTACTTGGCAGGATTTTCCATGAGCCATCAGGCTGCATGCAGGCGGTGCCGTAACTTTCCTGCTTGCGACCTGCGACGGTCACCATCTGTTGGTATTCGCGGCAATAGGTGCCATTATGGTCGGTTTTGGGGATGCGTTGCATCGCCACAGGCTGGGCAAGCGCCGCCGAACCGCTGAGGCTGATGGTGGCGACGATAATGAGCGAACGGAGATGGTTCATAATGAGTCCATTAGTTGTTGCGTGCCATCAGGCATACAGTGGCTATATGAACTCAAGATGATGCGTTAGATTAATTATCGCAAATTCGCTGCGGCGGCATTCATACGCGCTTTAGCGGCGCTGAGGCTGCTGCGGCGACCCAAACCAATTTGCTTGGCGAGGTTGCTGCGTACTTTTGCATAGTTGGGGGCAACCATGGGGTAGGTGGCTGGCAGATCCCAGCGGGCGCGGTATTGCTCGGGGCTCATGCCATAGGCGGTTTTGAGGTGGCGCTTGAGCATTTTCACGCGCTTGCCATCTTCCAAACATACTAGGTAATCGGCCTTTACGGATTCTTCGACCGAAACAACCGGCTTGCGGCTGTTGCCACCCGTCGGTGCGCTTGCATTCGCTGCGGCATCGGCGCTGGCGAGGCTGCGCAGCGTTGCGTAGACATCCGTGGTGAGGGCGGTGAGGTTCAGCTCCTCGGCGCCGCGATTCGCAATATAAGCGCTCACGATTTGCGAGGTAGCGGCAAGCAATACATCGTGATTGATGGTGGCGGGTGCTGCGTCGCTGGCGTTGTTTGCCGCGAGCGCGAGTGAGCGCGATTTGTTTTTCATGGTTGCTTGCCTTTAAGGTAACGGGTTGCCGATTGTTGAATGATTGTTCATTCTATTTTGTATTATTTGGCATTTACTAGTATATCGGGGGATAACCGTCAAGTTTCCTTAACAAAAATGTCGAAAGGCTTGCCCTTCGGTGACAATTGGGCTTAGGTGCGACCCCTATGCCAAGCGTATTAGAGAAGAAATGCATTGAAAAAGGCCTGAAAATGACCGAGCAGCGGCGGGTTATTGCCCGTGTGCTGTCGGATGCAGATGACCACCCCGATGTGGAAGCGCTGTATGCACGGGCAGTTAAAATTGATAATAAGATAAGTATTGCAACGGTTTACCGCACGGTGAAGCTGTTCGAGGATGCGCATATTATCGAGCGCCACGATTTTGGCGATGGCCGCGCTCGTTATGAGGAAATGCCTGAGCAGCACCACGATCATTTGATTGATTTACGAAGCGGTAAGGTGGTGGAATTCACCAATGCCGAAATAGAGAAACTGCAGGAAAAAATCGCCCGCGAGCTTGGCTACAAGCTGGTGGATCACCGGCTGGAACTATTCTGTGTTCCGCTCGATGACACGGCGAGTTAAGAAGGGCTCATGATTTTTGAAGATGTATTTAAGCCGATTCATGCTGGCCACCTTACCCTGAGGTTGGCGGAGAACGAGGCGGATGTCTATGCCGCCCAGCGTTTGCGCTATCGCATTTTTTGTGAGGAAATGGGCGCTGCCGCGAACCTTGCGGTTCAGCAACAAAAGCGTGATTTCGACCAATATGATGAAGCGTGCCACCACCTGATTGTAACGGATAACAACCGCATCGGTGATGCACGTGTGGTGGGAACGTATCGCCTGCTGACACGCACCAACATGGCGAAAATCGGCAGTTTTTACACCGAAACGGAATATGATATCGGTGCGCTGAAGGCGAACCCCGTCGAGATTATGGAGCTGGGGCGTAGTTGTGTGGAGCAGCAATACCGCACCCGCCCTGTCATTCAAATGCTATGGCAGGGGATTGGTTCGTTCATTGCCGCCAAGAATGTGAAGCTGTTATTCGGCTGTGCGAGCTTTCACGGGGTGAACGTGAAGGAGCATATTCATGCGCTTTCCTATCTCTACCATTTCCACATGGCGCCTGAAGGGATTCGTCCCGTGGCACTGCCCGCGCATTATGTGAACATGAATCTGATGCCTAAGGAAGAAGTGAACCCTCGCGCGGCACTCGTGGTTCTTCCGCCGCTGATCAAAGGTTATCTGCGCCTGAATGGCCATGTGGGCGATGGTGCAGTGATTGACTATGCGTTCAACACTACTGATGTTTCCATTGTGGTGCAAACCGACATGCTGCAAGCGCGGTATGCTGACCGCTATATGCCGGAATAGCACCATGGACGCGACGTTGACGCCTTTTCCTCGTTCTCGCTTGCGCGCGGTGGTGCGTGTGCTTCTGTTTGTGATGATTACCGTTACGCTTGTTATCCCTGCGCTCATGCTGTGGTGCCTAGCCATTGAACGCCCACGCGCGCGCATAGCGCAATGCTTCTTTATTTTGCTTAGCCGCGCCATGGGGTTGCAAGTGAGCATTACGGGAACGCCTGCGAAAGACAGGCCACTGATGTTGGTGGCGAACCATTCCAGCTACCTCGATATTATGGTGCTGGGTGCGCTGATGCCGCTGTCGTTCACTCCTAAAAAAGAAATCCGCAGTTGGCCTATTATTGGCTTTCTGTGTGTGTTGGCGGATAGTGTGTTTGTGGAGCGCCGCGCGGCGGATATGCAGCGCGTGCAGGCTGAAATGGCCAGCCGCCTATCGAGCGGTAAGGTGCTAGGGCTGTTCCCCGAAGGGACGACGGGCGATGGCTTCAACGTGATGCCATTCAAAAGCGGCTTTTTCAGCCTTGCGGAAAATTTTGATTTGCCAGTGCAGCCCATTAGCATTGCCTATAAATCGGTTGCAGGAATTCCGCTGAGTGCTGCCACGCGCGAGCAAGTTTCGTGGGTAGGGGATGCAACCTTGGTCGCCCATTTGTGGAGCATGTTCCAGTTCCCCAACGTGCAAATTGGCGTGACGTTCTATGACGTGGAGCGCATTGGCACGTATGGCGACAGAAAAGGCCTGTCCAAAGCATGCGAGAACACGATCCGCGCGGGCTTAAGCAAAGAACTGGAGGCCGCTGGTGTCCTTGGTTGAGATTAGCCCCGAAAGCCACGATGTCCGCATTGATTTGAAATATGCGACGAAGGATAATTTCACGGGCAAGCCTGTCTACCGCAAGGACGCAAAATGCTACCTGAATACGGAAGCGGCCAAGCTGCTGACACGCGCGGTGGAGCTGGCCAAAACGCAGGGCTATCGCTTTATTATCTACGATGCGTTTCGCCCCACGGAAGCGCAATGGAAGCTGTGGGAGCACACCCCTGACCCGCATTTTTTGGCCGACCCTGCGAAGGGTTCGCCGCACTCGCGCGGGGCGGCGGTGGATTTGGTGCTGTGCCGCTGGGATTGGACACCGCTCGACATGGGCACCGCGTTTGATGAATTCCACCCGCGCTCGCACCATGGGCGGCTGGATATCAACGCCGAAGCGCAGCGCAACCGCCTGCTGCTGATGGGAATAATGACCACGGCAGGCTGGGATTTTTATCGCAATGAATGGTGGCACTACCAGCTATTCAACGCCCGTGCGCTCTATCCGCTTTATTCGGATAAGGATGCACCCAGCCGAGTGATGCCGTAGCGCTAGACACATCCGCTAATTTCCCCTAAACCCGCGCGCGATGGACAGCTTGTTCGATATCTTGGAAATGCCCGCGACGTTTGCGCTGAACTTAGCGCAGCTCGAGAAGGCGTATTTTGCTGCCCAGCGCGCGACGCACCCCGACCGCTTTATCGGCAAGCCTGAAGCGGAGCGGGTGGAAGCTGTACGCCGCTCGACCTTGGTAAACGATGCATACGAAACCCTCAAAAACCCACTCACCCGCGCCGAGCATTTGCTGGAGTTGCAGGGCATTGATGCACTGAGCGATGATGCAACCGTGCCTCCAGCCATCCTGATGGAGATGATGGAGCTGCGCGAGCGGGTGATGGATGCAGGGCAGGATGGAGCGGCGCTGGCGGGGATTGTTTCGGAAATTAAGGCGCTGGCGGCAGCAAATGAGAAGGCGCTCGCGGAGGCTTTCGCCGCAGCGGATTACCCGCGCGCAACCAGCGAAACGATTCGCCTGCAATATTTGGGCAAGGCGATGGAAGCGGCGCATATGCTAATTTATCGACTGAAGGCGGCACACGCACATGGTTAATCTTTTGCAAATACATGAACCTGGGCAAACGCCTCTGCCACATGCAGACACGGTGGCGATTGGCATTGATTTGGGCACAACACACAGCGTGGTGGCGATTGCCACGAATGGCGAAGCCGAGGCGATTGCCGATGCGCACGGGCGGGCGATTATTCCCTCGATGGTGCTGTATACGGATAATTCTGCGAGCGTCGGGCACGAAGCGCGCAAATCTTACGGCGAGGGCGAGGCGGGCGTGATCGCCTCCATCAAGCGCCTGATGGGCAAGGCCGCGGCGGATATTGATGCGGTGGCGGGGCAGTTGCCGTATGATTTGGATACGGAATGCGAAGGCATGGTGCGCGTGAAAGTGGGCGACCGCGTGCTGACACCGGTTGAGGTTTCGGCGGATATTTTGCGCCACTTGAAGGATATGGCCTCTGACGCGCTGGGGCGCGAGGTTGGCAAGGCGGTGATTACGGTGCCTGCCTATTTCGATGATGCTGCACGAGCCGCAACCAAGGACGCTGCGCGCCTTGCGGGGCTTGAGGTGTTGCGCCTAATTAACGAGCCAACAGCCGCCGCGTTGGCCTATGGCCTTGACGCCCGCGCGCAGGGCGTGTTCGCGATTTATGATTTTGGCGGTGGTACGTTTGATATTTCGATTTTGAAGCTGGAAGAGGGCGTGTTTCAGGTGCTTTCGACGGCGGGAGATACAAAGCTCGGTGGTGATGATATCGACCACGCGATTGCCGCGAAGGTGATGGAAAAGGCAGGCACCCAAACGGAAAGCCTGACGCCTGCCGAGCTTGGCGAATTGCTGGCACTGTGTCGCACAGCTAAAGAGGCGTTGAGCAACGGTGCGATCACAGAAATTGTTTGGAATGGTGTTGGCTTCGCGCTCGATGTGCCAATGCTGGAACGCCTGATGGAACCGCTGATTGCGCGCACGCTGGCGTGCTGTGAGGGGGCGTTGAACGATGCGAAATTGACGCCGCAGGCAGTTACGGGCGTGGTGTTGGTGGGTGGCTCCACACGTATTCCGCTGGTGAAGGCAAAGGTGGAAGCGTTGTTTGGTAAAAAGCCGCTGGATAGTGTGGACCCTGATTTGGTGGTGGCGCTGGGTGCGGCACTGCAGGCCGAGGCGTTGACGAAGGGCTCGGATAATTTGTTGCTGGATGTGACGCCGCTCTCGCTCGGGCTTGAAACCGTGGGCGGGATTGTTGAGAAGCTGATTTACCGCAATACGCCCATCCCTGCTGCGGTGGCGCAAGAATTTACGACCTATCAGGATGGGCAGACGGCCATGAGCATCCATGTGGTGCAGGGCGAGCGTGAAAAAGTGGCGGATTGCCGAAGCCTCGCGAAGTTTACGCTGCGTGGCATTCCCCCCATGGTGGCGGGTGCGGCGCGCATCGAGGTGCGCTTTGCGCTGGATGCCGATGGCTTGCTGACTGTGGCAGCAAAGGAACTGCTGACCAATACCGAGCAGAAGGTTGAGGTTAAACCCTCGTATGGCCTTGCGTTCGAGGAAATCGAACGTATGGTTGCCGACAGTATGCAGCATGCCCGTGCGGATATTACCGAGCGGTTGTTGATTGAGGCGCGGGTGGAAGCCGAGCGGGCGTTGAACGATGTTGCTTCGGCCATCAAGGCGGATGCGGCACTGCTGAAACCGGGTGAAGAGGCTATGATTAATGGCCAAATTGCGCGGGTGAAGGAAATGATGGCGGGAACTAACCGCGAGCGAATTGACCACGAGGTGCACCAATTGAATGCGCTGGTTGGCCCCTTCGCCGAGAGGCGCATGAATGCTTCGATAGCAGCGGCGCTATCGGGACGAAACGTGGATGAAGTGAACTAGTAAGACAACGAGAGAGAAATGCCTAAAATTACCTTTGTACTGAACGATGGAACAGAAAAAACGGTGGATGCGCCCAACGGCATTTCGCTGCTGGAAGTGGCACACAAGAATGCTGTCTCGCTTGAGGGCGCATGCGAAGGATCGCTGGCGTGCAGCACCTGCCACGTGATTGTGGATGAGGCGTTTTACAAGCAATTGCCCAAAGCAACGGATGATGAGGAAGACATGTTGGATTTGGCCTTTGGCCTCACCCATACCTCGCGTCTTGGCTGCCAAATTATGATGAATGACAGCTTGGATGGCTTGAAAGTGAAGTTGCCAAGCGCAACCCGCAACATGCAAGTTGATAAGAAATAACCCCTCACAACGAGATGAACATGACCGAGCCAACACCTGCTGAAACTGTAACCAAGAAAAAGCGCAATCTCCTTCTGCCTATCGCTGGGGTTGTCATCGCGATTGCGGTGGGCGGCTTTGTGGCTTCCCGCATGGGGCTCGATAAGGCGCTGGTGAAACAGCAAGTGGATGCGTTCATTGTACAGATTAAGGAAGAGGGGCGCGCGGGTGGTCGCGACATCAACCTGATGTACGCTGATCTTGAGGTGGCTGGTAGCTTTACAAGTAAGCATGTTGTTATGCGTGAGCCAGTGCTGACGATTAAACCGCTTGATGAGGGCACAGCAGCGCAAGGCTCAAGCGGCAAATCGGATGCGCTGCGTATTACGACGCCTGCGATTGAAATTTATCCGAGCGTTTCGAGTACGACGATCAAGGCTGCGCAGCCGATTGACTTTGCGGATTTGAAAGCGCCAGAAAAATCGTTGCTGAAAATCAAGAGCAACGTGCCGCAGGAAGTTGTAGCTTCCCAGAGCAAGGTTGGAGAAGTGAGCTTTGGCAGAATCGAATACCGTATGCCAAGCCAAATGGACTTTACCTACCTCAAGGAGCAGCAAGCAATTGGCGGTGAAAGTGAAACGCCAACGGTTGTTCCTGTGTATGAGAGCATGATCGTTACCGCAGCGTCGGGCGGTACGGTAATCGCCAATATGGCAGAAGATGAAAGCGGCTTGGGTGACGCAGCGATTGACCTTAAGGACGTCGCGTTCTCTCCGCAAATTGATCCGAGCCGTGCAGTTAAACTGGCAGAGCTAACTGGAAAATGGAGCAATAAGCTGAACGAGAAAAAGCTGAATGTGGTGGCTGCTAGCCTAAAAGCGGGTCCGCTCTCTTCGGTTGATCCGTCGTTCCCTTACCTGCCCATCGCGCTTTCTTTAGATGCTAGCTATGAAGGAGCAATGCCCAAGAACGCAGAGGCGGTTGCTAATATTCAGTCGCCTGAATCTGTGATGGTGTTGAAACATCTTGAATTGACCACTAAAGATGCCGCATTGAAAGCAACGGCAAACTTTACGGCCAGCGCAGAAGATTCGATGCCTGTGGGTACGGCGAATATCAGCCTTACGAATGTGCCGTTTGTCCTAGCGGAGCTGAGCAAATATGGTGTGATCGATAAGGCGAGTGAGCCAGTGATTGTGGCACTGCTTGTGAAAATTACAGCAACGCCTGCCGAGCAATTGAAAGATGCTGTGATTCCTATTGAGCGTGCGCGTGGTGGTGTGTTCAAGATTGGCGCATCAACCTTTGAAGAGCTCTTTGCGGTATTCCTCCAGCAAGCAATCGAGAGTAAACGTGGTGCCATGATGCCATCAGCGCCGAACGGCAATGCTCCCGCCGCGGATGCGCCCGCTGCCGATGCTCCTGCACCCTCGCCAGATAAATCGAGTGAGTTGAACACGCCGTTGGTGCCACAGTTGCCGCCTTCGAATAAAGTGAAGCTTGCTCCTATCGAAGTTCCAGATCCTAGCGTTCGGGGCTAATCATGGCGAAGCAACCTGCTAAAAAGATCGCGGCTAAGAAAGCGCCTGCGAAAGTGGTAAAGTCGCTTCCAGTATGGGATTTGACGGATTTCTACGCCTCGCCAAAGGACCCCAAAATTGCGGCCGAGTTTAAGGCGCTCGAGAAAGAAGCGAGCGCGTTTGCCAAGGCCAATATGGGTAAGCTTGCCAAGCTGAGCGCCGATGCGCTGGCCAAAGCGGTGGCCGAGTTTGAGGCGATGCAAGATGGGCTCGGCAAAATTGGTAGCTATGCGCAATTGATCTATGCCAGCGATATGAGCAACCCTGTGCACACGCAGTTTTACCAGAATGCGCAGGAGCAGCTGACAGTCATTAGCAGCCAGCTTATTTTCTTTACACTGGAACTGAACAAGCTGAGTGATGGGCAGCTGGCGAAGGGGTACAAAACCTCGAAGAAGCTGGCGCATTACAAGCCGTGGCTCGACGCCGTGCGCAGCTATAAGCCCTACCAGTTGAGTGATGAGCTTGAGGGCTACATCCACGAAACTTCGGTGACGATGGGCGCGTGGCAGCGTTTGTTCGATGAGAGCATCTCGCGCTTAGAATTCACCGTCGATGGCAAGAAAATGACCGAGCCACAAGCGCTGGATTTGCTGTCGGGCAAGGATGCGAAGAAGCGCAAATCCGCCGCGAAGGAAGTGGCGCGCGTGTTTGCCGCCAACGCGCCGCTGTTTGCCCTGATTACGAATACGCTCGCCAAAGCGAAGCATATCGAGGATGAGAAACGCAATTTTGCGAAGCCCATCAGCAGCCGCAACGTGAGCAATCAGGTTGAGGATGAAGTGGTGGAGGCGCTCATTGCCACCGTGAAGAAGAATTATAAAAACCTCGCGCACAAATATTACGCGTGGAAGGCCAAGCAATTCGACGTGAAAGCGCTGGATTATTGGGACCGCAACGCGCCACTGCCCGCCGCGAGCGACAAGCGCATCGACTGGGCGGATGGCGTGAAGCTGGTGCGCGAGGCGTATAAGGCGTTCTCGCCAGAACTCGCCAAAGTGGGCGACAAATTTTTTGATAATGCATGGATTGATGTGCCAGTGCGTGCGGGCAAAGCCACGGGCGCATTTGCGCACCCCACTGTGCCCAGCGTGCACCCGTATTTACTGCTGAACTACATGGGCAAAACGCGCGACGTGATGACGCTGGCGCATGAGTTGGGGCATGGCGTGCACCAAGTGCTGAGCGCTGGCCAAGGCGCGCTGATGGCCGACACGCCGCTAACACTAGCCGAGACGGCGAGCGTGTTTGGAGAGATGTTGACCTTCCAAGAGCTGTTGAACCGCGAGACAAATAAGAAAAATCGCCAGCTACTCATCGCGGGGAAAATTGAGGATATGCTCAATACCGTGGTGCGCCAGATTGCTTTCTGCGAGTTCGAACGCATGGTGCATGCGGAGCGCCGCTACGGCGAATTATCGGTCGAGCGCATTGGCGAGATCTGGATGCAGGTCTCGGCGGAGTCGCTGGGGCCGGCGATCAAGCTGCACCCTGAATATTCCAGCTATTGGATGTACATTCCGCACTTCATCCACTCGCCATTTTATGTCTATGCCTATGCGTTTGGCGATTGCTTGGTGAACTCGCTCTATGGCGTTTACCTGCGTGAGAAGAAGGCGGGCAAAGCGGATGCATTCACGAAGAAATACCTGACGATGCTGAAGGCAGGTGGCTCACTTCGCCACAAGGAATTGCTGAAGCCGTTCGGGCTGGATGCTAGCAAGCCTGACTTTTGGCAGGCGGGGCTGGATGTGATTGCTGGGTATATTGGGCAGTTGGAAAAATAAGTTTCGTCATTCCAGCTTTCGCTGCAATGACGGTTATTTCAATACCGCGCCAATCGCCGTGAAGATTTTCTCAAGCTCCGCATCGCTCATCACCAGCGGTGGCATGAGGTAGAGGCAGTGGCCGAAGGGGCGCAGCCATACACCGTGGGTGATGAATTCCTGACGTAGGCGCTGGTTGTTTTCAGCATCGCTATTCATCTCAATCACGCCGATGGCGCCTTTGACGCGCACATCCACCACACCATTTTTTTGTCTGAAGGGTCTTAGACCCTCCCACAGTTTTTGCTCTAGTGCCTCGGCTTGTACTACGCGAGGCTCGCGCTCGAACAGATCGAGCGAGGCATTGGCAGCAGCACAGGCGATTGCGTGCGCCATGTAGGTGGGGCCGTGCATGAGCGCTTTTTCATATTCGGTGCCGAGGAAGGCGTTGAACACTTTGGCATTGGCAAGTGTGGCGGCAAGGGGCATGTGGCCACCACTGAGCGCTTTGCCAAGGCAGAGAATGTCGGGCTCGATCGCTGCCTCGTGGCAGGCGAACAGGCTGCCCGTGCGTGCGAAGCCCGTGGCGATTTCATCCGCAATGAACAAAATATCGTGCTCGCGGCAGACGCGGCGGATTTCGGAAAGGATATCGGGTGAGTGGAACTTGAAGCCACCCGCTGCCTGCACCAACGGCTCGATGATGAGGGCGGCAGTGCTGCTTTTAATGGCCGCAATCGTATCAGCAAATTCGGCAAAGCTGTATTCATCCGTCGGGATGTCGAGTGTGAAGTTGCGGTTGGTTAGATTGTCGTAGGCGTGGTTGAATTCGCTGCTCGCGCTCACGCTCATCGCGCCCACGGTGTCGCCGTGATAGCCGTTGTTGAAGCAGATGAATTTCGATTTTTTGGGCTGGCCGAGATTGCGCCAATATTGCAGCGCCATTTTGAGGGCGACTTCGACCGCGACGGAGCCAGACTCGCTGAAAAACACGCGCTCCATGCCCATACCAGCGGTTTTGCACAGGCGGGCGGCAAGGTTGTAAGCCTGCTCGTGCGCGAGGCCGCCGAACATGACGTGTGAAAGCGTGGAGGCTTGCTTGGTGATGGCTTCGACAATATGCGGGTGCTGATAACCATGGCACATGCTCCACCAGCTGGCGGTGCCATCAATCAGCTCGCGCCCATCAGCCAGTTTAATGCGGCAGCCGCTTGCGCCCACCACCGCCTCGGGCATGGCGGCCGTTTGCATCTGCGTATAGGGCAGCCAGATGTGCTGGTATCCGCTTTCTAGCCATGCTGGATTGCTGTTTAACGTATTGTTTTTCAATGATTGCCTGCAGCTTGTTTGAGTTCAGTATAGCGCAAGCTTCATGAAACTGTCACACAAAAAGGAGGTTAGACTGGGTATTATCTGAGCAGAGCTAGCATATTTGGAGAGAGTTATGGATTCACAGACCCGCGCGCAAAAAATAGAAGCATTGGTTGGTGCACTCTCGGCTCCGACGCCGCGTAGCGAGGATGCAGCGTTGCTTGCCAGTGATGTAAGTTCGCTTGGGATCTCTCTGAGGGCTGAGAATTTATTGAAAGCAAATAATATGCAGACTGTGGGCGATGTTGTGGGGAAAACAGAAGCCTCGTTGGTGGAAGCGCTGAGTGGTGGAAGCAAGTTTGCGCAAGAAGTAATTGAAGCGGTGAAAAGCCGTGGCCTCTCGTTTGAGGGCAGTCTTTATGAGGGGGATGCTGTCAAATTTAAATTTCCAGTCGAGATTGCTGATGGAAATAGAAAAAAATCAGATGACGTATTTTCATCTTCGGACCCCATTTTTTCGGGTACCATCATTGGGTTCCCGACTGCGCTTGCGGCGCAGGCGTTTGTGAATGCAGCAAGGCCACTAGCCATTAAAGACCCGTCACTTTTGCCTAACCACCTGATGCTGCTGCCCAGAAAGGATATGTCGGAAGTGAAAGCCTATCCTGTGTATGTTTCGGATGAGGCGTTACAACGATTGACCGAGCCACAGCATCTTGAAGCGCTCAGTCAATCTCGTCAGACTATTCGTGGTGCCGTTAGAGGCTAATTTACGCCGCTTTTGCTTCCATGGTGGGGTTCGCCATTGGCTTCAGCCCCAATTTCGCAAACAATGCTTTGTCGCTATCATGGTCGGGGTTTGCGGCGGTGAGGAGTTTTTCGCCGACGAAAATGGAGTTGGCACCAGCAAAGAAGCACATGGCTTGCAGTTCCTCGCTCATGCCCTCGCGGCCTGCGCTGAGGCGCACGAAGGAGTGCGGCATGAGGAGGCGGGCGACGGCGATGGTGCGCACGAACTCGATACCATCGATACGCGGTTTGCCAGCGAGGGGCGTACCCTCGGCGGGGATGAGCAGGTTGATGGGCACCGATTCGGGGTGCGCAGGCAGGTTAGCTAATGTTACTAACATCGACGCGCGGTCGGCAACGGTTTCGCCCATGCCCATGATGCCGCCGCAGCAGGTTTTCATGCCCGCATCGCGCACGCTGGCGAGGGTGTCGAGCCGATCCTGATAGGTGCGGGTGGTGATGATTTCGTTGTAATATTCCTCGGAGGTGTCGAGGTTGTGGTTGTAATAATCGAGCCCTGCATGCGCCAGTTCGAGTGCTTGGGCGGGGGTTAGCATGCCCAGCGTGGCGCAGGTTTCAAGCCCCATGGCCTTCACTTCGCGGATCATGCTGGTGACGGCGGGCATATCGCGCTCTTTCGGGTTGCGCCATGCGGCACCCATGCAGAAACGGCTGGCACCGGCGGCTTTGGCGGCGCGGGCATCGGCCAGAACCTTTTCCACTTCCATCAATTTGGTGGCTTTTACGGGCGTATCGAATTTGGCAGATTGGCTGCAATAGTTGCAATCCTCAGGGCATCCGCCGGTTTTGATGGAGCAAAGCTGCGAGATTTGGACTTCATTGGCATCGAAATTCGCACGGTGCACGGTGGCGGCGCGGAAAAGCAGCTCGTTCAGCGGCAGCGCGAACAGGGCTTCGACTTCGGGTTTCGTCCAATCATGGCGTAGGGTCATAACAACTCGTTCATTGGTGTTTGCGTGATTTACCCCGTAATGCTAAGCCTCGCAACGGAAAATGGTGTATTTAGACGAACATTGCGCGGCCGAGCTGCGCCAGATTGAATCGCAACGCTTGCGGCGTGGCCTTAGGGTGAGCGCGCGGGTGAAGAATCAGGCCGTCACCATTGAGCAAGATGGGCGGCGTTATGTGTCCTTCGCCTGTAATGATTATTTGGGGCTGCGCAGCCACCCGAAGGTGACGGGCGCAGGCACGTTGGCAGCCGCCAAGTTTGGCGCGGGGGCAGGGGCTTCGCGCCTTGTGACTGGCAATCACCCGTTTTACGCCCCGCTGGAGGCAAAACTGGCCGCCATGAAGGGCGCCGAGGCGGCGCTGGTATTTGGCAGCGGCTACCTGACGAATCTCGGTGTTATCCCCGCCCTCATGAAAAAGGGCGATGTGATTTTTGCTGACAAGCTGGTGCATGCCTGCATTATCGATGCGGCCCAGCTTTCGGGCGCGCGGCTGATTCGGTTTAAGCACAACGACATGGCGCACCTAGAGGCGCTGTTGAAGGAGCACCGCGATGAATCGCCCAACGCGCTGATTGTCAGCGACCATGTGTTCAGTATGGATGGTGACGTGGCGCCGCTGGAGCAAATAGCTGCATTGGCTGAGGCGCATGAATGCTGGACGATGGCCGACGATGCGCATGGCTTGGGCATCGTGAAATCACGCGTGGCGATTGATGTTTGGATGGGCACGCTGAGCAAATCGGCAGGTGGGTATGGCGGCTATGTGTGTGGCAGCCAAAAGTTGATTGATTATCTGATCAATGGGGCGCGCAGTTTTATCTTCAGCACAGGATTGCCGCCAGCGCTGTGCGCCTCGTCCATTGCGGCGCTGGAGGTGATGGATGCCCAGCCCGAGCGCGGCGAACGTGCGATTGCACTGGCGCGGCGGGTGACGGATGCGCTTGGCTTGCCCCCCGCCCAAAGTGCGATTGTGCCCGTGATGCTCGGCACACCTGAGGCAGCGCTGGCGGCCTCGGAGAAACTAAAAGATCTGGGTATTCTCGCGGTCGCCATTCGCCCACCAACGGTGCCTGTTGGCACGGCGCGCTTGCGACTGGCGTTTAGCTGCGCGCATAGCGATGAGCAGGTTGACGCGCTGATTGCGGCATTGAGGAGAATAGCATGACGACCCTATTACTAAGCGGATGGACACAACCTGCCGATGCCCTGATACATCTGGCGGACGATGCGGTGTTGTTTGATTATAGTGATTACAAAAATCCCGATGAAGCGATTGAAGCGCTCAGAAAAATTAAGCCACGCCATCTTGTTGGCTGGTCGATGGGAGGGCAGCTGGCGCTTCGGGCAGTAGCGGCAGGAGCACTAGCGCCCAAGCACTTGACGTTGATTGGCGTGCCGCAGCGTTTTGTGGGCGAGCATGGCATGGGCGAGGAGACATTTCGCCTGTTTCGCGAGAGCTATGCCGCCGACCCTGAGCGCACGATGACCCGCTTTCACGGCCTGATTGCCAAGGGTGATGCGCGCATGCGCGAGGTGATGGAGATGCTAGGGCACCACCCCAAGGTGGAGGAAGTGGCGCGCTGGCTGCCATGGCTGGATGATTTGGGGGCGTATGATTTTTCGCAACGGATGCTTGCATCTACGGCGCCAATCCTTATCATTCACGGTATGAACGATCATATTGTGCCGCATGCGCAGGGCGAACAACTGGCGCGACGCTTACCAAGCGCTACCTTGAATAGCTGGGCGAATGTGGGGCATGCGCCGCATGTGCATGACGCGGCGCGCCTGCGTGCTGAAATAGAGGCACACCGTGCGATGCATGGGGTTGCCTGATGCTGATTGAACGCCAACGCTTACAGGATAATTTTAGCCGCGCCGCCAGCAATTATGATGTGTGCGCCACCCGCCAGCGCCGCGAAAATCTCAGGGTTTTGGAAGCGGCTTTGGGTGCGCTGCCAGAGGACGCAACGATTGCGGATATTGGTTGCGGCACGGGCTATTTTGCGGCCGAGGCGCGTGGACGCCGCCCGCATTGGCGGGTGCTGGGCGTGGATATGTCGATGGGGATGTGTGAAATTGCAGGCTTGCGCTGCCAAGCTATTGCAGGTGACGCAACGCAATTGCCGCTTGCGGATGCTAGTGTGGATGGGGCGGTGAGTTCGCTGTGCTATCAATGGGTGGAAGACCAACCCAAGGCATTCGCCGAGTTGGCGCGGGTGATGAAGCCCGAAAGCCAAGCCATCATAGCGACGCTGGGGGAAATGACGCTGCACGAACTGCGCGGCTGTGCGCAGCAGGCCGAATTGCCGTTGAGTTTGTTGCCGATGCGTAATTTTGCTGCCCACAAAGCCATGTTGGCGGTGGCGGGGCTTGAGGTGGTACAGGCCGAACGACGCGTGCTGACCGAGCACTATGCTAGCGTGACTGAGCTGCTGGAATCGATGCGCAGTATTGGTGCAGGGAATAACTTTGGCCTGAAATCGCGCCATTTTGTGGGGCCAAAGCGTTGGGCGGCCATGGAAGCGCACTACGAGAAATTGCGCACCGAACATGGCGTTCCCGCAACGTGGGAGCACCAATTCTTCATTCTTCGTAAACCCGCATGACGACCTATTTTGTGGCAGGCACAGGGACGGGGGTTGGTAAAACCTTCACCACCTGCGCGCTGCTTCATGCAGCTAATCAACGCGCGCAAGCAGTGCGAGGGTTTAAGCCAGTGTTAAGTGGCTGGGATGGCAACGACGACAATGATGCAGCGCAGATTTTGGCGGCTAATCGGCATACGCAAAGGTTAGAAGAAGTTGCGCCGTGGCGCTTTGTGGCACCACTTTCACCTCACCGTGCGGCAGCGCTGGAGGGTAAATCCATCGACACGGATGCGCTGATTGCGTGGACGCGCGCACAGATGGGCGGTGAGGGCGTGACACTGATTGAAACGGTAGGCGGGGTGATGGTGCCGCTGACGAATGATTTTACGACGCTCGACTGGATGGAAGCGGTGGCTGCGCCTGTGGTTTTGGTCACTGGTAGCTATCTTGGTAGCATTAGCCATACGCTGACGGCGCTGGCGGCGCTGCGTTCGCGTAACCTGAATGTGGCTGCGCTGGTGATGAATGAAGCCGAGGGTAGCAGTGTCACACTTGCTGAGGCAGAAGCGGGTTTAGCCCCCTTTATACAAGATATTCCGTTGCAGATTATACAGCCACGCGTATCCTCGTGGCAGCAGGCATCCGCCATTCATACGCTGGAGTTGGTATGATCCAAAATTTCTTAATGATGTATCCGTTCGGCCAAAAGAAGCCGCATGAAGGCCCGCGCTATGGCGATATGTATGAGCGTAGCATGGCGGCGATGATCGATTTGGGGCTCGTTTTTGTGGTGCTGAAAGATATCGTTTTCGATCCGCTTACACGGTTTTTCTATGCGCAGGGCGACCATGCCATCTTTAATGCAATGCCTCAGCGGCCAACTTTTTCGGAGTTTATAAATGCAGCGTGGGATTCGTACATGTTGCAGCTATGGTTTCTCAATGGGCTTGCGCAGTTATTCATTATTGGATTCTTTGTGGTTGGGTTTCAAATCACCTACCAGACAACCCCCGGCAAATGGTTGCTGGGTCTGAAAATAATGCGCCATAACTCGGATGAGCCCGTTAGTGCCGCCCGCTATATTCTGCGGTTTTTTGGCTATTGTGTGGCCTGCGCCCCGCTGATGATTGGTATGTTGTGGGGAATGTTCAACAAGCAGCGGCGCGGCTGGCATGATTACATCGCAGGAACCGTGGTCATTAATACGCGCCCGCATGGCTGGTATTGGCAGAAAATAAAACAGGGCTTCCGTTGGGTGTGGGCGAAATTATTCCCCGCGCGGGCGGTAGAAAATACGGTGGCCGAGCCAACCGCCGAGCAGCGCCATGAGGATGGCGATAAGCCCGTATAAGGCGCCATGCTTCGCGGCTGCATTGGCAACCGCTGCGTCGAACCCCGTTTTCGAGGTGGTGAGCGGAATCATCTGGAAGCCCACCAACTTGCCACGATTGAACAGGTATACTTCTGCGGTATAGCTGCCACTTGGCAGTGTATCGGGTAAATCGATGCGCGCCTTGAACAGGCTTTCGCCGAAATAGGTCACCTTGCCAAAGGGCGATTGCCACCACGATTTATGCTTGAATGACTCGGCAAGCGCGTTGTCGAACACTTCATCGGGGGTGGCATTTGCTGCTTGGATGATGCGGTTTTCGCCAAGGCCAAGGGATTGCAGCAGCGCAGGCGGAGCAAGGCGGTTGAGCGGCTTGGTCGAGGCGATGCCATAAAAAACAGGTAAGCCAAAATATTTACGCTGATCGACATGCATCCACATGCCTGCGATGCGGTCTTTGCGCCGCAAACGGGCGTTGATTTTTGGGCCACGTAGCGCCACGACAATATCGCCCGCCACATTGCGCGCCCCAAAGACGAGTAGCTGTGTGCCATTAAAATCGGAGCGAATTTCGATGGCGTTCTGCGACAGGTCGGCAATCAACGGGGTGTTAAGGTTAACGGGCGCAGAATCCTGCCCATGGCAAGAAAAGGCGAGTAGTATGATGCTGAGCAATAAGGGGCGCAAGGGCTTCATGGCGCACTCGTGATGAGGGTAAAGATTTCACTCGGCGTAATAAACAGGCCATAGGCCAACCGCCCTGCAACGATGAGGAGTAAGCCTGCCAGCATTAATTTGAGAAGGTGGTTTGGGATGTGGTGGCCGAGCCGAGAGCCATATTGCGCGCCAACGACCGAACCTATGAGCAGTAGCCCTGCGAGCACAATATCGACCGTGTGGGTGCTGAGAGCATGCAGCAACGTGGCAACCGCCGTGATGAAAATGATTTGGAATAGCGAGGTGCCTACGGTGACAGTCACAGGCATGCGCAGAATGTAGAGCATCATGGGGATCATGATGAAGCCGCCACCGATGCCAAGCAAGCCAACCAAGATGCCTGAAAACAGGCCGACCACCATAGGCACAAACGCGCTATGAGTAACCTCGGAACGTTTGAAGTGGGTTTGCCATGGGAGGTTGGTGATCCATTGTGGTAGCTCGATTGCTGTCACATGGTGCTTGTCGCTGCCTGCCGCCCGCGAGCGGATAATATGGCGTGCTTCGCGCAGCATGAGGATGCTGATGGTTACCAGTAGCGATATGTAGAGCAAGGTAATCATTAAATCGACCTGACCGATTTTTTGCATCCACGCAAATGACCAAACGCCAAGGGAGACGCCTAGCAGGCCGCCACCAATGAGGTAGATACCCATAGGAATATCGACCCGCTTATGTTTGAAGTGGCTGAGGAAGCCCGAGAAGGAGGAGGCCACGATCATGTTGGTGGAGGTGGCTACGGAAACGGCAGGGGGAATGCCCATGAAGATGAGCATGGGGGTGAGGATGAAGCCGCCGCCAATGCCAAAAATGCCCGATAACAAGCCCGCAACGCCACCCAGCAAAATCAAGTGAATCGCATTGGTGGAAAGCTCTGCAATGGGCAGATAAAGGTGCATATTATCTCAGGTAGGTGCTAAAATATTGGCGTAGGCGTGCGTTCGCCTCGCTATCGAAGTTCATCATCATCTCGGAGAGCATTTGGTGATAAACGGCCTCGCGCTGGTTCACGCTGGCGCTTTCGTTGATGGTTTGGTTGCGGGTGATGACCACGTTGCCGCTGGCGGTTGAGAGCGCGTCAGTGCCATTAAAGGCGCGGAAGGTGACGTTGATGCGGGCGTCGTAGCGCGCATCTTGGTCGTCGGTGAAGATGCCTTTGACGCCCTTGGTTTTTGCTAGCGCTGTTTCTTTGGCGGAGGCGTCCTCGATCACCACTTCGAGTATGCCTTTGGTGCCGCTGGCGCGCAGGCGGCTATTGGCCCATTTGCGAACTGCATTGGCGGGGGAAACGGGAAAATCCTGCTCGACATTCGGGCGGCGCATGGGGGCTTGGTAGGCATCGGTAATGCGAATTTCGGCGACGTTGACGTTAAGTGGCGCCATGCGGTTCACCTCGAACGCAAATGGGCGCGGGCTGAAGGCTTCTGGCGCGTTCTGGCAGGCGCTGAGGGCAAGGGCGAGGGTGGCAATGAGTAGTTTTTTCATATTCTTCTCCTACATTGGCATGTCTAGCACGCGTGTGGACACAGCGAAAGGTTCATTTTGCCTGAAGCCATGCATAAGGCGCGGCGGCAATTGCATCGGGCGGGCGAATGTAAAGCGGCATCGCATTAGCAAGAGTGGTGGTGGGCAGGTGCTCGGCAATGGCGCAAAGCACGGCGGCGTCGGGTCCGTGGAGGAAGAACGCATCCTCGGTGGGTAGGTGGTTGCCAAAGCAGGGTGCATCCCACGCGGTGAAGGTTTCGGGCACAAGGGTGATGTCGCCACTTGTGATTGGGGTGTTGTCGCTTCGTTGAAAACGCTGTGCATACACCTCGCCCTTGCCAGCGCGCAGGGCGATGAAAAAGTCAGCAGGAGCGTGGGTCTGTAACGAAACAGCCCATGCCATGGCCTCGAGCGTGGTGACGGTTTTGATGGCGGTGGGGTGTGCCAACGCCAAGCCATGCAGCGCCGCCAAGCCAATGCGCACCCCCGTGAAGCTGCCCGGCCCAACAGTGGTGACGAGGGCGGCAAGGGCGCTATATGCCACGCCGTGCGCCTTCATGAGAGCGTCGATGGCGGGGATAAGCTCCGCGGCTTCCTTGGTTTGGCTGAGGCGGTGGGTGTGGCTGATGCCGCTTACATGCAAGGTAACGCTGCCACCAACACAGGCGCAATCGAAGGCTAAAATGGGTTTTGTGTTCATGATTTTTTCTATATACAGTTTGTCGCTTATGCGAAAGCAGGAATGACAAGGAACGAGCCATGACCATCGTGAATGAACATTGCAAGCCGTGCCGCAAGGGGGAGGGCAAACTCTCTGGCCAAGAGGCAATGATGCTGATGGGCGAGCTGGAGGATTGGACATTCTACCCCGACCGCATTGAAAAGCGCTGGGAGTTCAAGAATTTTACGCAAGCATTGGGGCTGGTGGCCAAGGTGGCAGAGATTGCGCATGTGCAGGATCACCACCCTGAAATCCGCTTCGGTTGGGGCTATGTGGAGTTGGTGTTGAATACCCATTCAGTCGGGGGCTTGAGCCGCAATGACTTCATTGTAGCGGCGAAGATTGACGCGGTGGCGTGAACTGCAGTAAACCCGCGCGCATGAGCAAAAAACTCTACATCAAAACCTATGGCTGCCAGATGAACGTGTATGATAGCACGCGCATGGCCGATGTGTTGGCGCCGCTGGGCTATGTGGAGAGTGACTCGCCCGAGGATGCGGATCTGGTGATTTTGAACACCTGCCACATCCGCGAGAAGGCGGCGGAGAAAATGTATTCTGACCTTGGCCGTGCGCGGCTGCACAAGGTGGCTCACGCGGAGCAGGGCAAACGCACCATGATTGCCGTGGCAGGCTGCACCGCACAGGCGGAAGGCGAGGAAATTCTTGCCCGCGCGCCGTATGTGGATGTGGTGGTGGGCCCGCAGAGTTATCATACGCTGCCCGATTTGATTGCACAGGTGGAGGCGACGCAAAAGAGTGTCGTGAACCTTGAATTTATCGAGGAAGAAAAATTCGATTTGCTGCCTGAGTCGCTGCAACCGCAAGGCTCCAGCGCGTTTGTGTCGATTCAAGAAGGGTGCGATAAATTCTGCACATTCTGTGTGGTGCCCTACACGCGCGGCGGCGAGTTTTCGCGGCCAGTGGATGCGATTATGCGTGAGGTGGAAACGCACCTGAAGCAAGGCGCCATTGAGATTGCGCTGCTGGGGCAGAATGTGAATGCCTATCACGGTATGGATGAGGCGGGGCAGGAGATCGGCCTTGCGGAATTAATACGTAAAGTCGCCAGTCTTGATGGCATTGCGCGCATTCGCTACACCACCAGCCACCCGCGCGACATGGATGATGATTTGATTGCCGTGCATGGGCAGGTGAAAAACCTGATGCCGATGCTGCATTTGCCGGTGCAATCGGGTTCTGACCGCATTTTGAAGGCGATGAACCGGAAGCACACGGCCGCCGATTACATTGCGATTATTGAGCGCCTGCGCGCAGCGCGGCCAGATATAGCGTTCAGCTCGGATTTTATTGTCGGCTTCCCTGGGGAAACGGATGCGGATTTTGAGGATACGCTGAAGCTGGTGGAGACTGTGGGCTTTGCGGGCAGTTATGTGTTCAAATATTCGCCCCGCCCCGGCACCCCCGCTGCCGAAAAGGCCGAGCAGGTGCCTGATGCGGTGATGGATGATCGCATGCAGCGCTTGATGAAACTGATTTCCACCCAACAGCTACGCTTTAATCGGCAGATGGTGGGCACCACCCAGCCTGTACTCATCGAGCGGCTAGGGCGTAAGGACGGCCAAGTGATTGGCAAAACGCCATGGATGCAATCCGTGGTGCTTGAGAACGCTGTGCACATGATGGGCTGCCTCGTTGACGTGGCTATTTCCGAGGCTTACGAATTTAGCTTGAAGGGCGAAATTGTTGGGCAGCAGGCTCGCATGAATCGTGGGGAAGCTGCCTAGTCGCCGCCTAAACTCTGGCTGGAGCACCCATGTCCAAACCCGAAAAGAAGCCGACCCGCGACACGCAAACCAGTAATGTGTTCTTCGAACATAACCAGTTTTTGCCACTGCTGTATGGCGAGCGCGATGCACACCTGAAACGGCTGGAGCAGGCGCTGAGTGTGGAGCTAGTGGCGCGGGGTAACATGCTGTCCATCACGGGCTTGAAGCGGGATATCGAGGCTGCGGAGACGTTGCTGCAATCGCTGTATGAGCAAATTAAAAATGGCGTAGAAATTACCGAGACCGACCTTGATGCAGCGATTCGCATGATGCCGCCGGTGAACGACAAAAAGCCTAAAAACCGCCATGGGGTGGATGCAGCGGATACGGATGTTTACATCCGCACCATGCGCAAAACCATCACGCCCTACAGCCATGTGCAGGCGAACTATATCCGCGCGTTATATGATAACGACCTTGTGTTTGCCTTGGGGCCTGCAGGGACGGGGAAAACCTACATCGCGGTGGCGATGGCGGTCTATATGTTCCTCAACAAAAAAGTTGAGCGGATTATCCTCAGTCGCCCTGCGGTGGAAGCTGGCGAGAAGCTTGGGTTTTTGCCCGGTGACATGAAAGAGAAGCTCGACCCTTATATGCGCCCGCTGTACGATGCGCTGTTCGACATGATGCCCGCCGACCGTGTGCAAGAAGCGATTGAAAATGGTGAAATTGAGCTGGCGCCACTGGCGTTCATGCGTGGCCGCACGTTCAGCAATGCGTTTGTCATTCTCGATGAGGCGCAGAACACCACCCGCACGCAGATGAAAATGTTCCTCACCCGCATGGGCGAACGCTCGCGCATGATCATCACGGGGGACCACACGCAAATCGATTTGCCCAAGGATATTAAGTCGGGGTTGATGGATTGTATTCCCAAGGTGGAGAATATTCCCGGTATTGAAGTGGTGCGCTTTAGTGATGGTGACGTGGTGCGCCACCCGCTGGCGGCTAAAATCATCAAAGCCTATGATGATTGGGATGCTAAGAAGAAGCAATACGCCGAAGAGCGCGAGGGCGGACTGGATTAGCCAAAAAAAGAGCCACCTCTTGCGAGGTGGCCCAGTTAGGATGGTGTGTTTCGTGATACCAGCCCATCTGCTGGTGCGTGTCCTTCAATCGTTGTTGTTAACTTGCCGAGGACTTGCCGCTTGCCGTGGTGTGTTCGTTTACGATGCGATAAAGCCGCGCATTTTGGCGTTCTGACTGTTGAACATCATGATGGAGCGAATGGCGTCCGAGTAGGTGGCGTCGGTACGCTTTTCGCCCGTGTAGAGGCTGATGATTTCATCCGCGTTCATTTTGTAGCGGTTCTTAAGGAACAGAACTTGCTCCTCTGCCATCGAGGCGATTGTTGCATTCACTTCGCGTTGTTGTTGGGTCATAACCATCTCCTGTTTTTTGTTGCTGCGCCTTGTGACGCTTACAGAAGGATATGCAACGGGCGTGCCAAGTGTGGGGATGGTTGCTTTAAGTGTCTGAGTTAAAATACGAAATATCGTTCTGGCTAAGTAACGATGGAAAAAACTGCTATTTACATTAACTAGGCAAATAATTCCTAGTTAGGCAATAATTTCTTATACTAGGCAATTATTGCCTATCCTCTAGACTAGTTCGGGGTCGATATAAGGATAGAGCTCTTCCTCGCGCATTTGATGGCCTGCACCAAAGCTGGCGATGTGGTAAATGCCGTCGCCCTCGTTCGCCAACGGGAGGATGGAGTTGCCGATGATGACGCCATCGACCGGTGAAAGGATGGTGTACTCGTAATCACCGAACGGGTTGGTGATGAAGCCCAGCTTGTCGCCCTTGACGACGCGTTCCCCCAGTTTTTTACGGGTAATGAAAATGCCGCTGATGGGCGCACGCACCCACTGGCTGGATTTGGCGATGTAGGGTTTGGGGGTGGTGGTTTTTAGCTTCAATGGTGGCAACATACCCATCGCGCGCATAACGTTGAGGATGCCCTCGACGCCCAGCAGCGCGGCGCGGTGGTCGAAGCGCAGCGCGGTGCCTGCTTCATAGAGCAGCATCGGAATTTTTTTCTCATCCACCATTTCGCGTAAAGAACCGTCACGCGGGGAGGCATCCAAAATCACGGGCGCGCCGAAAGCGTTTGCCAATTCAAGGTTGGGCTTGTGCGAGAGGTCGGCGCGGATTTGTGGCAGGTTGCGGCGGTGAATGGCGCCCGTGTGCAGGTCGATCCCGCAGGTGGCGTGGTTCACAATCTCGGTGCGGAAAATATAGGCGATTTGGCTTGCCAGCGAGCCATGTTCTGCTCCTGGGAAACTGCGGTTCAGGTCACGCCTATCGGGCAAATAACGTGATTTGTCGTTAAACCCGAACACGTTGACGATGGGTATGGCAATCAGCGTGCCCTTGATGGATTTGAGCAGGCGGTGCTTCAGGAGGCGGCGGACAATATCGACGCCATTGATTTCATCACCATGAATGGCGGCAGAGACGAAAAGGGTGGGGCCTTCTTCGTCGCCACGCACAACTTCGACAGGGATTTTCATGTCGGTAAAATCGTAGAGCTTGGCAACGGTGATGGCGAGTTGTCGGCGCTCGCCGAGTGCTATTTCTTCGCCACCAATAGAGAGGATGCTCATACGCCCGCCTCACTCATCGCTTGGTTCACGTGAGTCATCCGGACCTCGCGCTGCGGGTAGGGGATTGTGATGTGGTTAGCCTTGAACTCAAGGAGAATCGTTTCCATGACTTCGCCTTTAGGCTCGAGGCGGCCATCAATCACATCAGCCACCCAGAAGTACATCAACAGCTCGATGCCAAAATCCTTGAAGGAGTTGACTACACACAGCGAGGGACGGGACTTGGCTCGCTTGTGGTGGTTATTGGCGGCATCCAGCATGATTTTTTTGGCAAGCGCAAGATCGCTGTCATAGGAAATCGTGACGGTGATTTCGGCGCGGGCGTGTTTGTCGCGATGCGTCCAGTTAATCACGTGGTGGGTGATGAATTCCTCGTTCGGGATGAGCACGTCGCGGCCGTCTTGTGCCTCGAGCAAGGTGTAGCGCGCATTGGTGCGACGAACAAAGCCTGTGGTGCCATCGGCCAGCTCAATAAGGTCGCCCACCTCAATGGATTTCTCGAACAACAAGATGAGGCCGCTGATGAAGTTGCTGGAAATCTTTTGCAAGCCAAAGCCAAGCCCAACCCCGAGCGCACCCCCAAACACGCTGAGCGCGGTGAGGTTGATGCCAAGCAACTGCATGCCCACAATGAAGGCGAAGCAGTAAATGAAAATTTGAAGCAGCTTCATGATGAGCGCGCGATTGCTGGCGCGCATGCCCTCGACCTTGCGCAAGCGGCGGTCGAGGCGTTTGACGAGGAACCCCGCTAGCCAAAAGAGTGCCACCATGATGGCAATACTTTTCGCGATAACGTAGGGATTAAGCGTGAATGTGCCAAGCGATAGCGAGCCACTCGTCAGTTTATCGACGATGTCCTGATAGCTAATGCTTTTTAAAATCGGCGGTTCCATAAGGCTTAATGATGTTTGGTTACCACTTTACCATACGAAGCCTATGCCGCTTGTAAAGCAATGCGCAAAAATTAGTTGCTTCGCAGCGTCGATTACGCTTAGGTCGTTGCATAACCTCCAAGGTGAAGTCGGTTGTAGGAACAATTAACGGGCAAAACGCCCACCAACCACTTTAGTCGATGGAGAGTAATGATGAGTCTATTGAAACGCGCTTGGCTGCCAGCGCTGTTTTCGGCGTGCTTGGCGATGCCAGCATTTGCTGAAGAAGTTACACAAAAAGTTGATACAGGTAACACCACATGGCTGCTGATGTCCGCCGCATTGGTGATGCTGATGACCCCCGGCCTTGCCTTTTTCTATGGCGGCATGGTGCACCGTAAGAACGTGGTTTCTACCTTGCTGCAAAACTATGTCGCGCTGGCGATTGTGGGTATTGCATGGGTAGTGATTGGCTACAGCCTTGTATTTACCGAAGGCTCGGCATGGCTGGGCGGAACAACCCAAGCGATGCTTAAAGGGCTGGACACGCAGTTCTATGGTGAAACGGGTATTCCGCTGCTGGCATTTGTGGCCTTCCAGATGATGTTTGCGATTATTACGCCAGCACTCATCACCGGTGCCTTTGCCGAGCGCGTGAACTTTAAAGCATGGTTGCTTATCATGCTGGCTTGGAGCTTGGTGGTCTATGTGCCCGTTGCCCACTGGGTGTGGGGACCAGATGGCTGGATCCTGAAAGATGGCGGCCTTGATTTCGCCGGTGGCTTGGTAGTTCACATTACCGCTGGTTTCTCGGCATTGGCATGTGGCTTCCTGTTTGGTCGTCGTAAGGCTGATGCTGCCCCAACCCCTAACGATGTGCCGATGATTATGCTCGGCGCTGCGTTGCTGTGGTTTGGTTGGTTTGGCTTTAACGCAGGCTCGGCAATCACCTCGGGTGCATTGGCGGCGCAAGCGTTCATGAACACCTTCCTTGCCGCTGCGGCTGCGTTCCTCGCGTGGATGGCTCTGGATTGGATGATTCACGGTAAGCCAACCGCGGTTGGTTCGTCGATCGGTTTGGTGGTGGGTCTTGTAGCCATCACCCCTGCGGCTGGTTTTGTGACGGTTCAATCGTCGCTCATCATCGGTGTTGTGGCAGCAATCATCTGCTTCATCATGGCTAGAGCGGTGAAGAAAATCAGCAAGCTGGATGATTCACTCGACGTATTCGCCTGCCACGGTGTGGGCGGCGTTGTTGGCGCCATCATGACCGGCCTGTATGCTGATAAGACCGTGAACTCTGCCGTATCGGTTCAGGGTTTCTTTGTCTCGGGCGAAATGGGTCTGCTTACAGCAAACACTAAGGCAGTGCTTGCAGTGGCGGCATTCTCGTTCGTTGCTACGATCGTTATCGTAAAAGTGGTCAACATCTTCACGTCCATTCGCGTGGGTACGGATGCTGAGGGCCACGGGCTTGATTCATCGCAGCATGGTGAATATGCGCGCGTGAACCAGAATCCCCGCTCAGTACGGTAATTCTAAAACGCCTAACGAAAAGCCCGCCAGTTTATTCTGGCGGGCTTTTTTATTGAGAAGATTTTTTAACGATGAGGGCTAGGCTTGTTTTAGCACCACCACGGCATACCAACCGAGGCCACTATATTCTTGATAACCAATGGTGCGCGCGTAGGCGATAAGGTTGCCGCTAGCATCGGTATAGGCACCTTTACGCTGGTTATTGTTTGCCAATGGGAATGGCTCGAGCAAGCCTTGGTCATCGGATGCAGCGATGATTCGCAAGTCAGCATCGAGCAACATAACGCGCGCGGATCTCCACTCGTCTTGGCTTAGGGTTGGCTCGTCACGTACAATGCCACGGGCCTGATTCTCCCAATCGAAGTAGACGCCGAGAACACCGAGCGTTTCGCCCTGTAAGTTTCCATCACGGCGGACGCTGGCGGAGTAAACGGCCATCGGCTTGTTGCCATGCAGTGGGCAGCGATAGATGGGGTCGACTGCATATTCGTCACCACTTGCATGGTGCTTTGCATTTTGGAACCATGGTTGATGCGCAACGCTTGCGCCCGTTACGGCAGGGTAGCTGCCAGCCTGCGAGCTGGCGATGATGTTGCCTGAGATATCTGTCAGCACAAGGTCAGCATACACGGAATAGAAGCGGTTGATGATGCCTAGGCGCTCTGCGGCATAGGCGCGCGCTTCCTGCGTTGGATTGGTGAGGCAGTTCGTGAAGGCGGAATCGGTTGCCCACCAACGGCAGTCGGCAGTGCGCTCATAAAGATTACGAACGATGAGCTGCACAAGGGTTTGCGCCATGTCGTAGAAGCGTGCATGCTCGGCTTGCTGGAACTCGCTCGATAGCTCGGTGGTTTGTTGTTTGAGTTTGGTGAGGAAGCTGGTGCGCAACTCCTTCGAGCTGTTGGCTGCCTGCTGCGCCAAGTTTTTAACTTCCTGCGCCACTACCGCAAAGCCGCGACCAGCCTCGCCCGCGCGGGCGGCCTCGATCGTGGCGTTGAGTGCCAGCAAATTGGTTTGAGTGGCGATACCTTCGTTTGTGCGTGCAAATTTTTGCACTTCGGTTTGAATGGTGGAGATAATCGATTCAATTTCATTAGAGCGCATATGTTACAGCCTTGTTGTAGTTTTGTTTTTTAAGTGCTTCTGCAACGCTTTTTTTTAATTACGAATAATGATGGATTAGCCAATATCTGGCAATGGGAATGAAACAAAATAAAGCTATTTTTTTTGCTTCAGTAACGTCTGAAACGTTTCCGCTACAGTGGCGGGCGAAAGGCTCGCTAAATCATCGTTATCTTCACGTATGAAGGAAGCGCATGTGCCCCACGGTTGATAAATTTCGTGCGGGGTGGGCCCAAACAAGCCAAGTGTAGGAATACTGGCGGCAGCAGCCATGTGCATCAGTCCTGAGTCGTTACCAATGAAGCCATGTGCGCGCTGCATGCAGGCAAACACGGTGAGCAAGTGGGCATCGCCATGCGTCAGGTCGATGGGTGAAAATGCGGCAAGTGCAGCGAGCATGGGCGCAGCCTTCTCGCGCTCGTGGCTGGCGCAAATGATGACGGGGCGGTAGCCCGCGCATGCCCCCGTTAAAAGCGTAGTTGCCGCTTCGATGAAATAAGGAAGAGGCCACTCTTTGGGCGCCCAATTGGCGATAGGGGCAAAAACCAGATAGCGTGAACCATCGGGAAGCAAGGCCTTCGCAGCGTTTACATCCTCTTCTCGCGGCCAAAGTGTGGGGTAAGGCAGGGCACCTGTGCGAAGTACGTGCTCGTACTGCTTCACTTTTGGTGCGATGTGCTTGGTTTTACTGAATGTGTGACGCGCTGTGCTGCGCAGTGTGTAGCTCAGGATGGAATTACGCATATCCCAGATTGCGTGCCAGCGCGTAGCGAAGGTGGCGCGCCAAAGTTTTAGCCAGTGGCGGTTGTAGGTTTGTTTGGTGACGGCGATGATGCGTTCAAGCCGAGGGTAGCCCTCAAACAGCGGCGCAGAGAGGGGGCTGGTGATGATGGTGACGCGCGCCATTGGTTCGGTGCTGAGCAAATGGCTTAAGATGCTGGTCGCCAGCACCGCATCGCCGATGCGGGTGGGTGCTATGAAGAGGATGTGTTTTTCGTGCATGGGTCGGTCTTAGACGCAGTGCAAAATGAATACAACGCGCAATTTGCTATACTTTTGGGCAACTTAATTTTACATTAATAAGCTTGAACCTACAAAGGTGTGCCATGATCCGCTTCGATAACCATGCATTCAAGGGATTGGATGAGTCCTTGAAACAATTGTTTAGCTTGCTGACCAGCATGAGCGATAGCACGGAACAATTGATTGCCCTGCTGCGTCCTGCACTCGAGAAGGCAGATGCTGAAAATTTTGCGCGGGCAAAGGAAATTGATAAGGCCGTGAATGAGTACGAGCTGAAGGTCGATAGTGTGGTTAGCGGCATTATCAACAAATATACCGTAACGGGAGAAGAGCTGCGCTTCACGCTTTCGGCAGTTAAAATTTCCGGCACGCTGGAGCGCGCGGCAGACAAAATGAAGAATTGTGCTAAACGCTTTAGCCGTATCAGCGCGCCATTGGATACGCCCGTGCGCCAACAATTGGCCGTTGCGATTGATGCCTTGGCGGCGATGATTCCTCTCTCGATGTCGCAGGTGCTTGATTATAAGATTGAGACCACCGAAGCGATCTTAAAACATGGTGCAAGCGTACAAAACGCTTACCGATCGATTCTACTGCATTTGCATGACCATAAATCTAGCGCAGATGACGAGACACACGCCTTGCTAGTAGCAAAAAACCTCGAGCAAGCAGCCGATATGGCCGTAGAGATTATGAAAGTCTGCCATTTTGTTCACTTCGCCACAAAGTTCGATAAACGCGCGGGCGCTGTGGCCTAGGCGATGATTGTTCCGGTAATTATAGCGGGAGGTTATGGCGAGCGCTTATGGCCGCTTTCCACCCGTGAAGTTCCCAAGCCCTTTGCGCTGCGCGATGTGCGTGGGCGTAGCTTATTTCAATCCACCTTATTGCGTGTTGTGGGGCGTGAGCAATTTACGGCTCCGGTAGTGGTTTGTAATAGGGCGCACCGCCTTTTAGTGATCGAGCAATTGCGGGAAGTGGGTGTCGAACATGCGACGATTATCCTTGAGCCTGAAGCGCGCAACACAGCGCCTGCCATTGCGCTCGCGGCTTTACTTTGCGATACATCTTGGCCGGATGCGAGCATGTTGGTGATGCCAGCCGACCACCAAATTGATGAGCCACACATGTTATTGGCAGCTCTTAAACAGGCCGAATTTGCCACTCAGGGCGGTCATATTGTTACCTTCGCGGTGGAGCCAACTGCGGCTGAAACGGGCTATGGCTACATTCAGCGCGGTACGCCGATGAAGGGGCACGAAAAAATATGTGCTATCGAGCGCTTCATTGAGAAGCCCGAGCGCGAAGTGGCGGAGCGCTTAGTGCAATCGGGTGAATATGGCTGGAATAGTGGTCTGTTCATGATGAAGGCGAGTGTGGTGTTAAAGGAATATGAGCAGCTTGCACCCGATATGCTATTGGCCTGCGCGGACGCCTACACGGCCAGCAAGCGGGATGAAGATTGCCTAGAGGTCGATGTGCATGCGTTTTCACGCATACGCGGGGGTGCTTTCGACCGCGTGATTATGGAGCGCACAAAGCGCGGGGCGGTAATGAATGTGGCGATGGGGTGGCGTGACCTCGGCAGTTGGGATGCCTTGCACGAAGTGGCAATAAAAGACGCGCATGGAAATGCTGTGACTGGCGATGCTGTGCTGAAGGATGTTAGGGGGTGCCATATCTATACCGATGGCATGCCCGTCCATGCAATTGGCCTAGAAAATATGCTAGTGGTGGCCGCGCATGGGCAGTTGATGGTGGCGCCACAGCAGCGCGCAAATGAGGCTATGCTTGCACATCAAGAGGCTTCGGCTGTGCTGGCTCGTGAGGATGTGAAACAGCGCCCATGGGGTTGTTTTCAGGTGGTCGAAACAGGTGCGCATTATCAGGTGAAGCAGCTCACTGTGCGCCCAAGAGGGAAAATTTCACTGCAACGGCACACTAAACGCTCCGAGCATTGAGTGGTGGTGCGCGGCATTGCGCAGGTAACGCGTGGGCAAGAGCAGTTTATGCTCTATGAAAATCAATCAACGTTCATTCCCGCGGGTGAAATTCACCGCCTTGAAAATCCGACGGATGAACCGCTCATCATTATCGAGGTGCAGACGGGCAGCTATCTCGGCGAGGACGATATAGAGCGGTTCGAAGATATTTCCGTGCCTACCGTAAGCCCATAAAAAAAGGCGACCCCTAAGGATCGCCTTTTCTGTTTTGGTTGGCTTTTTATGCCAGCGCCTCGCGCCAACGATCCTTGTAGATGACCAGCGATATGAACGAGGCAACGCCCGCTCCAATCAGCAGCCACATGATCGACAAGTTGTTACCGGTGCCGCGAATCATCCATTCTGCCACCGATGGCGTGAAGCCACCAAGAATGGCGCAGAAATTGTAGGCCAGTGACATACCTGTGTAGCGAATAGAGGTTGGGAACATTTCCACCAACGCGGCAGGAATTGGGCCCAAGTACCAGCCCAAAATCAAGGCGAGGATGACTTGGCCTAGCAATACCTTGCTGAAGGTGGCTGCCTGATCGATAACAGTGACGGCAACCTCTTTGGATTCCCCAGTCGTTTTATCTACTATCGTTTGCATTTCGACATGGCTGACAAGGCCCGATTGCATCAGCGATAGGGCTGGATATGCCAGTACAATCATTGCTACGGTGGCCATCAACAGTACGCGCTTGCGGCCAATTTTATCGGCCAAGCGGGCAGCAGGGTAGATGGTGATCAACATGGAAGCCATCGCCAACGAGTTAATGAGGAGTGCATCGTCCTCATCCAACCCAAGGTGGTTTTTAGTGTAGGCAATCATGTAGATGGCAATGGTGTAGAAAGGAATGGTCACGAAGATATAGGCCATAAACGCCTGAAGCATTTTGAGTGGATGCTTGCAGAACGTATCCTTCACAGGCGACTGCGAAATGGTGCCGTTCTTCTTGGCTTCTTCGTAGACAGGGCTTTCTTCGCCATGATTACGGATGTAGAAGCCAACAAAACCAATGCCCACGCCAACAAAGAAGGGCAAGCGCCAGCCCCAGCTATAGAAATCCTCGGGGCTGAGTACGGAAGCGACAACAGTCGATACAATCGAGCCAAACAAGAAGCCAATCACAAGGCTGAGTTTGATGACGCTACCCACGGTGGAGCGTTGATCTGGCGGGGCATGCTCGACCACATAGGAGATGGAGCCAGAATAGGCACCGCCGAGGGAAAGACCCTGTAAAATGCGGATAAGCGTGAGCAAAATGGGAGCAGCAATGCCGATGGTTTCGTAGCTAGGGAGCAAACCGATACAGCCTGTGGGCACCGCCATCAGCATCATGGATGCGGTGAGCGCCTTTTTGCGGCCATATTTATCCCCAATCCGACCAAAAATGATGGCGCCAAGGGGACGAGAAACGAAGCCCGAGGCAAAAATGAGGAGGGTGAGAATGAGGTTTTTGCCCGCGTCACCTGCTGGGAAAAAGAGCTGCGAGAACACAATCGCCATGTGGCCATAAAGGGCGTAATCGTACCATTCTAGCCCGTTTCCGAGCATGCCAGAGATGATGACCTTGCGTTTTTCTTTTCCGCCCATGAATGCCATAATGTCCCTCGTTTTGTTTTAGTGGTGGTGGACATTACCCATAGAATCGCCAATGCCAAGCAGAAACGATGTTGCAGTGCGGTAAGATGGGGATGGGATTATTTGTATTTTAACCCAAAAATAGTGAGTTCCTGACATAAAACTGTAACAATTGTCTGGTACAAATAAGGAATAGAGGGTGCCTTGTTTTGGGCGCGTCACCGTTTTTAAAGGGATAAGCCGTTGGTAAAATTCGTCTACTCCGCTGGTTCGGCTATCGATGACGTTCAGGTGATTAAAAACACCACGGGCGGACTGAGAGCGTATGTTCATGCGGCGGCGACTGCTAGCCCTGATGAGTTGCAGAAAGCGAAAGGCGCTTTCGAGGCCAGTGGCTTTAAAACAGTTGCGCTAACAATTGACCATCGTCCTGTGCTTGAGGTGCGTGGGTTCACGAAGCCACGCGAAATTACTCAAGCGCTAATGAATGCGCACGTGATTACAGGTGTCGACAAAATTCAGCATGAGGTAGGTGATAAAAAATCTAGCCGTGAGAAATTACGCAACGCAACGCTTAGCTTGGCTGGCCTTTCGTACAATGCCGGTGATGTTGGCTACATGGCCTATGCGTTACAAAAATATGACATGCATAATAAGCCACTGCACACTCTTGATGCGACATTGCATGCGGATCAGAAGATGCAGAATTTTTTCAACCACATGGATATTGTGGCAGGGGCTGGTTATGCGGTGGGTAGTTTAGCGTTGACGCGCTATGGGCACAGCGACCGCTCGCAGGTATTAATTGAGAATAATGCAAAAAAGATAAAGGGCTACTTAGCTGAGAATGGTGTCGAGGTTCCTAAAGATTCAATGCTTGCTGAGAACAGCAAGGAAAAGAAACAGGGGTTTTTTGGCAGAATTGACAGTTTCTGTAGAAAATATCCTTCTGAAGTGTTCAACGGCATCTATATTTTTGTAGGAATTTTTCTGGGGGCGTCAGCAGCGTATCGTGCGGTACGTGCACACACGCTTGCGCACGCGAATCCATTGAAAGTTAATAAAGAGCTGCTCGATACTGCAAAAATTGAGGCGTTGGACGTTGGTTTGGGAGCGATGACGTTTGCATCCGCGCTCACTGGGTTGGCAGTTAAAGAGCGTAAAATTGAGCCCGAAGAACGCCGCCATGGCCTTGGCAAAATTCTTGATTGGATTGAAGAAAAGCCGTTGCGTGCTACGGGGCTGGGTTATGCTATTTCAACAGCTTTTCATGGTTACAGTACCTACAAAAACATAAAAGCGGGCGATTTGGTAGCAAAGAAAACGTTCGTCGGTCGTGGCGTATTTGTGGCGTCCAACGTATTATCGGAGGGCTTGCTTTTTGTTTCTTCAAAAGGCCATGGCGATGGCGTGAAGCCTGACAAGAGCGTCGACCAAACCGTGATTGCAGCGACAGCAGAGCTTATTTACAAGCAGCCTGAGGCCGCACGCAAGGAGCTGACCGAGCGTTTGGCTGGCTACATGGCGTCGAACGAAGTGCTGGATGGTAAAGCGGAAGATATTGCCGCGCGGCTCAATGCCCATGTCGCTGGGTTTGCGAGCAACCCTTGGCTGCCGCCTGCCGCTCGGTTGGCTCAGCCTTCTGCATCTGAGGCGCTAGCAGTGACTGCTCCTAAGCCTACTCACGCTCCTAGCACTCAGATTACAGGATATAAGGAGCATCATGCTGCGATTGCTCTTCAACCCGCCGCAGCGCTGGCGCACTAGCGAAAATGTTACATTACACGTAAATGTAGGCGGTGGCCTTGCCCGCGAGGCGGTTTCGTTTGCCCGTGGTGCCAAAACTTGCTCAGGTTAAGGGATATCTCACCCCTTGCGCGCGTTAGGTCGTATGTCTGCTCATTTGGCGTTTCCGGATCGCGATAAGCCGCTGCATTTGCTGGTGGTGGATGATCAGGATTTTGACCGCGCGATGGTTTGCGCGCGCCTGCGCGAGGTTGCGCCTGCTGACACGATCATTGTTGAGGCATCCTGTGGTGAGGAAGCGCTTGCCACCATCAAAAATACGGCTGCCCGATTCGATTGCGTGCTGCTCGATATGAACTTGCCCGATATTCATGGGGCAGAGCTAACGCCTATGCTGCTGGGGCTGCAAAAAGACCTCAGCATTGTGATGATCACGGTTGAAGCGGATATGGACAAAGCGCTGGCTTGCCTGAAAGCTGGGGCGCAGGATTTCCTTATCAAGGGGGAATACAGTAATGCGGGCCTCTACCGCGCCGTGCGTTATGCCATGCAACGCCAAACGGCAGCGATGGAGAACATCCGCCTGAGTGCAGAGTTGGAGCGCGAGCGCGAAGTAAGCGCCATGCAGAAGGATTTTATCCACCTTGTGAGCCATGAATTCCGCACGCCGTTGGCGATTATCTCGGGCGCGATGCAAATGCTGGCGGCCAAAGCACCTGAATTAAAGGAAGGTATTGGAGCGCCGCAATTTGCTAAAGTGAATGCGGCCATTGTGCGCTTGGTGGGCTTGCTGGACAACGTGCTGCGCCTGAGCCAAGTGGAGGAGGGCAAAGAGGTGTTTGTCCCCGTGATGTTCGATATGCGCGAAGCCTTGCAGCTGGTGGCCGAAAATTTCGACGCCAACCGCCTTGAGATTGCCGATGCGGCGATGCCTGTGCACTATTTTGGTGACCAACGTCTGGTGGAATATGCCATTCATAATGTCGTCGGGAATGCCATCAAATATTCGCCAGCAGAGGCGAGGGTTTCAATTGTCATCCATACCTTGCCGCACGCTATCGAGATGGTGGTGACGGATAAGGGTGCCGGTATGTCGGCGGATATGATTGCCCGCGCGGGCGAGAAATTTCACCGCGATAGCAAAACTTCGCACATCGAGGGGACAGGGCTTGGCATTCACCTCGCTAAGCGATTCATGGAGTTTCATGGCGGCTCGCTGGTCTTTGAAAGTGAAGTGGGGCAAGGCACCACGGTGCGCATGGTGTTTCCGTATGAAGCCACTGCATTGGTGAGTTAGCCGTGCTCCTTGCTTGACGTGCGCGAAGCTGCATCCTAAACAACGGCATTCATTATTCTGGGAGTTCTACCTATGTCGCGTATTCGTTCGTTTATTGCCCGTGAGATTCTTGATAGCCGTGGCAACCCCACCATTGAGGTGGACGCTATTTTGGAAAACGGCGTGGTTGGCCGTGCAGCGGTGCCATCGGGCGCATCCACAGGCAGTAAAGAAGCGCTGGAGCTGCGCGATGGTGAAGCGCGCTATAACGGCAAAGGCGTGCTCAACGCGGTGGCCAATGTAGAAGCGCTGGGTGAAAAATTTCGTGGCATGAACGCGATGGAGCAAGTGATTTTTGACGAAGAACTTATCGCGTTTGATGGTTCGCCTACCAAATCGACCTTTGGTGCGAATGCGCTGCTGGGTATGTCGTTGGCACTGGCCAAGGCGGCGGCACAAACGGCTGGATTGCCTCTGTTTCGCTATGTGGGCGGTGCATCGGCAAGTGTATTGCCTGTGCCGATGATGAACATCATCAATGGTGGTGCGCATGCGGATAACCCCATCGATATTCAAGAATTCATGATCATGCCGGTCTCGGCCTATAATTTTGCGGGTGCTGTGCGTATGGGCGCGGAAGTGTTCCATGCCCTTAAAAAGCAACTGAAGGATGCGGGCCACAACACCGGCATTGGCGATGAAGGCGGCTTTGCGCCTAATTTGCGCAGCGCCGAAGAAGCATGCAGTTTTATTTGTAAGGCCATTGAAGCGGCGGGTTACAAGCCCGGTGTGGATGTGACGCTAGCGCTAGATGCAGCAAGCACCGAGTTTTACAAGAACGGCAAATATGAGTTGGCGGGTGAAGGTAAATCGCTCGATGTGGATGGACTGATTGGCTACTACACGAAGCTGGTGGAGCAGTTCCCCATCACCTCGATTGAAGATGCGTGCAGTGAAGAAGATGAGGCAGGTTGGGCTGCGATGACCGCTGCGCTAGGAAAGAAAATACAGTTGGTGGGCGATGATTTGTTCGTAACGAATCCAGCTATTCTGGCAGACGGCATTAAAAAAGGTTTGGCCAACGCGCTGTTGGTTAAAGTGAACCAGATCGGTACGCTGACGGAAACCATGCATGCGGTGGAAATGGCGCACCGTGCGGGCTACCGCGCGGTCATGAGCCACCGTAGTGGCGAGACAGAAGACACCACCATTGCCCACCTTGCTGTGGCCACCAATTGCGGCCAAATCAAGACGGGCGCGCCCTGCCGCACGGATCGCACCGCGAAATATAACGAGCTGATTCGTATTGAAGAGATGCTTGGTAATAGCGGTATTTATGGTGAGCGCAGACTCGGTTAGAGCAACCTGTTGCGCACAATCCTCAGCCGCGTGAAAAGCGAAAAGTTGGGCGAAAAACGCTGTAACTGACGGCGCTAAACTGCTATAACATCTGGATTATGTTTCGTGAATTGTCGTTCAGTGATTTGGATGGCCGTTCAAGAATAGTCGTTAAACTGAGTCCAGCAGGAGTGGCGCGCCCATGATGGTGCGTGTGAAAAAGCAGGCGCTTACCCCGATGCGGTTGATGAAACCGTTGATGTGGATGTTTGTGGCGTTTTACATGGGCTATCACATGCTGCACGGTGAACGCGGGCTTTATGCCCTCATGCGCGACAAACGCGAATTGACGCGGCTGGAGCAAGAGCTGGCAGCCAGTAAAACCGAACGCGAGAAAATGGAATTACGCGTGAGTCACCTTCGTGATGGCTCGCTTGATCGTGATTTGCTGGACGAGCAAATGCGCCGCATGATGGGCGTAATGAAAAAAGGCGAAGTGGTGGTGTTGAGCGATTCTTAGCGGACTCGTCTATCAGGCGCCGCAGCCTTTTCTGGTGCCGTAATACATAGCATTGTTGGGTTATGATCGCTGATACCTTTATTATCTCTGGTAAGTGTTGGGCGGACAATTTTGCCTAAGCGCGAATGAAGTTCGCGCGATGCAAAAATATAATCAATCGTCATTGCGTTTGGGCCGTGGCCAACAGAGAAAATATTGTGCAGCTTTCCTTGCGATGCGTCGATGAGGCCAGACTTTGAAAGTGTCTCGAGTGCTTTGATGTCAACGGGCTGATCGATACCATCGCGTAGGACGCGGTCGGCGGCATTAAAATCGCCGCAGACAATGATGTGATTGTGTTTGTGGGCGCTCTTGGAAGTGAGGTGCGTATTTATGCTATCAACAAACTGTGCCACTATTTCTGCTTGATGCTCTCGCTTGTTGAGTCGGTGTAGGTTGACGGCCCATGGCGCTGCATTGGGAGTGGCAGTCTGTGGCGTGGCATTTGCTACAAACCCATTCGATGCCAAATGCAGGTTGGTAACGAAATAATTCTCCGCTGTTTCTCTATCTCGAAAATGCGCCACCAATGGCTTGCGTGAATCAATAAAAGCGCTGTTATCGGGGTCGATGAGAGAAGGATTCGCGTGGCGAAGTTTAAGTTGCCCGTCTTCCTCAGCAATTTCGGCAATGGGCTGCGCGTGGTTGTTTGGCTGATGGGCGGTAACGAGGATAGCTCGATCGGGCCGATAGAGGAATCCGCACCGTATGTTGGAGCCCGTCTTGCCGCCGTCGCGGTTATTTTGCGGAGCAATCTCGATGTAGCGGTATTCAGCGCCGCCAGCATCATGAATCGCATCAATTAATTTTCGTGCATTTGCTACCGCGCTTGTTGTTCCGTCATCATGTGCGCCAGAATCATCGCACATTTCTTGAAGCGCGATGATATGGGGATTTTCAAGATCCTTTACAATTGCATGCGCGATGCGCGATGCCTTTTCAGTGATTATCCTTGGATCATCGCCAAAATTTTCTAGGTTCCACGTCGCGATGCGAAACGGAGAAACGGTTGCTTTATTGGGTTGTGGCCGGTTTCGTGGGTAATGTGTGCTCATTGCGACATCCTAGGGGAGGCGAATTGTTTTAGTGTTAAGATTTAATGACAATTCGCTATGCTGCACTGCACTATAACCCGCTGAAATCCTATGTTTATTGCTTGTACTTCGTAAAAGGTAGGCTACAAGGGGTGCTCAAAAATGATCAAGAACAAGGGAGCCCTTATGTCCGCTGCTGCCAAGAATTCCGCCGCGAAAACGCCTAGCAAATCGGTTGCGCTAAAATCGGCAGATACTGCTAAAAAATCGCCTATCAGCACGCAATTGTCGAAAGAAAGACAACTCGCTATGTACCGCGAGATGCTGCTTATTCGCCGCTTCGAGGAAAAAGCCGGGCAGCTTTATGGCATGGGGTTAATTGGCGGGTTCTGCCACCTCTATATTGGCCAAGAGGCTGTGGTAACAGGCATTCAAGCCGCTGCAAAAGAGGGTGACGCTGTAATCACGACCTATCGCGACCATGCGCACATGCTGGCGTGCGGCATGGAACCCAAGGGCATCATGGCCGAGCTGACTGGCCGCATTGGTGGTTTCAGTAAAGGTAAAGGCGGCTCGATGCACATGTTCTCGGTCGAGAAGCAATTCTGGGGCGGCCACGGCATTGTGGGCGCTAACGTGCCACTGGGTACGGGCATGGCGTTCGCGCAAAAATATAAAGGCAGCGATGCGATTACCATGACGTATTTCGGCGATGGCGCGAGCAACCAAGGTCAAGTGTATGAGAGCTTTAACATGGCCTCGCTGTGGCAATTGCCTGTTATCTACATCATCGAGAATAACGAATACGCCATGGGCACGAGCACCAAGCGCCATGCAGCAGATACGGAGCTGTATAAGCGCGGCGAGGCATTTGGCATTCCGGGCGTTCAGGTGAATGGTATGGATGTGCTGGAAGTGTATGAAGCCTCGAAAAAAGTGATCGAGCATGTGCGTAGCGGCAAGGGGCCATACCTGATGGAGGTGAAAACTTACCGCTACCGTGGCCACTCGATGAGTGACCCTGCGAAATACCGCACGAAAGAGGAGGTCGAGGATTACAAAGAAAATCGCGACCCGATCAACCAGTTCAAGAAATACCTCGAAGGTGCAGGCATCGGTAGCGAAGCCGCCTTCAAGAAAATCGAGGATGAAGTGAAGGCGCTGGTAAACGATGCCGCCGAATTCGCCAAAGAGAGCCCAGAGCCGGATGCGACCGAGCTTTGGACCGACATTTTGCAGTAGGTATTTTATGAGCGCGATGGCCAATTTTATTCGAGAAGTAAAGAATGCGCCGCGAGGCAAGCGCACAGCAATAATGCATTACCAAGCTTTGGTGAATGCCGAAGGTTTGGAAGGCTCAGACTTGAAGGCGTTGTGTCAGGATGCAGGCATTTGTGAAACCTATGCTACCGAAATAAGAAAAATGATCGCGCTAAAAAAAATTATGAAAGAATCTGGGACGACTTTGTTCCGTAAGGAAGGATAAATTTATGACCGCAACAACTGTACGAGTAGCCCTGCGTGATGCGATGGCCGAGGAAATGCGCCGCGACCCTGACGTGTTCGTCATGGGTGAGGAAGTGGCTGAATATCAAGGTGCGTATAAAGTGACCGAAGGCTTGTTGGCCGAGTTCGGCGCCAAGCGCGTGGTGGATACACCGATTACCGAGCATGGGTTTGCTGGCCTTGCCGTGGGTGCGGCATTCCAAGGCTTGAAGCCTGTGGTGGAGTTCATGACGTGGAACTTCGCGATGCAGGCGATTGACCAAATCATCAACTCCGCAGCGAAAACACTCTATATGAGTGGTGGCCAAGTGAAATCACCCATGGTGTTTCGTGGCCCCAACGGCGCCGCAAGCCGCGTGGGCGCACAGCACAGCCAGTGCTACGCCAGCTGGTATGCTCATTGCCCCGGATTGAAAGTGGTGGCACCTTACGATGCGGCGGATGCGAAGGGTTTGCTTAAGGCGGCGATTCGTGACCCGAACCCTGTTATTTTCCTTGAGAACGAGTTGCTCTACGGCGTGAGCTTCGATGTGCCCGAGGGCGAGCATATTGTGCCCATCGGCAAAGCAGCGGTGAAACGCCAAGGGACGGATGTGACGATTGTGGCGTTCAGCATTTGCGTGCGCCTTGCGCTTGAGGCGGCAGAGAAGTTGAAAGCTGAGGGCATCAACGCCGAGGTGATTGACCTGCGCACCATTCGCCCACTCGATAAGCAATGCATCATTGATTCGGTACGTAAAACCCACCGCCTGATTTCGGTGGAAGAGGGCTGGCCAGTGGCGGGTATTGGTTCGGAAATCGCCGCAATTGCGATGGAAGAATTGTTCGACGAGTTGGATGCCCCCGTGGTGCGCGTGACGGGCAAAGATGTGCCGTTGCCATACGCGGCGAACCTTGAAAAACTCGCGTTGCCGACGACCGATGATGTGGTCGCCGCAGCGCGTGACATCTGCCAACCACGCAAAGCTGCGTAAATGGAGAGTGCTATGAAGTCAGTGATAGTAGGTGCCGCGATTGCGTTGGTAAGTGCTGCAGTTGTTGGCTTCGTGGGGCGCCCGCCTGTGGCGGATGCGTCGCGTACCATTAGCGTTAACGGCCATGCCGAGAAGAAGCTGGTGCCGGATGAGGCGCATTTGCGTGTCAACCTCAACTCCATGAAAATGAAAATGGCCGAGGCAAAAACCTCGCACGATGAAAAGTTGCGCGCACTGCTTGAAATCACGAAAGCGGAAGGCGTGGAAGAGCGCAAGGTGCGCACCGAAAGCTCGACCGTGCAGCCGATTTATGAATGGGTGAATCAGCCCATTACGGAGGGTATGCCGCACCCACAACCCAAGCAGGAGTTTAAAGGATATCGCGTGCAAACGCTGCTCGATATTACGGTGGTGGATACATCCAAGGTCGGCGCGCTGATGGAGAAAATCACCGAAGCGGGCTTTGAAAAAGAGGCGCGCACGGATTGGGGCAACCTGCTCGATTTACAATACGAAGTAAGTGAGCCTGAGAAAAAACGCGATGAATTGTTGGCCGAAGCGATTGCCGCTGCACGCACAAAAGCTGAGCGTATGGCGGAAGCCAGTGGATCGAAAGTGGTGGGCGTGCGCCAGATTAGCGAGGGTAACATCAGCCATTACCAACCGCCGATGCCAATGATGGCAATGGCAAAAGGAATGGCGATGGATATGGCTGCCGAAAGCGCCCCAGTGACCCCGCCATCGGGCGAGCAAAATTTACAAGCGAATGTATCTGTCATTTTTGAATTGAAATAAGAGGACTTCCCATGCCCATCGAAATTACCATGCCCGCACTTTCCCCCACGATGACCGAGGGCAACCTCGCCAAGTGGAACAAGAAAGAGGGCGATAAAATCAAGGCCGGCGATGTGATTGCCGAAATCGAGACCGACAAGGCGACGATGGAAGTGGAAGCCGTGGACGAGGGCATCCTTGGCCGCATTATCATCAAGGCGGGCACCGAAGGCGTAAAAGTGAACGAGGTGATTGCCCTTATTCAGGCTGAAGGCGAAGACAAAAAAGCGCTCGACGCGTGGAAGCCCAAAGTGGTGGAAGCACCGAAAGCCGAGGCCGCACCTGCGGCAGCAGCGGCAACCAGCGCGGCACCAGCTGCACCTGTGGCC
>JAMHWA010000010.1:0-7542 GCA_035911175.1 Alphaproteobacteria bacterium
TGAACAAGAATCGCAAGGCCCTCAATCCCAACCAACTCAAATGCGCCTGACACTTGGTGCAACTCAGCGCGAACGGAGTTTCGCCCTTCCGTCGTCGGATGGGTGCGCAACTGCTCCAGCCCGGCCAATGCGCGATAGAGCGCACTATCAATCTCCGCCTTTACCCATGTAATGGGGCCGCTGTCGAGTTCGAGCGGAATGTCAATTGCCACGGCCTGTCGACTCCTGCGCGATTAAACTTTAAAGCCCGCAACCGATCCGCGCAAGGTTTGCGCGAGGCGGCCGAGTTCTTCAATAGAAACGTTGGTTTGCTGCGTACCGCGCGACGTTTCTTCTGTCACTGCAAGAATGTCCTGCATGCCGCGGGTCACTTCTGATACCGAGGCCGATTGCGTGTCCGTTTGTGCGGAAATGTTGCCTACCAGCCCAGCGAGGTCTCGTGAGACTCGGCTGATTTCGGCGAGCGCTTGACCCGCCGCGTCCGAGAGGCGCGTACCTTCGACCACCCCTTGCGTAGTTTTTTCCATCGCGTTTACAGCGTCCTGAGTGTCGGCCTGAATCGCGCGCACCAATGCTTCGATCTGCTTAGTGGCCTCGCCCGAGCGCTCGGCCAATCGCTGCACCTCTTCCGCAACCACGGTGAAGCCCCGGCCAGCTTCGCCCGCGGAGGCCGCTTGAATGGCTGCGTTAAGCGCGAGCACGTTGGTCTGTTCAGTAATGTCCGAAATCAGCTCCACGATCTCACCAATTTCTTGCGAGCTTTCGCCCAGTCGCTTAATGCGTTTAGAGCTGTCTTGAATTTGTGCGCGAATTTCGTTCATGCCCGAGATTTGGTTTTGCACAGCGATTGAACCGCGTTCAGCTACGGCGAGCGATTGCTGCGCCACTTTTGCGCCTTCAGACGCGGACGCCGACACCTCGTTAATCGACTGCGCCATCTGCAACACCAAGGCGCTTGAGCGTTGAATCTCGCCAGACTGGCGCTGCGAGGCTTGGAACAACCGCTGTGAAATTGCCTGCGCGGCTTGCGTAGCACCGGCAACCTCGCCGGTCGTCGCGTTAATGTCAGACACAACCTTGCGAAGTTCATCAACCGTAAAGTTAATAGAGTCGGCGATAGCTCCCGTCACGTCTTCCGTGACGCTGGCTTTAACCGTCAAGTCCCCGTCGGCCAACGTTCCCATCTCGTTAAGTAGCTTTAAAATAGCCTCTTGATTTCGTTGGTTTTCACGTTCGTTCTCCGCCGCGCGAACGCGCGCTTCATTGAGGAATAAGTAGCCGAGCAGGCCACCAAACAATAGGGACAAAATACCCAGTAGGCCCGCCAGCAAGAGAGCTACATTCGACGAATTTCCTGTGCCCTGATAGGCAGATTTCAGCGTTTTAGCTTCGGTCGTCAGCGGCTCGGCTTCGACTGCGATAACTTTCGCGGCCTGCTTGCCTGTGAGCAGTTTTGGCATCGCGCGAAGCACATCGACCAATCGCTTTTCCGTATCTTGGAATCGCGAGCCGAGCTCAGTGAGCGTTTGACGCGCCTCCGCATCGCGAACAGCGGTTACGCGTAGCGCATCACTACCTTGCGTCAATCCGTTGACGATGTCGCGAAACGTAGCCGTATCCTTGCCCAACAAAAACGCGACGTCTGAATCGACTTCATCACCCACCAGCGCATTGGCGTTTTTTGCTATCCGCTGCGTCAACATCACCAAATTGTTGGCTAACGCAAATTCGCGGCCACCGGACGCAGACAGCTGAGTTGAGAGCTGCTCAGCCAACTCAAGCAGCCCTTGGTTGCCCTGATTCACGCTTGTAACCGCTTGTGAGAGCGACGTCAGTACGCCGCGGGCCGCGACCAATTCATCCACTTTGCCGTTAACCAATGTCCAGCGCTTTTCCAAATCCGCTATGGCTGCTTTGGCTGCATCGGTGCGGGGCGCATTTAGGGTAACGCCTTCATACTCGCTGCCGTTCGCGAGCGCCATCAAGTTGCCATTAAACTCCTTGCGGCTCGCGACCAACACGTCGAACCCACCAGCGCCGCCCATCTCTGACTGCGCCCCGCCGCGAGCAAGCTTTTGAGCAAGCGTTTGCAATTCAGTGGCGGCCTCAAGTTGAGCTAAATTTTTTCGCGCCTCAAATGCGTACCAAGCAAAGAGGATCAACATGGTCACGAAGCTGATCGCCAGAGCGGTACCTAAATACTTGAACTGCGTCGCCGTCGGTAAATGCCCGATAAACGGGACTGGCCGGACGGAGTCACTATCTCGAGCGGCGGCACGCAGTTGCTCCACAACCGAGCCTTGCTGATAAGTATCTCCAACCCCCGCCATGCCTGTATCGCCAGCCAGCGGTGAAGCCACAACTGTTGGGATATCGGGTACCCGCGCGGTTCCTTTTCCCTTGAAGACTTTTCCCAACGTCAGCTTCATAGCATCATCCCATTAAATATTCAGTGAACGACCTGGAGAAACTCCGGATCAGACGCAAGTTGCGCGAGATCTACCTCAACCCAAGCAACGCCATCACGGTCAACCCATGATGCGCACTCCCAACCTCGTAACAACGGCGCATCGTACGTAGACATTTCGTCTAGCAGCCTAAGTCCAACCACGCGCGAAACAACCACACCAGCGCGTTGCTTACCTAGGCGTTGACCGAGTAGTATCAAGCGTCTCGCGCCTATGTCCGACGGCGCATGCAGGCCCAGCCATGCCGCCATATCTGTCACGGCATACAAGCCGCCGCGAACATTAGTTACCCCTAGAAACCACTCGCGCGTCAATGGAACAGGTGTGATTTCCGTAATCGGAGCAACTTCTGAAATGTCGTCCAAATTGAACAGGTATCCACGACCCGCCACCTGAACCGCTAAGCGCGATTGCCGCTGCGGGAGTTCTGCAGCTTGCCGCAGCCGCAACGCTAACGCCTGCTGAAATTCCCGCAATCGATTTCTATCTCGTGCCACTCAAATCCTCCGGCAAAAAAACACCGTCACCGCGCACGACACAAACATTGTGAACGCTTCATTGCTCTCTTTGCACGCGAATAGCGATGTATGCGCAGCCATCAGATGTCGAGTCGCGAGATTTTTTCGAGCAAGTCAGCGCTGACGACCGGCTTCACAACGTAGTCGCGCGCGCCCTGACGCATTCCCCATATCTTGTCAGTTTCTTGGCTTTTGGTAGTGCAAATAATGACCGGAATATGCTTGGTTGCCTCATCGCGAGCGATGACGCGCGTGGCCTGAAAACCATTGAGGCCCGGCATAACAACGTCCATCAATATTAAATCTGGGAGCAGCGCCTTGGCCTGCGCTAGGGCCTCTTCTCCGCTGTCACACGTGTTCACCTCAAAGCCAGCACGCCTCAAAATCTCGGAGATCGCATGCCTTTCGGTTGGAGAGTCGTCAACTACCAATACTCGCTTTACGGCCATTCTCTTCACCCTCCGGAAATAGTGCGGTCACGACTCGAGAACGACGCGACAGCGGAAATTAAACTCTCTTTGGTGAACGGCTTGGTTAAGTACTGATCCGACCCCACCATGCGGCCACGCGCACGGTCAAACAAACCGTCCTTGGACGAGAGCATGACGACCGGTGTCGCCTTAAATTTCGCATTCTTCTTAATTAGCGCGCACGTTAGATACCCATCAAGGCGGGGCATCATGATGTCAACGAAGATCACATCGGGGCGGTGATCTGCAATTTTTGCAAGCGCATCAAAGCCGTCGTCCGCTAGTATCACTTGGCATCCTGCCTGCAGCAAGAATATCTCGGCGCTTCTTCGTATGGTGTTGCTGTCGTCAATCACCATGACCTTAAGTCCATCCACCTCAGATGTCGATACATTAGGATCAATCAATTGGATGGCTCCGTCGTCTAACAAAGAACATTGTCATATAGTTTGACACGTTCGTGCGAGATTTGCGTTGCAAAGCGGAAATTTTGTTGCATTTTTAATAATGTGTCGGCGCCGTGCAACGCGCTTACGAAGTCGGCGCTTTCGGAGCTTTACCGTGATGCAATCCTAAAAACAGTTTGTACGCTATGTTGTCTGTTTCTTCCACCCACGCGTAGCCGAGATTTGCGATGCGCTGCAAAAAGTCGTCTAGGTTGGCGCGTTCGGCATCGGGCGCTTGGATGCCCGCGAGTACGCGTCCAACATCGGATCCTTGATTCCGGTAATGAAACAACGTGATGTTCCATCCGCTGTTCATGACGCGAAGAAACTGCGCCAACGCGCCGGGTCGTTCTGGAAAGTCGAATCGGAAGACGCGTTCGCCGGCGGCTCCCGGCGAGTGCCCGCCGACCAAGTGACGCACATGCAGTTTGGCCATTTCGTTGTCAGTCAGATCCACAGGGCGAAGGGCGGCTGCCCGGAAATCCTTGAAAAGTTGCGTAGATTCTTTTCGATGGGCAACTTCTATGCCCACAAAAACGTGTGCATCCCCTCCCCCGTCGATATGATTTGAGTACCGATAGTTGAATTCGGTCACTGCGCGCGGTCCAAGCAGGTCGCAAAACTTCCTAAAACTACCCGGGCGCTCAGGCAACGTGACGGCAAATACAACCTCACGCTGCTCGCCCAGCATCGCTCGCTCGGCAACAAATCTCAGTCGATCAAAATTCATGTTTGATCCGCACGCCACGGCGACGTAGGTTTTTCCGGTTCCACGGCGCTGTTCACAATACTTTTTTAGACCCGCGATGGCGGTGGCGCCCCCGGGTTCGAGCACTGAGCGGCAGTCCGTATAAACGTCTTTGATGGCAGCGCAAATTTCGTCGTTCGTGACGAGAACAGTGTCGTCCACAAGTTGCTGGCACAGGCGGAATGTCTCCTTGCCAACTTGCTTCACCGCAATCGCATCCGCAAACAAGCCGACGTTGTCGATTTCGACTCGTCTGCCCGCTTTCAGCGACTGTGTCATGGCAGACGAGTCGAAGGGCTCCACAGCAATTATCTTGGTTTTTGGTCGCACCGCCTTCACATAGGAAGCGATGCCAGCAATCAGTCCACCGCCGCCGACAGCCACAAAAATAGCATCGATGTCGCCCTGATGTTGGCGAAGAATTTCCATGCCGATAGTGCCCTGTCCAGCGATGACATCTGGATCGTCATACGGGTGAATGAACGCCTTCTTGCTTTTGGTTGCGATTGTCAGTGCCTGCTCATATGAATCCGAGTAAGACTCACCGAACAGCACGACGTTGGCGCCACGTGATCGCACCGCGTCAACTTTTATGGAGGGCGTGGTCTTGGGCATCACGATAGTGGCCCTAGTGCCAAGTTTTTGTGCCGCCAAAGCTACGCCTTGCGCGTGGTTTCCGCTGCTCGCGGCGACAACGCCGGCTGCCAGTTGTTTAGCGCTGAGATGCGCCATTTTGTTGTAGGCACCGCGCAGTTTGAACGAAAAAACCGGTTGTTCGTCCTCTCGCTTTATGAGCACGTTGTGACCCAACCGTGTCGACAAAAGCGACGCGCGAGCCAGAGACGTTTCTATTGCAACGTCGTAAACCTTCGCATTCAATATGCGGGTCAGATAGTCCAACTTTATTCCCCAATTTACGGAAACTTCACGGCGAGAGCGCCGTCTACGCGCTGTGAGCTTGTGATGCCCCGGTGTGCTCATTCAGTCAAATTTTAGACGGAGCCCGAATTATGATGTTCGCGGCACGGCCGTCGAGAAATAGCAAAGCATTGTGTTGGGGCCTGATTAACTTGGGAGAAAGAAAACGGACGTGGAAAAGCGATTTGGCGACAATCCGGTCCTTGTTTGTTGGCGCGCGCCCGTTCCCAGCTTTGCGCTGAGAACGCGCTCTACAGGCGTGTCCTCACGACGCGAACGGCCGCATCTGAAAGGCGAGAATGTGAAGCCCAAGAAGCGAATGATGCTCATCGGAGCCACTAATTTCTACCTAGAAGCAAATTCAAAATGGGGCAGTTAACCTGAGGACGTCGACTTTCGCGACGGAAAGCATTCACCGCAAAACTTTGCGTGCGTGAGCCGGGCGTACGCCGCGATCAATAGCTGACCGGACGATGACATCAATAACGCACCGCGCAACGTCGGCCATTCCGAGTCCGCAGCAACAACCATCAGCTCTGAGTTAATGCTGGATCGCAATTCTTGACACAGCGAGTGTCAGGGATCGCGCAACTATGGTCAAAAGCTTTGGTGGTGCGTAACAGTCGGCGCAACGTTCAAACTCGGCACAACGACCGCACGCCCTGTACAAGAGATAGCGCCTCCACGCAAGCGTGCAGAGCGTCAGGATCGGAAATCAAGACAGAGAATTCCAACGTGGCTAAATGTTCATCTAGTTCGGAGTAAGAACGAGACGAAACCCCAACGACATTCACCAAGCAGTTGGAAATTGCATATGCGCAGTCTGCCAATAGGCCACGTCTATCTGACGCATCCACGCGAATGACGCAGGGAAGCGGTGCAACAAGCGCTGCGGCCCAAGGAGGGACAAACTCCTCCGAATATTCGCGCTTGGCCCTCCGGTCCACGCATCCAAGCCGATGAACCAATGCACCACTTGGCGCCAAGCTACACACAACCTCATCACCAGGCAGCGGACGACACAACGGGCAGTATTTGATACCGTCCGCCCCGCTGCCATCTAAGACGATCGAACGCGAAACATTCATGTTCGCACTTTGCCCAACGATGCGCGCAAGCTCCGGGTTGCTCGCTAAGGCGGAAACTGACGCCGCGGAGATCAAACCCTCGCCAATTCGCTGAAACAAAGCGTCCAACGACGACGCGCCATAACCCGAGAGAAGCTCCGCATCAACTAATGTCTCCGGCGGTTCGCGCGTCCCCAACGAAAGGAAAGCCTCAGTCAATAACTTACGACCAAGCTCAATGGCATCGGTACGTGCGACCTCTTTGAGCCACTGCCTTAACTTGGTTCGACTCCGCGGTGAACGCAGATAAGGTTCCCATTCGGCTTTTGCTGTGACCGAGTCGGACGAAACGACCTCCACTATGTCGCCAGAAGCAAGCTCAGTCGACGCATCTCTACGGACGCCGTTGACTAGAAGCGCGGCGGTATGAAGGCCCAACTCGGAGTGAATCGCGAACGCGAAGTCAAGTCCCGTCGACCGATGCGGGAGCGAAATTCGGAGGCCTTTTGGCGAGAAAACGACAATTGATTTATCTGCCACCAATTCGCGCAGAACTTGCGTAAATTGTCCCGACTGCATAGACGTTTTCGCTAAGGCTGCAAAATCTCCTGTGTTCGTTGAGTTCCCCACTAACCTAACCCATGGCTTACGCGCAACACGCGGAAAGCGAGCAACCAGCTCCACGACGGGTCCGTCAGATGCTAACAGCCCCTTAGTCGAGACGTGTCCTTCGGACGCATCACTGTTGAAACTCGCAGGCAGAAATACGAAATGCCGATGAAATACACATATTCGCTCGTACGCCTGCGACATAGAAGCGCAATCAAGCGTCAGCGAAGGTACCCCAAACAGCGCGCGGACAGAACGCTCCCTCACTAGCCGGTGAAACGAGTCAACAACTCGTCGA
>JAMHWA010000011.1:0-1192 GCA_035911175.1 Alphaproteobacteria bacterium
TCCCAAAGTAGGAAGGTCGAGAAAAAGTGTTTGGCGGATGCGATCATTCCATAAATCCTTCTAGTGGAATGCCACGCCCCACGGCGTCTGCATAATGATCGCGAGGAACACTATGAAGGCGAGTGTGACGGGGATAAAAATTTTCCAGCCAAGGCGCATGATCTGATCGTAACGATAGCGTGGGAACGAGGCACGAATCCAAAGGAAAAAGAACAGCACCACGAACACTTTGGCGGCGAGCCAGAAGAAGCCATCACCGAAGAATTTCGTACCAAAAATCGACAGTTCGTTTGTGATCGGGAATGGAGATAACCAGCCTCCCAGGAATAGGACGCTCGTGAGTACCGCAATCAAAATCATGTTTGCGTATTCGGCCAGGAAAAAGATCGCAAACGTGACACCGGAATATTCAACGTGGAAACCAGCCACGATTTCAGATTCACCTTCAGCTACGTCAAACGGGTGGCGGTTCGTTTCGGCCACACCTGAAATGAAGTACACAATGAATAGAGGGAACAGTGGGATGAAATACCACTGATGCAAGCCGCCTTGTTGCGCATTGACAATGTCGCCCAAGTTCAAGCTGTTCGCGGCCATCAATACGCCGACTAGCGCGAACCCCATAGCGATTTCATACGACACGATCTGCGCCGCCGAACGCAAGCAACCGATGAAAGCATACTTTGAGTTCGAGGCCCACCCGGCGAGGATCACGCCGTAAACGCCGACCGACGTTAGCGCGAGTATGTAGAGCAAACCTGCATTGACATTGGCAAGCACCAGCGTCGCATCAAAAGGTACTACGGCCCATGCGGCCAACGCCGGCCCGATCGATAGCAACGGTGCGATGTAAAAGAGTGTCTTGCTCGCGCCGGTCGGCACGACGATTTCTTTGAAAAGTAACTTCAATACGTCGGCGAATGGCTGCAACCAGCCAAAGCCCACGCGGTTCGGGCCAATCCGCACCTGCATCCAGCCGATGACTTTGCGCTCCCATAGAGTCAGAAACGCGACGCAGAGCGTGATTGGCACGACGATTACTAGAATCTTTAAGAGCGTCCAGATGGCGTAGGACAGCGATGCATATTCGCTACCAAACGCCCACATCATGACGCCTTCGACCGGATTGCTCATGCAGCCTCCAACGAAATTGCGGCGGTCGCATCGCCTAACTGCGCCGACGTAGCGGTGG
>JAMHWA010000012.1:0-1148 GCA_035911175.1 Alphaproteobacteria bacterium
GGCGGCCAGCAAAACAATCTTTGCCCGCCTGACGCTGCGCGCATCCAATGTCTGAGATCGCACTCGGCGCTCCAGTTCAACACGCTGTACCTCGGTCAGATTGATCGGCTTGCCTTGATTCATCATTCGCTCCATCGACAGGGTGCAAATATGACAGGCAAAACCGTGATTGGTTCGAAAATTTCGAAAGCACTACACTAGAAGTTGTCCGATCGACTTCAACGCCGCTGGCGGTAGCTCCACCGGTGGCAGATCATTGCTTTCGCTGGACAGCTTGATCGTGACAGCCTTTGAGCGATCAAGGGCTTCCACGATGCAGCGCTGTGCCAAGCGTGCAAGTTCCATGTCGTCCTTTGACACGGGAGGAGACACTGGCCCTCGATTCCGATCTGTAGTTCCCATGACGCGCTCACCTCGTAAATTTAGTGGCCGATCTTAGGCAGGCCTAACTGTATTAAGCACAACAAACGCAAACGCAATAAGTGCACTGCGGCGGTGAGCGATTCGCACCGCGTTGTGTAGATAGTCGACGGTCAACAGCGCTGGTGCCCGAACCGCTCGAACAAGGTACTCCCGCCAGCCTCTGCCATGATTTTTCTGAAGGCCAAGATCGCTTCTCCAACTTCCACCGTAGGGGTGTATAGCCGTCAAAGTTGGAGCCCATACCGCCTCTTGGCGCTCGTGCCCTCGTCCGCATTGAGAAACGGGTTGAGGCCACTGAACGTGTCTTTGTCGCCCTTTAGCAGGGCGTTGATTTATTCAATCCCCAGCACCAGCAAGGGTTTCGGCTGAATTACAATTCATAAGGCATTCACGACATCCAATTCCCATGCGCGGCCCCGACCATAAGCAGAGCAGCCTTTTCAGCTACACCCATATCGAAGACCGGATTGCCACGGATCACCCGCTGCGCAGGATCAAAGTGATGGCCGATATGGTTTTGCATGCGATGTCGCCGAGCTTCGATTCCCTTTATGCCGAAGGCGGGCGCCCGTCGATTGCCCCCGAGCGCCTTCTTCGCGCCCTGCTGCCCCGCGTATAACCTGACTCGGCTGGGCAATTTGCTGGCACCGTGCCGCTGAATAGGGGGACGTATTTGGCGGGGTAGAAACCTTGTCGTGGCCGCGGCGCAATTACGGCGCAATGGC
>JAMHWA010000013.1:0-1636 GCA_035911175.1 Alphaproteobacteria bacterium
AAAGACGCCGACGAGGTCCGAGGCCGGATCGCGCGCCTTGATTCGCTGCAGACGCCGCCACCCGCTGCCGTGGTTGCAGCTGCGCCGCCGCCACAACCGCCGCTACCCGCCAAGCTCAACACGAGGGCAAACGTAGCCAATGGTGTGATCGTGGCTGGTGGCCTGCTGACGCTTGGGGGGGATCGGCTGTCTCGTGGGTGCTTGGACGACGAGCCAAGCGGCGCAAGACCCCGCCATCAGCTATCAGCAGTGGGTCGACTTGGGCAGCAGAGGGCGCGCGCTAAATGCGGCAGGGCTGGGCCTGACGATTGCGGGGGGGGCTATATTGATAGGTAGTGCGGCGTGGCGTATCGCAATAGAAAAGTGTGCGAAGTAAGAAGATAGAGCGATAGCGGGCTTGGGTAAGTCTTACGCAGGAAGCATAACGAGCTTGGGTAGGCCTTACCTAAAATTTACCGGCAGCGCGGCGAGATTGGGTAAGCCTTACCCAATACTTTCGCTAGACCCCAGGAACGCGAAAAACCGTTCTAGCCCTGCCACTGCGCCCGGCTGGGTCACTAGGTACAGCAACGCAACAAAGGCCGAGCTAGGCTGCCTGCTCCTCGACTTGATGCCCGACAGATAGCCTTCCTTTTCCTCTGTGTATGCGGTGATGAGGCTACTCACTGTGTACTCCTGAAGGCTCTCCATGCGCTTGGTCAGGTGTGCCTTGCGCTTCTGTGCTTCCTTTTCCGTGGTTAAATACTCGGAACGGCGTACTCCTTTCTCCAAAATAACCAGGCGCCAACGGTCTTTTTCGGCGTAGGGGCCAAGGACTCTTGCATCGTCATTTCTTCGCATCGTGAGTGATTCCTAAATGATGCGAAGCGCTTGCGGGGCAATCTGTAGGACTTGGGAATGGGGATGCAAAGGGGGAATGCTTAGGATGATCAGGAACGCGGGACGGCAGCCATCAACATCGAGCGGAGACGTCGTGACCGCCATCAATCCGATGCTTGTGCAGACTCCGCTTCGGTGACTGCCCGACGACGCACTGGCAGTTCACGCAAGCCCTGGTTGAAAGCGAGCCAGGCCGGGGAGATGCAGAGGGCTTTGGCTAGCGCCTCAATCACCTCCACGCCGGTTTGTGCGCCGTTTTCGATGTCGGCAACGGTGCTGGGGCTCAATCCTACTAAGCGCGCCAATGCTGCTTTGGTGTGGCCTTGCTCGACGCGCAGCTGCTGAAGGCGTGCGCCCATGCCATCGCATGTCGCCAATTCCGTAGGCAAGCCACGAAGCCGATACATCCAGCGCTCCTGCCAAACTCACGATAGTTCCAACCGTGGGGAGTCGATTCCCAGTCTCGATCGTACGTCCGGTTGCTCTCGCCAGCCCGGCCCTCGCTGCCACATGTAAGCGCTTTAAGCCGGACTCACGCCGCGCTTTTTTAAGGCGCAACGCCAGACCGAAGTAGAGAGGATTTTTGCGACCACGCACCATCGGGGTTGCGTAGCATGCTTGTTTGTCTAACCAAAGATAGGGCTCAAAACCTAACGACTATTGGCACTTACTCCTATTGCGAAAAGGCGCAAGAACAGCTAAGACTTACGCTCCAGCTCGCTTAAATCGGCCATAAAAAAAGGCTCCCCGGCGTCAA
>JAMHWA010000014.1:0-2340 GCA_035911175.1 Alphaproteobacteria bacterium
ACTCAATGGGCCCGGCGGACACATAGAACAAACCAACGCTTATCTTGAACATAGAAGCGCTATGGCATTATTAGCAGAGTGCCAAGATCCTGCTTTCGTTGCGCGATTTCGTGAGCCATTCCCTAGCAAGATGCTTGCTAGCAGAATTATCAGTGAATCAGGGCAGATGCCCTTCAAAGTTATTGCGCTCGGGCCCGGTGATGGACACTTAGAAGTCCGTTTCCTTCAGTGCCTACATGGAAAATTGGAAAACCCAGATATCAAATTTGTACTCTTTGATATTAGTCATCCACTACTTACGACGGCCTATCAGCACACTCTTGATGTCTTGGGCTCTGCTGTAGATACCGTGATGATTCAAGGGAATTTCCATGATTTAGCCCAACATCCGCAAGTAACAGAGCTGGATGCAAAGACCCCAAGGCGACAAGTACGGGTTTATCTGATGCTTGGTCACACACTGGCCAACTTGGACAACGAGCCAAGGTTCTTTCAGCACAACCTAAGCCACTGCCGACCGGGGGATTTTTTGGTGCTCGACTTCCAGCAGCGATCCTCACCAGCAACCGCCACAGAAGCTGAAATTCGGCGCAGTGATCCAGCGCTAAGCAATCCATATCCTGCAAAAAAAGAGGATTGGTTATCGACCCCATTACGTATGCATTGCCCCGACTTAATATCTTATAAATTCTCTTTAGAGCTTGAGACGCAATGCCCGATACCGGGTAGCTATATGCTGGATGTTTTCGCGACTGTTCGCTCAAAATCTCAGCCAGAGCGACGATTTTCTGTATTCCGGCATAAGCGCTATGATGAAGAACTACTACGCAGAGCGCTATCGCGTTTTGGTTGGGAATGCGTCACGACGATTTCTTTTGGCCCAGATAAATCAAATATCGCAATGCTGCTCATCAAGCGCGATACAAACACAAAACACTAGCGATGAGATGTGTCGCCTCGGCGCAAACGCGCTGTGGGAATGCTGAGGCAAGGACAGCAGTTTTCGCGCGGCGTCCTTTTGTCATACCCCAAGGTGGCCCGACCAGCAACGACTATAGCGGTGCGGGCCACGATTCAGCGTTGCTCCATGCCGGACCGTGGACCACACGCCAAGCGGCGTGCGATTCCGCGCTCACCCATCGGCGGTGGGCAGCGCTTGGCCATAGACGCCGCGCGCTGAATGCTGCCGGGCTGGCGCTCACGATCACGGGTGGGTCGCTTGTGGCAGCGGGGGCAATCTGGCGGATTGTAGGGGCCAAGAAGTAGGCCCCGGTGCGACTACTCAGCAGCAGGCCGGGGCCGCTGATTCAGATCGAGAATTGCTTTCACCTGCGCCGGGAACCATCGCCCGCCGCGCTGCGGAGTGTATCCGCGTAGCGTCAGCTCTTCGCCGATTTCGCTAAAGGTCTTCTTTTGTTCCCGCAGCGATAGAACCAGCTTCACGATGGCGTCTTGATCATACGTGGCACACTCGCGCAGGTACGCTTGCACCGTCGCTGCATACCACTTGCTACCGCGCACCGGCATGTAGTTTTCGCGCGTTAGCTGTCGCCCAATTTCCGACAAGTTCAGGTCATCGGCGCGCAGCTCCAAAATGCGCTTACTAACCACAGCTTTGTCGCGGATCGCGGTACTCCTTTCCCATTCCCTAACTGTGATCCGGTCCTCCCTACGTAGGATCTTGTGTACGTTCTGATAGCTCCATGCGGCGGCTTTTCTGGGAGGGGGCCGCCCCTCATCTTTCAGAATCTGGATGATCTCCGCAGGCTTTGCGCCGCCGTCGTGTAGCTCGCAGATGTAGTTGATGATCGCGCGCTCCTTCGGAACGTCGACCAGGACCCTGCGCCCGTCCGCGTCGGGCTTGTCGGTGTAGCGCTTCCCATAAGGAGCGCCCCCAATGTAGACCCCCTGCTTCTTTAGGTAGACCATCCCGGCCCGAGTGCGCGCACAAATCTCCTCGCGTTCCCACTGCGCCACCGAGCAGATGATGTTGAGCATCAGCCGCCCGATTGAAGAACTTGTATCAACAGGGAATTGCACGAGCCGAAGGGAGTACGGGCGACCATCTCCGAAGTAGGTTTTCAGTAAGTGCCCGAGATCATGCACATTCCGCGTAACGCGGTCGAGCTTCACCGCAACAAGCATCGCGCCGGATTCCTCCATATGCTTAATCGCAGCGCGCAGCCCTTTGCGGTCTAAAGTCTTGCCGGTATGGTCATCTTGATAAATATGAATCAAATTTAGCTTATGCGCTTTGCAGTAATCTTCGATTGATTCCCGCTGCGCATCTAGGCTGATTCCATCAGCAGCCTGCATTTCAGTGCTTACCCGGATATAGCC
>JAMHWA010000015.1:0-5503 GCA_035911175.1 Alphaproteobacteria bacterium
AGCCCCTTAGTCGAGACGTGTCCTTCGGACGCATCACTGTTGAAACTCGCAGGCAGAAATACGAAATGCCGATGAAATACACATATTCGCTCGTACGCCTGCGACATAGAAGCGCAATCAAGCGTCAGCGAAGGTACCCCAAACAGCGCGCGGACAGAACGCTCCCTCACTAGCCGGTGAAACGAGTCAACAACTCGTCGATCGCGCACTGCAGCGACAGCCGAAGCACATGCAAATTCGCCCTCGGAAAAGTCCGCTTCAAAGAGTCTCGCAGCTCGACGCAGGTCGACAGCCTCCCGATACCTCGCCCATTTAGAAATGACGCGCCATCGCCACGGAAACAAGGATTGCAGACATAGCGCCTCCAGTTCGTTGGCGAGCGCATGAAATCCCATGTAGCGGGCAAGGGGAAAAAGTACCCGATGCGTTTCTCGTGCGACACGTCGACGTTTTTCAACACTAACCGCGCCCAGCGTTCGCATGTTGTGCAAACGATCACACAATTTAACTGCAAACACCCGCCAGTCTTGGCCGCCCGCTTCCACTAACTTGCGAAGGGTTTCATCTTTCTCATGACCTGGGCTTGCGGCATTAATGGCATCCAACTTAGACACGCCATCAACGATGTGAGCAACATCGGATCCAAATTGCTGGGCGATTCGACTTAGTGGAACATCTGAATCCTCGACGACATCGTGCAATAAGGCTGCACATAAAGCGTCCACACCAGGATCTAGCGACTCTTGAAGTATTGAGGCGACAGCCAATGGGTGTGTCGCGTAAGCTTCCCCCGAAGAACGCGTTTGGCCTTCATGTGCACTCAACGCTAGCGACCAAGCGGCCTCCAAGCGAAATATATCCTCCTCGCCGTACTTGCCGACGAATTGATCACGAAACGCGGAGAAAGCCGGGGCAAGCCCCATGCCTAGCTACATGCCAATTTTTTTAAGGACAGCACGGTCAATTTTTCCAAGAGCAATTTCGCGAAGTGCAACGACTACCGGCTTATCACGCTTTGACGCCTCAACAAGCGGCTGGTGGCCCGCCACAAGTTGCCTCGCACGCGCGGCCGCAGCTAACGACAACTCGAAGCGATTCTCAATATTTCCCAGACAATCTTCTACTGTAATCCGTGCCATATATTTTTCCTATCGAACATCCAAGGAATTCACCGCGTGAATTCGTATCATCCGACAATAGCACAACCAGTACAAGCGCAGGGCTAGCCATCGCGCACGTCGACTTAGCGGCGGGAGTATTCAAATGAAAAGAGGTATGCTCACAGTCAATTTTGGAGGTTGGAGGATATCTACTGCGCCAACATTGCACCGATACTTGGTCCTCGGCACTAGCGGGCGAAAGTCGGTTCAATCGAGCTTCAGTTGGGTGCCGTATGCTTTGCAAGTCCTGAACACGCAGCGCAAACTAGGTCGCCGCGTTTAGTGCTTGGGTCGCGAATACAAACAGAACCATGTCAATAGTCGCAAACAGAGCTCTTCCACAGGGCTACAAGCTTCACAACTATCGAATCGATCGTGCGATAAGTCGCGGCGGATTTTCGATTGTGTATCGTGCTGTCGACGACAACGGAACTGTAGTAGCTATAAAGGAGTATTTGCCAAGCGGGCTTGTTTTGCGGTCCGAAGGTTCCCGAGTGCACGCGAGCTCCATCGAAAACTTGGACTCCTTCCGATTTGGTATGAAATGCTTCTTTGATGAGGGTAAGTCGCTTGCAACCATCAATCACGCAAACGTTGTGCGAGTGTTGAATTTCTTCCGCGCCAACGAAACCGTGTACATGGTCATGAAGTATGAGCGCGGTCGAACGCTGCAGCAGTACATTCAAGGTAATCAGGGAATGTTGCCCGAGGGGCTGATCCGCCACGTCTTTTCACGTTTGCTCAACGGCCTGCGTGAAGTCCATTCGAGGCGCTTACTGCACTTAGACATTAAGCCCGCAAATATTTACATACGGACAGATGGCTCCCCGGTTTTACTCGACTTCGGCGCTGCGCGACAAGTGCTGGCATCGCGAGGAAGTCGCATCACTCCTATGTACACGCCGGGTTTCGCTGCGCCCGAGCAGTACAAGGAGGGAGATTCGGATAGGCTTGGCCCGTGGACAGATCTTTATGGAGTGGGCGCGTCTTTATTTGCATGCTTTGCGGCCTTTGCGCCGCAAGCTGCTGACAGCCGCTCCAAGGACGACCACTACGTTTCCGCTAAAAAACTGTGGGCCGGCAAGTATTCTCCCCGCCTGCTCGAGCTGGTAGACCAGTGCCTAAGGCTTGATCCATTGCAGCGCCCCCAGTCTGTTTACCAAGTGCAAAAGATGCTGCTGGCAGCGCCCGAGCCAATCAAGCGAACGTGGATCGAGCGGGTGACAGATAAATTGGGTGTGACCACCCCAAATGGTAAACGTAGATAGGCAACTGGAATGTTTCTGACACATAGTCTCGCCAACATTCTGCCGCGCCAAACCATCGCGTCGACGAAAGCGCCATCAAGCTACTAGCCTATGGAATTTTCTATTTTTCAAGAAACGCGACGCGGCGGACGAAAAGTCAACCAAGATCGAGTGGGGTACATCTACACAAGAGACTCACTCTTTGTTGTCGTTGCGGATGGCATGGGCGGTCACGTTGGAGGAGAAATCGCCGCACACATTACTGTGCGCTTATTGCTTGAACGCTTTGAACAAGAAGCGAAGCCGGTGCTTTCGTCGCCGGTTCTATTCTTGCAAAACGCATTCAAGTCCGCGCACGATGCCCTTTCCGATTATGCGCAGCGATTTCGGCTTGTTGATACGCCTCGCACGACGTGTGTCGCGTGTGTGATACAGGACGATGCCGCGTATTGGGCACACGCTGGCGACTCGCGCCTTTATCACATGCGGCGCGGTGCCTTGGTCGCGCGTACGCGAGACCACTCAAAAGTCCAGTACCTCCTTGACAACGGGGTGATAAGTATCGATGAGGCTATGCGGCATCCAGATAGAAACAAAGTTTTCAGCTGTTTTGGTGGCGGAGTTGATCCAACTGTCGATTTCTCCGCGCGCGTGCCACTTTATTCGGGCGACGTGCTTATGCTTTGTTCGGATGGGTTGTGGAGCGCGTACAGTGACCAAGAGTTGGTGGCTCGGCTTTCGCATGGCGATTTAACCAAGACCTCACCTACCGTGTTGAATGACGCGGAGCAGCGCGCCGGACGTGATTGTGACAACTTGAGCATCATTGCGGTCCGGTGGGCTGGCAGCGCGGGCGACTGGTCTGACACTGTCACCGCGACGCATACTGAAACGCTTGCTATGGGGGAGTTCACGACGCAGATGGATCGCACCATAACCATGGCAGAGCCCAGTACTGGGCGACCCGCCTTGACTGACGCAGAGATTGAATTGGCGATCAAAGAAATACAGGATACGTTAAATCGACATGGAAGCTCTTGAACGAATCGTTTTCTTAGATACAGAAACTACCGGACTCGAGGCGAGGTTGGGTCATCGCATAATCGAGATAGCGGCCGTTGAGGCGCGCGGCCGGGAACTTACGGGCAAGAGCCTGCATTATTACGTCGATCCAGAGCGAGAGATTGACCCTGGCGCCACTGCCGTACACGGTTTTACGTGGGACGATTTGCGTGGCAAGCCAAAATTCTCAAGTATTGCTGCGGAAGTGATGGCTTTTTTGGGTGACGCTAGGGTGGTGATTCACAATGCGCCGTTCGACTTGGCATTTCTTGATCAGGAATTAATTCGACTGCGACAGTCGCCGATCGCGCGGCGCGCATTCAGCGTAATTGATTCATTGGTGATGGCAAAGGAAAAGTTTCCCGGTAAGCGAAATTCGCTCGATGCGCTCTGTGACCGCCTTGGCGTGGACAATTCGCGCCGAAGCTTGCACGGAGCATTGCTGGACGCTCGCCTGCTCGCCGAGGTGTATTTTGCGATGACTCGTGGGCAAGGTTCTTTAGAAATGTCGCGGGATGAATCGCGTGACACTCTACCCAATATCGATAGTCGCACTTCATTGCCCTTGCCGGCTGTTGTGCCGGTTTCGCTTAGTGACGACGCGCGTGCTGCTCACGCATCGTATGCTTCCGCGTTAGCCAAACAGTCGGGGGTTGAGCGCATCTGGAACTGAAGTGCGCGGGTGCGGATCATATTCAGCGTGTCTATGCCTTCCGTGGTTTTTGCGAAATACCAATTGCGTTGAAGCGGTGAGGTGTGTGCGCGTGTCACCGGGTTGGGCAGTTTATTGAAGTCGCTGCGCTTGCGTTCACGTCCAGGTTGAAGCTAAGGCGCACGGAAGAGTCTGCACCTCCACTGTTCGTGGCTCACCTGTCCACGTCCTGGTGTCGCGCTGTTCGTCCGACTGAGTCGTTGATGAAGGGAGTTTCGAATCTGAACCGTTCGGGCACGCGGCGGTGCGTTCGGCGTCTGATTGAGTCTGGCGCGCCATTGACCGGGGCCGGTCGTCGGCGCGGCTTGGCGAAGCAAAGTCCTACGTCAGGCGTCCTTGTCCAGTGGTGTGTGTCTTTCGCAAGTGTGCGAGTAGCGCAGTGCCGAATGGCGCGGCAACGTTAAGCGAACGTTTAGGGTGAGTGCTTGGACATCCGCGCGTCAACAGGTCTGAGCAGCGCAATGGCCAGCTTCACAGATATGCCCCACTCATTCGTGTGACGGCTGCGCGTCGTCAATTTTCAAGACCACAGCTCGGTGCTGCAGCAAGTATCCTGCGAAAGCGGCGCTCAACCTGCAATTTCCAACGAGCTTATCTTCACGTTGACAGTGTTGATTTTAAGCATCGTGCAGGCTGTCGTTTGAGGTTTGACCTTTTGATTTCGCAATTATGCGCACGCATCGCACGCGCCACAGATGCGGTGCGGCAGCCCCAGGTCACGAGTTTTTCCTGCAGGAGTAAGTTACTCATTCGCCGGTCAAGGACGTTGACTATGTCGGTCTGCTCCGCAGCAACTTCAGCAAACGCTGGCGGTTGACCGCTGATTTGAGGTGCAGGCGTGTACTACTTGCAACCGATTTCCAACGCGGGGATAGTGCATCCGACAATCCGGGTCGGTCTACTGTTGCATTTGAGCTGTATTGTTGGCGCCGTACCGAAGGCTTTGAATTTGGCGAGAACACGCGCCGCCAGTTTGCTTGGTTCGACGCACTTTCGCCTGTCCTGTGCTACCCGGCCATGGCGCCAATGTGCGCTCGAGAGCAATCAATTTGGGTTTGATTGGAACGCCGCCAAGCGTACATAGATGCGCAGGGCTGCAAACAAAAAAGCCTTCAACGGAGTCCGTTGAAGGCTTTGAATGAGTTAGTTTGACACTGACCTACTTTCGCGAGCTATAAGGCTGACTATCATTGGCGCTGAACTGTTTCACGGTCCTGTTCGGGATGGGAAGGGGTGGGTCCAGATAGCTATGGGCGTCAAACTAAAAAGGTTCACGTCGTGGCTGCTAGCGTTTTGGGCTTATTGTGCAGCGACGCCGTGTT
>JAMHWA010000016.1:0-3021 GCA_035911175.1 Alphaproteobacteria bacterium
GGTTCGCAAGAAAAAGGGGCGCAAGCGCCCCTTTTTCCATGTCGATTTCACTACTTATAAAGCACGCTCGGCAGCCACATACCGATCTCCGGGAAGATGTAGAGCAGGGTCAGCGCCACGACTTGAATGCCCATAAACGGCAACATTCCCAAGAAGATTTGGTTGAGCGTCACATGCGGCGGCGACACGCCCTTCAAGTAAAACGCGGCCATGGCTACAGGCGGCGAGAGGAACGCCGTTTGTAGATTGAGTGCAACCAGAAGCCCAAAGAACAGCGGATCAATATTGAAGTGCGGCAACAACGGAATGAAGATCGGCATGAAGATCACGATGATCTCGGTCCATTCCAACGGCCAACCCAACAAGAAAATAATCGCCTGCGCGAGCAACATAAATTGCACCGGCGTCAAATCCATAGAGAGGACCCACTTATTGATGATTTCTTGTCCACCGAGCAGCGCAAACGCCGCCGAGAAAATGCTCGACCCGACAAAGAGCCAGCACACCATGGCGCTGGTCTTGGCGGTCAGATACACCGATTCGCGCACGACGCCCACGTTCAGTCGACGATAGGCCGCCGCGAGCAGCAAGCCGCCCATCGAGCCCATCGCGGCCGCTTCGGTCGGCGTCGCTAGTCCAAACACGATAGTGCCGAGCACCGCCATGATGAGCACCGCGAGCGGGAAGAACGAGCCCAGAAGCATCTTGAAAATTTCAAGACGTACGAAGTTGAAAATGGCGTAAAAGGCGAGCAGCGCAAGTGCTCCTACACCAAGCGTGATCCAGAAACTCGTCGGAGCTGGCTGGCGCTCTCCCGTTGCTGCCTCTGTCGCGGCGGCCGCAGGTTTAGGCGTTGTTGCCTTTGCGACGGGTTCTGGCGCCTTAGCGCTCTCGACGAGCGGAGGCTCTTTTAACGCGCCGTCAGCGGGTGGCTCTTTCAGGCCGCCGTCATCGGCAGGCGGTTCTTGCAGACCGCCGCTTTCAGCCTTGTTGGAATCTCCCGAAAAGCCCGAACCCATCTGCACCGCGTCTGTCGTGCTCACTTCAATCGGTGCGGTCACCATGCGATAGGTCAAGCCCATCGCCGCGGTAAACACGATAGCGGGCAGCAAAGCGATAGCGAGCTGCGACATCAAGGTGCGGCTGGGTGCATCGGTTTTGATCGTGCCCTTTACACCAGCGACCAATCCGCGCACGACGTTATTGCTAAACGATGCGGAGATTTTTTCCGCATAGGCTGGCAGTGGCACATGACGATCCGCCTCCGGAAGCGGTGGCGCGAGATGCGGCTTTATTTTTGCAACGACGATGATGTAGCCGACGTACAAACCAGCGAGCATGATGCCGGGGAAGAACGCACCGGCGTAGAGCTTGACCACCGAAACGCCGGCCGTTGCGCCATACACAATCAGCAGCACCGACGGCGGAATCAAAATACCTAAGCAACCGCCAGCGGTAATAGCACCAGCAGCGAGTCGCGTGTTGTAGCCCGCCTTGAGCATGGCGGGCATCGCAAGCAATCCCATCAAGGTCACAACCGCGCCAACGATGCCGGTGGCTGTCGCAAACACTGCGCACGTAATTACGGTGGCTACCGCGAGCGAGCCGGGCACGCGTGCCATGGCCAGGTGCAAACTCTTGAACAGTTTCTCGATCAAGTTCGCGCGCTCAACGAGATAGCCCATGAACACGAATAGCGGGATGGAAATCAACACGTCGTTGGACATGACGGAGTACGCGCGCTGCACCATCAGGTCGAGCGTTTGCTGGACAGCCAGATTCGGGTTTTGGCTCCGAAACGCGAGCCACGCGAAAATCATGCCCATGCCCATCAGCGTGAAGGCCGTCGGGAAACCCAACATAATCGCCACCACAATCAGCGCAAGCATTAAGAGGCCCAAGTGCCCGTTGGTCATATCCGACGGTGCTGGCATCAACACGAAGACACCCACGACCACGGCAATCAGAATAGTGAGGCCAAAGTAGATTTCTTTTCTCATTTGTGCACCCCTTCTTGTGCGACGACTAGCGCGTCAAGCTTGGCAATATCTTCGTCTTTCACGTTGACCATATCTTTCAGCTTCTCTACGTCAACTTCTTCCACGTCATCAGCGCGACGCGGCCATGCGCCAGTTTGGAGGCACACGATGCAACGCAAAATTTCCACGCTGCCTTGTATCAACAGCATCGCACCCGCCAACGGAATAATCGTCTTGAACGGGTAGATCGGTGGACCGTCGGAGGTAATGTTGGAGATTTCTTTGATCGCCCAGGACTCCGACGCATATCCATAGCCCGCCCACGCCAGCGCGATGACGCCAGGCATGAAGAACAGCAGGTAAAGCGCCAAATCCAGCCCGGCCTGCAGGCGCGGCGGGAAGAAACCGTAGAGCACGTCGCCACGCACGTGGCCGTTCTTCGATAGCGTGTAGGCACCAGCCATCATGAACATGCCGCCGTACATCATGATCATCACATCAAATGCCCACGGGTGCGGATGGTCGAGGACGTAGCGAGAGAACACTTCCCAAGTAATCAACAACGTCAGCGCAAGAATCAGCCACGAGAATGCGTGGCCGATTTTGGTGCTCACTTTGTCGACGAATAAAAATAACTTTTGCATAGCGCCTCTCCGCTCAAAAAAAAGACCATCCGAGCTGGGCTCGGATGGTCGTTGTGCGCAACTGCCGATTAGGCCTTGGTGCCGAAGAAGTGATTCACGGCCATACGGCGATTAACCACCGTATCCTGTTCCCACTTCACAGCACGCGAGGCGAACGCTTTTTGCGAAGCCACGATTTCCTTGAACAATGGATTCTCAGCCGACTTCTTGACGAGAATTGCTTCCCACAGCTTGAGCTGTTCTTGCAACACGGCGTCCGGTGTCTTGTAGAACTTCACTTTGTCTTTGGTCTGCAGCTCGATGTAATCCTTGGAGTAGCGATCGATGGCTTTCCACGACATGTCGGCAGAAGCGGCTTCTACGGCACCCGCGATGATGGCTTTCATCTTGGCTGGCAG
>JAMHWA010000017.1:0-1228 GCA_035911175.1 Alphaproteobacteria bacterium
TCCACGCCTGTCACCGATTCAGAAAATGTGACGGTGAAGTCTACACTGGCAGCGCTGGTTGGGTTGGCGGATACGCGGATGCTGGATAAAACAGCGGGTAAAGGATCGAATTCGTATGAGCCGATATCGCAGCGATTTCCCTGCGGGCGGACAATGCCATTTTGAGAAGTGTTATTTACTGGTGTGGCGGCACAGATGGCATTATCGCCTGTGTCAATGGCGGGTGAGCCGCTATTGAGTGGGAAGTGCGCGGGGGAGCCTGTCAGTGTGCCGAGGTTGGGGTCTGATCCGATGATATTGCCGTTCACGCCGTTGGTTTGGCTGCAGGCTGTTCCAGCGGATTCGAGCAGATTGTTGGTGGAGGCGACGTTCAGTGAAGAAGTAGAATCGTTTTTACAATCTCCGCTGGTGCCGCTGTTGGCGATGAGCGTGTTTTTCAGCGTTGGGCTACTGTTGTCGTTGTTGAACATTCCACCGCCATTGGTTTTTCCGGCAATATTACCGCTGAAGGTTACGTTTATCAGAGTGGGGCTGCTGGTGTCGTTGGACATACCGCCGCCGAAGCCAGCGGTATTGGCGTTAAAGGTGGAGTTCGTTAAAGTGGGGTTGCTGGTGAATTCATTATTCATCCCACCGCCAGCGTTTACTGCCGAGTTGGTGCTGAAGGTCACGTTTGTCAGGGTTGGGCTGCTGCTGCTGTTATACATCCCGCCGCCGCGGATGGATGCAGCGTTGGCGCTAAAGGTCACCTTTGTCAGGGTAGGGCTGCTGCTTTCGTTGAACATTCCGGCGCCATTGGATGCGGAATTGGCACTAAAGGTTATGTTCGTTAGCGTTGAGTTGATGCCGCCATCGTTGAATATTCCGCCGCCAAAGCTGGATGCGGAATTGGAGTTAAAGTTTACACCCAATAATGTCAGAGTACCGCCACTGTTGTATATTCCGCCACCGTTAGATGCAGAGTTGGCACTGAAAGTCACATTGGAAGCTGAGAGAGTTCCAGCATTATAGACGCCCCCGCCCCCTCCGCATGCTTCAAGACAAACCCCATTGCTTACGGTCAGTCCGCTGAGAGTGAGGATGCCGGCACCGCCCACTTCAAAGACACGATAGGTGACGGTATTCGCAGCCGCATTCGCTCGAACAATGGTGTTCGTCGCGCCGTTGCCTTTTATGCTGATGGTAGTGGTCACGAGTGGTAGTTGACTGCCCAATGACAGGGTGATGG
>JAMHWA010000018.1:0-204243 GCA_035911175.1 Alphaproteobacteria bacterium
GGCATCGCAGGGGGTGGTTATGGAATCAGCGTACTGAATAAAAGCGTGGTCACCACCAATGTTAAAGAAAACGACCAGTTCGGCAATGCGGTTTCTATCGATGGTAACCGTATCGCGATCGGCGCGCCGCGCGATGATGGGTTTAACGATGTCGGTACTGATCGCGGCGCTGTCTATCTCTACAGCTTTAGCGATAGTAGCTTCACCGGCGGGGTCCTCGAGAGCATTATTGGCCAAGGCTATACAGGCGGCAAAAACATTAACGTTACGCTGGGCAATTCCGATTATTTTGGTGCCGCTGTCTCGCTCGACGGCAACCGTATAGCCATAGGCGCTTATGCAGATGACGGGGCCACAAATGCCAACACGGACGCAGGCGCTGTCTATCTTTACAGCTTCAGCGATAGTGCCTTTAGTGGTGGCACATTAGAAGCTACGTTGGGACGAGGCTACACAGGCGGCAAAAACATTAACATTACCCTTGGCAATTCTGACTATTTTGGGTGGTCGGTGGCGCTGGATGGCAATCGCCTTGCCGTAGGCGCCCAGCGTGACGATGGCTTTGGAAATGCGCTCACAGATAGTGGCGCAGTCTATCTCTATAGTTTCAGCGACAGTGTCTTTAGTGGCGGCACACTAGAGGCTACGTTGGGCCAAGGCTACGCAGGCGGTAAAAACATTAACGTTACCCTTGGTAATTCCGATTATTATGGCAGCGCCGTTTCGCTCGACGGCACGATGCTTGCTGTTGGCGCTCCACTCGATGATGGTAACGCTAATGCCCTAACCGATGCAGGAGCTGTTTATTTTTATAGCTTCACCGACAGTGTATTCACAGGGGGTGTGCAGCAAGGTATTGCGGGATCGGGCTACACGGGCGGCAAAAATATCAACGTAGCCACCCTTGAAACAACCGATCGCTTTGGCGCATCTGTATCACTTAGCAGCAATCGCTTAGCCGTAGGCGTAGAGCAAGACGATGGATTTAACAATCAGGCAAGTGATAGCGGTTTGGTTGCTCTTTACTCCTTTACCGATGCATTGTTCTCTGGCGGCACGCTGCAAAGCCTCATTGGATATAAATATACGGGCGGCAAAAATTACGACCTAGCCGCCAATTTTATTAGCGAAATGGGCGACCGCTTTGCCTTCGCGGGGCTCGACGGCAACCGCCTCATCATTGGTGGCTATTTCGATGACGGCAGCCACCTGACCAACGCGGGCGCGCTTGCCATGCTGACATTCAGCGATAGTGCATTTAATGGCGCTAGCTTGGTGGGTGTAACGGGCAATGGGTACGTGGGCGGGAAAAATATTTCCTTCACCCCATCGTTCTACCAAGCGCCCGATAATTATGGCTCCTCGGTATCGCTTGGCTCTAACCGTTTGGCGGTTGGCGTGATTGGCGATGATGGGTTTGGGGATGGGCTAGTAAATAGCGGTGCTGTGTACCTCTATTCCATTCCGAGTGGCGATTACGATGCGATTACGCTTGAGAGCATCATTGGCCATGGCTACACGGGCGGCAAAAACATTGATATGAGCGCCTATCTCGATAGATCCGATAATTTCGGCACCGCCGTTTCGGTGGATGGTAATCGCTTGGCAGTTGGCGCTTATCTCGACGATGGCCTCTCCAATAACATCACAAGTTCTGGCGCCGTCTATCTGTTTAGTTTTGCCGATAACCTGTTCACAGGTGGCGTGCTGGAAAGCATCATTGGCAGTGGCTATACAGGTGGAAAGAATATTAACACCGTATTGGGTGGCTCGGATTACTTTGGTTACAGCCTCTCGCTTGATGGTAATCGTTTGGCTGTTGGCGCACAACGCGACGATGGTTTGACCGATGCCAATGCTGATGCAGGTGCAGTATATCTCTACACGTTCACCGATAATGTTTTCAGCGGCGGTAGTTTACAGTCGCGGATTGGGCGTGGTTACACAGGCGGTAAAAACTATAATCTAGCTCTAGATAATAGTGATTACTTTGGTTCCAGCGTTTCACTTGATGGCAATCGCCTTGCCATTGGCGCCATCAACGATGATGGCGTTGCGAATGCAGGCAGCAACTTAGGTGCAGCTTACCTCTTCAGCTTCAGTGATACTGCATTCACTGCGCCTGTGCTGCAAGCCACCATCGGCAGTGGCTACACGGGTGGCAAAAATTACGACATGCCTGCCCTAGCCACTGGCGATGTATATGGCTCCGCGATTGCACTGGATGGCACGGTGCTAGCAGTAGGCGCATCGGGCGATCAAGGCTTTGGCATTGATACGGGTGGCCGCCAAGGCGCGATCTTCATCTACTCGTTTGCGGATTCGGTTTTTTCAAACCCCATTTATGATTCCACCATCGGTAGCGGTTACACGGGCGGCAAAAATATTGCGCAAACACTTGGCGGCGGCTTTGGTAACGCTGTCAGCCTAGATTCAGGCGTTCTGGTCGCCAGCGCACCCAGCCTTACGGATGTGACAGGCCAACTTGGAAGCACAGGGCGAGTCTATATTTATCGCGACAGCCTATCGCCTATATCTTTTGGTTCGAGCTTCGCAATTGAAGGCGGCAGCACAGTCGGTATCACGGCGGCATCCATCGCAGGTCTGCTTTCGGCGGGCACCAATGTCATCTTACAAGCCAGCAACGATATTACGCTGGGAAGCACTTTATTAGTCAATAACGGTTTGGGCAATGGCGGCACCCTCACCTTACAGGCAGGGCGCAGCATTCTCCTCAACGCGGCATTGGATACGGATAATGGCGATCTGAATATTTTTGCGAACGAAAACCTCTCTACTGGCGTCATCAACAGCCAGCGCGATGCAGGCGCTGCTGTCATCTCGATGGGGGTAAATGGCAGCGTGAATGCTGGCACGGGTGATGTCGTGTTCCGCATTGATAGTGGCACCGGTAAAACCAACTTCACTGCGGGCGATATGACGCTACGCACGATCAATGCAGGCAGCTTCAAGGCGCTTTCGGGTGCACAAACGGGCAACATCACCATAGCTGGCGTAATATCCGCTAGTGAGGCTGGCGATGCTATCGTCATCGATGCAGGAGCGAATTTTCATAACACCTATGGCGTAGGTGCGCTTTCCACCCCTGCGGGGCGCTGGCTACTCTATGGCGACCATAGCACCTACAGCACGCCCAATGGACTACTCTCCGATTTCACTTCGTATGACTGCGTCTATGGCGGCTCATGCATCATCACCATCCCGCCAACGGGCAATGGTACCTTATATGAATACGCGGTGCACTTGCTCACAGTGACACTCAATACCTCCCGCGTCTATGGCGCGGCGAACCCTTCGCTAGCCGCTATGCAAGCGCTGTATCAATACACAGGGTTCCAAGGTGCCGATACGGTAGCAGTACTCGATAGCTTGCCTACCGCCACCATTGCTAGTGGCGCGACTGCTTCCGCCAATGCGGGCACTACACATGCGATTACGTTCTCTGGCGGTAGCGATAATTTCTACGACTATTATTTTATCGATGGCTTGCTAACCATCACCAAACGCGACATCAGCGCTGCGTGGAACAGCACACTTAGCAAAAATTATGGCGACACCAATCCCAGTGTCAATACAACCAACTTTACCTATACGGGCCTCGTCAATGGCGAAAATAACAGCGTCATTACGGCTAATGCATCCTTTGGCGCAGTGGATACAACCACAGGCGCAGGCGCCTATAATGTTGGCGCTAGCTTCACAGCGACGAACTACAACATCACCAATAGCCCAACAACAACACTAACCGTTAACAAGCGCAACATCACCTCAGCATGGACAGGCGGCTTGAGCCGTATTTATGGCGACACGAACCCTACGGTAGATTCAACCAACTTTACATTTACTGGGTTAGTGAATGGCGATCTGGGCAGTGTGATTACCCCAACAGCGGATTATGGAGCCATTACGTCGAGTAGCGATGTTGGCACCTACACAAACGGCGTGGGAGCCAGCTTCCTTGCCGCAAATTATCACATCACCAACACCCCAACCACCAACCTATCCATCACCAAACGTGATATTACCGCAAGCGTGAATGCCGCAAGCCGTGCCTATGGCGATGCGAACCCCAACTGGGACTGGAGCCAAGTAACGTGGGGCAACCTTGCCAATAGTGAGACAGGTAGCACGATCGACGCGCTGACACTGACGGCACCGACGGCTATTGCCACCAGCGCTACTGGCACAACCCATGTCATCAGTCTCACCGGATTTAACGATAATAATTATAATCTTACCACCAGCACTGCTGGAACACTGACGATTGATAAGCGCAACATCACCGCAGCATGGACAGGCGGCTTGAGCCGTATTTATGGCGACGCGAACCCTGCGGTGAATTCAGCCAACTTTACATTCTCTGGGCTGGTGAATGGCGATCTGGGCAGTGTGATTACACCGACAGTGGATTATGGAACCATTACGTCGAGTAGCGATGTTGGCACCTACACAAACGGCGTGGGAGCCAGCTTCCTTGCCACGAATTATAACATCACTAACACCCCAACCACCAACTTATCCATCACCAAGCGCGATATTACCGCAAGCGTGAATAATGCAAATCGCGCGTATGGCGATGCGAACCCCAACTGGGATTGGAACCAAGTAACATGGGGCAACCTCGCCAATAGTGAGACAGGTGCGGTGCTTGATACGTTAACCATAAGCGCGCCTAGCGCTATCTCCACCAGCAATGCGGGTACCACCCACGCCATCACCCTCACCGGATTTAGCGATAATAACTATAACCTCACCACCAACAATGCTGGCTCCCTGACAATTGACCAGTCACCCGTCACGCTTCAAGTGACCGATCTGCGGCGCACCGCACAGGCTCCGAATCCTCCGCTGACCTACAGTTTGCTGGGTCTTAAAAATGGCGAATCTAATAGTGTTTTCAGCGGCATTTCCCTGAGCACCACCGCAACACAGTCATCGCTAGCGGGACGCTATAGCATCACAGCTATGGGTGGCGTGGCGCTGAATTACATCATTACATCCTATCTGGATGGCGAGTTGCTGGTTACAAATGCGAATAACTTGCCCAACACCTACGAGGCGGTACAAAGCGATATGTACAATATTTCGAGCCTAGACACCCGTATCCCACAACTAGACGGAACCTCTGGCGAGAATCCTATAAGCGATGTTGTTATTGTGCCGGATGACTATGACGCCACCGACAAAAATCTAGTGAACGCACTTATAGCAATCACCACAACCTTAAAGTCGCTATTCAGCATTTAACGGGCTTGTTAATCGCCACGGCTTAACAATGCGACATTACCGCCAATCGCAGCAATGTTGATGGTCACCGCGCGTTCGCTGAGGAACTTGGCTAGGTAATGTGGGCCACCCGCTTTGGGGCCGGTGCCCGAAAGCCCCTCACCGCCAAAGGGTTGCACACCGACCACCGCACCAATCATGCTGCGGTTGATGTAGCAATTACCAGCACGAATGCGCTGCACAAAAAAATGGATGTTGCGCTCGACACGGCTATGCATACCAAACGTCAATCCATAGCCCGTACCGTTGATTGCATCTACCACCTGCTGCATATCCCCTGCCTTGAAACGAATGAGGTGCATCACGGGCCCAAACACCTCACGCGATAGGACTTCAATACGTGGGATCTCGAATACATGCGGGGCGACCAACAGTCTCTCATCGGGAACTGATGCTGCAGCAATTGCTGCAGCATGGATTTTCATATCTGCAATATGATTGTGCAGCATTTTCTCGGCATCCCTATCAATCACAGGGCCAATATCGGTGCTGATGTTTGCGGTATTGCCAAGCACGAGCTCCTGCATCGCTCCACGCAGCAGCACAATGAAATCATCGGCAATTTCCTCCTGCACATACAGCACGCGCAAAGCCGAGCAGCGCTGCCCCGCACTACCAAAGGCTGATTGCACCACATCATCCACCGCGGCTTCAAGCAGTGCAGAGCTATCAATCACCATGCAGTTGAGGCCGCCAGTTTCAGCAATCAGCGGTACAATTGGCCCACTACGCTGCGCCAGCGTGCGGTTGATAATCTGCGCCACCTCAACCGACCCCGTGAAGACAATCCCTGCTATGTGCGGATGTGCAGTGATTGCCGCCCCAACGGTTTCACCCCCACCAAACGCCAGTTGCAGCACATTTGTCGGCACTCCCGCTGCATGCATCAAGGCAGTGGCATAAGCCGCAATGCGTGGTGTTTGCTCGGCAGGTTTGGCAATCACACAATTGCCTGTCACTAACGCTGCAACCACTTGGCCTGTGAAAATTGCCAGAGGAAAATTCCATGGGCTGATGCAGCCAAACACGCCGCGCGGGTACAGATGCAGCTGGTTGCTCTCGCCCGTTGGGCCTTGCAGTGTTTCCACCTGCATTACGCGCCGCGCCTGCATGGCATAGTAGCGGCAAAAATCAATCGCCTCGCGTATTTCTGCAATTGCATCGGGCACCGTCTTGCCTGCTTCTTGTACCAACAACCGCAACAAATCATCACGATTTGCATCAAAGCGTGCAGCAATTTCTTCTAGAATAGTAGCGCGCGCGTCTACCCCTTGATTCGCCCATGCCTCAAACGCATGTGTACCGCGCACCATCATAGCATCCACGTCAGCAGGCGTATGCTCAGCAGGGGGTTCTTCATGCGGCTGGCTGACTGCCAAGCATGACTCTACCTGTTGACGCATGAAAAGGTAGCCTAAATCAATCCCTGTTGAGTTGAGGCGATCACTGTAAAGCGCGTGCGGCAACGGCAATGGAAGTGGGAGACTCAACCCCTGCTCGCTTAGCGCGATGGGATTCGCGAGCAACTTCGCAAGCGGCACTTCCTCATCCATCAGTAGATGCACGAAGGAACTATTGGCACCATTCTCCAGCAAGCGGCGAATGAGGTAGGCGAGCAGGTCTTTATGCTCACCAATCGGCGCATAGATACGCGAGGCATGGGTGCTAAGCACCTGCTCGTGCAGCGCCTCGCCCATGCCATGCAAGCGCTGGAATTCATACGCATCGGTGGGCAATTGATACTGCTCCGCCAACATCTGAATGCTCGCAATCGTGCGGGCATTATGCGTTGCAAATTGCGGATAGAAATGCTCGGCTCGTTTCAGCAAGGTATCGGCACATGCGAGGTAAGAAAGGTCGGTGTGCTCCTTGCGGGTAAACACGGGATAACCTGGTAACCCCGTTACTTGCGCATGCTTAATTTCGGCATCCCAGTAAGCCCCCTTCACCAGCCGCAGCGGTATTTTTCGACTCTGCACGGCTGCCAATTCAGTTAAGTAATCAAGCACATAAGGCGCACGTTTTTGATAGGCCTGCAGCACATAGCCGATTCCATTCCACCCCGCAAAGTCACTGTCACGCGTAATGGCCGTAAATATCTCAAGGCCAATATCCAGCCGATTGGCCTCCTCGGCATCCAGCGAGACGGTGATGCCATGAGCCTTGGCCAGCAAAAGAATCTCCTTCAAGCGCGGCAGCAACTCGGCCATCACCCGTTCGCGCTGGCTGAGGCTATAGCGTGGGTGCAATGCCGAGAGCTTTACTGAAATACTGGGTGCGGCAAAAAGCGCTTGCCCCTTCGCGCTCGCCCCGACCTGTGCAATCGCATGGCGATAGGCAGCGAGATACCCTTGCGCTTGCGCGTCGCTGCGCGCACCCTCGCCCAAAATGTCGAACGAAAAACGGAACCCTTTTGCGGCCCAGGGTGCCGCATGGCGCAGGCCATCTGCAATGGTTTCGCCCAGCACAAACTGCCCCCCAATCACGCGCATCGCCTGCTTCAACGCCTCACGGACAACGGGCTCGCCCACTCGCGCCACCATTTGGCGCAATTTGCCCCCTAATCCCTGCTCGTTATCGCCCACATCCATCACTTTACCGGTGAGCAGTAACCCCCAGCTGGATGCAGCAACCTGCCACGATTCATTGCCCTCAAGGTGCTGACGCCAATCCTTGCCCTCGAAAGTATCATGGATGAGACGGTTCGCCGTGGTGCTATCGGGAATGCGCAGAAGCGCCTCGGCAAGGCACATCAACGCTACACCTTCGCGCGTGTCGAGCCCATAGGTCTGCAGGAATGCTTCCATCCCATGCCCTGCCCCTTGCTTGCGTATCTCGTTTACCCAGCCTTCGGCGCGTGCGAGAATTCTTGCTTCAAGCGACGCCATATGCGCAAGCGCCGCAGCATACGAGCGCACCACCTCACATTCATCATCGAAGGCACGGCGGCTGATGGCAAGAAGTTGTGGAGAACTCGAATGCATAGCCTGATTATATGCGCAACGCGTATGGCGAGCAAGGCTATAGGCGCGGTCTTTTACCAAGTATTAATGAGCCCGCCCCGTGCATGGCTGCGATTAACTTATTGAAATGGGCAAGACGATTGGGTAAACACCTCCCCATCTTCACTAGAAAGCTATAACCTATGCCTCTTACGTCCCAGACACCTCGGCTCAACACCGAAACAGCCAACAAGATTACAACCATCGATGATCTAGCACTTCAGGTCGCCGCGTTGAAACAACAGGGCAAAACTGTAATTCAGGCGCATGGTACGTTCGACCTGCTGCATTTGGGGCATGTGAAGCATCTCGAGGCCGCGCGCAAAAAGGCCGATTGCCTGATTGTCACACTGACGGCTGACAAATACGTCAACAAAGGGCCCAACCGCCCCGTCTTCAACGAACAATTGCGCGCCGAAATGCTTGCCTCGCTCGAGGTGGTGGATTGGGTCAGCGTCAACCCCAATCCCGATGCGGTGCCGGCAATCTTGAAAATCAAGCCAAGCTACTACGCCAAAGGTCAGGATTACATCAATCCTGAAGGCGATATTACGGGTAAAATTGTTGATGAGCGCAACGCGATTGAGTCCGTTGGCGGGTCCATCATGTTTACCGAGGAAATCACCTTCAGCTCGACCCAACTAATTAACGAGCACATGAACGTGTATGAGCCCGATGTGCGCGCCCACATTGCCCGCATCAAGGAGGACGATGGCTGCGCCAAGCTATGCGCTATGATCGATAAAATAGCCGATCTCAAAGTGCTTGTGGTGGGCGATGCAATTATCGATGAATACCACTACACCATCCCCATGGCTAAGGCAGCCAAGGAAAACATGATTGCCACCCGCTATCAGGATGAAGAGCAATTCGCTGGTGGTGTGTTCGCCACGGCCAACCACCTTGCCAGCTTTTGTAATCAGGTCGATATTGTCACCTGCCTCGGTGCGCGCGACAGCAAGGAAGCATTCATTCGCGAGAAGCTTAAGCCGAATGTAAATCTGCATGCCGTGTTCCGCGAAGAGGGGCCAACCACCACCAAGCGCCGCTTTGTCGACCCGAACTACATGCGCAAATTGTTCGAAGTTTACTTCATGAACGACGAGCCCCTGCTGCGCGATGTTGAAGATAAACTTAACAGCCTGCTGAACTCCATCATCGGTGATTACGACGTTGTAATTGCGAACGACTTTGGTCACGGCATGATTGGCCGCTCGACAGTGAATCTGCTGTCAGAAAAATCTAAATTTCTTGCGGTCAACACCCAAAGCAACAGCGCGAACATGGGCTATAATCTCATCCATAAATATCCGCGTGCTGACTTTGTATGCATTGATGCGCCCGAGGCACGTCTTGCGCTGACCGATAAAATCAGCCCTATCGAGGAAATCGTTAAGTCCTCGTTGCCGAAGAAAATTGACTGCAGCAAATTCATCGTGACCCATGGCCGCCACGGCTGTGTCACCTATGAAAACAATGATGTCGTTCACACCATTCCTGCCTTGACCAAGACGATTGTCGATACGGTTGGCGCGGGCGATGCGTTCTTGTCGATTGCATCCCCACTGGTTGCACTGGGCATGCCACTCAGCCAAGTGGGCTTTATTGGCAATATTGTGGGCGCCTTGAAGGTCGGAATTGTCGGCCATCAGCGCTCGGTTGAGAAGGTGAATGTGTTGAAGGCAATTCAGGGGATGTTGAAATAGCTTATGCCAAGCTTTAGCGTTATCATGTCGAACTACAATGACGCTCCAACGCTTGAGGCAGCACTGACGCCACTGATCGAGCAAACAATACCATTTGATCGTATTCTGGTCATTAATGATGGCTCGACCGATAATAGCATGGAAGTGCTGAAGCGGATTCAGGAACGCGCACCACAGATTGAGATCCTCGATAACGAGAAAAATATAGGCGTCATGGCGTCAAGCCGCATCGGCTTCGAGCGCCTGACCGAGGATTTTGTTTTCCCCGCCTCGGCCAACGATATTTTCAGTAATCGTCTGGTAGAATATGCTACGGCAGCACTCGCGCATATGCCCCATGCGCACATGGTTGCAGGGAAAATCGGCTTGCGCACTAGTGACGGAGTGGAGCAAATCATCAGCCTGCCATTTGCGGATGGAACCATCAGCACCTGCGAACCAGAGCTTTACAGAGCGCTGGCGCGTCAGCGCCCATTCTCGGCCAGCGGCGGCGGCGTATTTTTAAACCGCAAAACAGCGATCGAGCTTGGCGGTTTCCGCGACGATTTCAAGTGGATGTCGGACTGGTTCTTATACGCACAGATCTCTAACCGTCACGGATTCGTCTATGTGCCCGAGCAGTTCAGCACGATGATGGTCAGCGACAACCAATATTCCAGCCGCGTCAATGATTGGCGCCAGCAAGGGCCCATCATCCGGAGTTTTTTCCAAACAATGCAGACCGAATATCCCAAAGAGTTGGATGATTTTCGTTCGATAGCATTATTGCCAAGCTACGATTGGCAAATACTCCCCATGCTGCTGCGCGATGCGAAGCTGCGCAGCTATATTTCGCCACTGCTGCTGTGGCGCCTTGCACTCTCTAAACCAGCACGCACGATTGCACGCAAACTGCTGCCGCGCCGCCTATTTAATTTAGTGCGCCAGTGGGTGCGTTTGTAAGCCATAATCGGCTCGGAAGCACTGCTTGACTGGAACTATATCCTGATGCCATAAAGGCGTCATGATAGGGTTCACGCATAAAAATGCTGAAGTGTTTGTGGCTGAATCGGATGTGGTCAGCGTATCCGATACCGACATTGCCTTTCTAAAAAAGCAGGCAATTGCCAACCCACGCAAGCGGGCGCGTATCTGCGCCCACCGCGATAGCGCGGATGCGCTACATGAAATGATTATTGCCATCGCCAATGGCAGCTATCTTCGTCCACACAAGCATATCGGTAAATCCGAGTCATTCCACATCATCGAGGGCGAAGCCGATGTCGCTTTACTGGATGATAATGGCGAACTGATTCGTGTGATTGCGCTTGGCGCCCCAGGAACAGGAAAATCGCCGTTTTACCGCCTTTCGAACGATTGGTTTCATATGCTCGTGGTAAAATCTGATGTCTTGGTGATGCACGAGGTAACCAATGGCCCGTTCATCAAGGAGCAAACGATTCAAGCCCCCTTCGCGCCCGATGAGGCTGACAGCGAAAAAGCAGCGGCGTACCTAAACGAAATGAACAAACGAATGGCGGCATCATGTCATTAGCCCACCCCAAATACCGAGCGGATATTGATGGGTTGCGCGCCGTCGCCGTGCTCTCGGTGCTCCTCTTTCATGCGTTTCCAAAACTTCTGCCCGGTGGGTTCATCGGTGTCGATATTTTCTTTGTTATCTCGGGCTTCTTAATCTCGACGATTATTTTTGAAAGCCTCGCCCGCCGCGAATTTAGTTTTGTCGATTTCTACGCGCGTCGCATTCGCCGCATCTTCCCCGCACTCATCACGGTGATGCTGGCAACCTTTATCGCGGGGTGGTTCATTCTATTCCCAGATGAATATAAGCAGCTTGGCAAACACATGGTCGGTGGCGCCCTGTTTGTCTCGAATTTTGTTTTGTGGCGCGAGAGCGGCTATTTCGATGCTGCCGCCGAAAGCAAGCCCCTGCTACATTTGTGGTCGCTCGCAATCGAAGAACAATTCTACATCCTGTTTCCGCTCGCCATTTGGCTGGCATGGCGGGCGCGGTTGAATCTGCTGTCGCTCGTAGCGCTGGTCGGACTGCTGTCGTTTGCCTTCAACCTCTATCACATCCGCCACGACCCCATCGGCACATTCTATCAACCGCAATTTCGTTTCTGGGAGCTTATGGCAGGCTCGATGCTTGCGCTGCTAGTGCTAGATCGCTCGGGCTGGGTGAAAAAAATTGAGTCATTCATTTCGCTGCGGGTTAATCGTCTTATGTATCGCCGTGCAGCACAACAAGATACAGAAGCCACTCTGGCCACTGTTAAATCATGCCTAGGCATGGCGCTGATTATCGCGGGTCTGTGCCTCATCAATAAAAGCATGCCTTTTCCGGGGAAGTGGGCATTACTTCCTGTAGCCGGTGCAGTGCTACTTATTTGGGCGGGTCCACACGCATGTTTAAATCGCTGGGTGCTCAGCAATCGCGTTGCCATCTGGTTTGGAAAAATAAGCTATCCACTGTATTTGTGGCACTGGCCGTTGCTGGTCTATCTGCGCATCCTCGACGATAATAGCGACCCTTCGTATCTCATGCGTGCGGGGGCGTTGGTGGTATCCATTGTGCTTGCATGGCTTACCTATCAGTATATCGAAAAGCCCATTCGTTTTGGTAAGGCGGCGCAACCCAAACCTTCGGCGCACACCGCGTGAGCGCGCAACGTATCACCATGAGCACAACTACGTGGCTTGTCATAGCGATGATGGGCATCGCAATCCTCGGTCTCATTACGCAACAAACAGGCGGGTTAAGCGCGCTGCGTTTCAAGGACTCCGCAGCAACCATCGAGAACCTGACAGCACTTTATCAGCAGGAATCCGCGAAATGGAATGACCCTGAAACCACGGCGCAGTGCTTTCAACTGCCAGAACCATTTGTTGTTCCCAAACCAGACTTTTTTGTGCAGCAAGGCTGCTTGAAGCGGCGCGCCGGAAAGCCTGCAGTGCTGCTGATGGGCGATTCGCATTCCGCTAGTCTTGGTGTGGGCCTTCGGCAATGGGCCAAAACCCAAGACATGGATTATTTGCAAGCCTCTGGCTTTCTTGATCCACGGCTGTTTTGCATCAATCAAAAAACACGTAAAGATCTGCGCGCTTGCACCGAGGATTATGCGCGCGCGGTCATGAAAACGCTTGCCGCCGCCAAGCCGGATGTGCTGGTCCTAGATATGTATTGGTCACACCCTGAAACCCTTTCTGGCTATGCCAACATGGATGCGTGGATACAGCAGATTCAGCGCGCGGTGGGCGATATTTCCAAAGAGCTGGGCGTGAAAAAGGTGATTATCGTCGGGCAAGTGCCAACATGGAACGGCAATCTTCCGCAACTTCTTTTAAAGGAGTTCGCCAAGAAAAAACGCTCCATACCGCAACGGACTTTTGTTACCATTGATGAAACTTCGTTGAAGATGGAAGCCGCACTGAAAAAAGCTTCGTGGCCCAAGAATACGCAGTATTTTTCCATTCAGGAGTTGCTGTGCACCGCTGATGGATGCCTAACGCGTGTGGGCGATAATGAGCGCACCGACCTGATTGTATGGGATTACGGCCATTTGACGGAATCTGGCTCTCGCCACATCGCAGAGAATGGATTGGGTGAACGCATCCTAAAGGCATTACCGAAATGATAATCGCCGCACACCGCACCACTATTAGACTTGTGGCCGCTATGTTCCTTGTCATCGCATTGGGGCTGGGCAGCTACTTAACCCATGGGCTTACTGTTTTGCGACCCGACCTTGCGGGTGCAAGCACGGTACAGCTTGCGTGGAATTATCAAACCAGTGCGGAATGTCTTGCCAAAGTAAAAACCAAACCCATGTTTTGTATTCAGCTTGGCGACACTCAACACACCACCTTGGGCATTCTGGGTGATTCCACCGCAAATAGTTTGGTGCCCGGCCTAGCCGACAGCGCGCGCGCGCATGAACATGGCGTCATCCATATCGGTCAAGGATCCTGCCCGCCTATACGCGGTATGCTGCCGACATCCAACAATCCAGACTGCCCTGCGATTGTTGAGGAATCCTATCGCATCATCCTCGAGGATAAAACCATCAAAACCGTTATTCTTGCCTTCTTCACTAACGATATCGGCGGACTCAAGTTCACAGGTCTTGCGGCCGATGCCCCGCTCGAAACACGGATGAAAAAACTGATGACGATGCTTGATAATGATATTGCGGCGCTGAAGCGTGCTGGAAAGAAGGTGATTATCACCTATGATACCCCTCTCTCACCCATCGATGCTAAGGATTGCATCAATCGCCCGATCACGCGCTGGTTAGGCACTTCCAAACAGTGCACCGTCAATGAATCGGAAATTGTCAATCGCCACCCACAGATCGATATGCTGGATGCCCATTTTCTTGGCCGTCCCGATGTATGCATCTTCCATCAATCCCCCGCCCTTTTCACCAATGGTTCGCTAAACTTCAGGGATGCTACGGGTCAGCTGATGATTCGGGACCGCCATCATTTATCGGTGTATGGCTCGCAAAAAATGGCGCAATTACTGGAACAATCGCCGTGCAAAAAAATGCTCACGACGCCGTAACCTGAATCAGCCCTTAATTTTAGGTTGGGTTTATGATGGAGTCACATTAAGTTGCCCCGTGTGGCCTCATCCTAACAGCAGGTACTATGTCCCCTACTCCACTACGCATCGGCTTCATTGGCGCAAGTTTTATAGCGCAGGTGGTTCATCTGCCTTCGTTTGCGGCAGTGCCCGATGTTGCCATCGCGGCGATTGCCGACCCACGACAAGAGCTGCGCGAGGCGGTAGCAGCGCAATTCGGTGCGGTTAGCATATCTCACCACGATGCACTGCTTGCCGATCCAACCATCGATGCTGTAGTCATTTCGGTGTATCGCCGCTGCCAAGCCCCGTTGGCAGCAATCGCATTGGCGGCAGGCAAACCTGTTTTCTCCGAAAAACCGATCGCCTATTCCCATGCGGAAGCATTAAAGAACGTGGCCCTCGCACAGGCAAAGAATCTGCCCTATGCCGCTGGCTATATGAAGCGCTTCGATGCAGGTGTGCGCGAGTTTCGCTGCCTTTTGCACGCAATAATGGCGTCAGGCGAGTTGGGGGATGTACTGCATGTTCAATCGCGGGATTTATGCCCTACCAACGACGTTGCCCCACCGCCCCACATCAAGCCGTTTTTCCCCTCGCTCTATCGCTACGAGCTCAGCCCAGCGGGGCCAGCAGGTCTGGCCGCCGAGCATGAGGCCGATTACGATTATACGCTGAATGTGATTTCGCACGACATTAACCTTCTGCATTACCTTTTTGGCCCCATCTTCAGTGCGGAACGGTTCGCCGTGCGCTCGCGGCGCATGCAAACCGCGCAGCTTGCCGCACCACAGTTTGAGGTGTCACTTGTGGCAGGCCTTTCGGATAAAGGTTCTTGGGATCAAGAGGTTGAGGTATTCTTCCGCAAGGGTCGGCTACGACTCATCCTCCCTTCGCCCATGGATCGGTTGCGCAGCGCCACCATCGAAATAATCCGTGCGGGTAGCGCGCCCGAACGCATCGAGCAAAAAGCTAGTGCCCCGTGGGCTTTTGCTGCACAGGCAGCGAACTTTATTGAGGCCTGTCAGGGGGGCAACACGGTTGACAGCCCCGCGAGCGATGTGTTAGCAGACTTCTCACTTATTGAATCCCTGTGGAGTCGCGTTGTATGGAAGCCGTAACCAATCAGATGTTTTTTTCGCGGACGACCTGCCGCCTCTGCAAAACCGAGGTGAAAACTGCTGTAGCGCTTGAGCCACTTTCCGTTATTTCTCCGAATGTTGGACGGGTGCAAAAGGTCACCGAAACCGCCTCGACAGACCTGTGCCGTTGCCCATCCTGCGGGTTTCTTCAAATCCCCACCATTGTTAATCCCGAAATGCAATATACCAATTACCGTTATGTAACGGGCATCTCGGTCGGCCTGCGCGAGCATTTTAAGGAGCTGATCGACCATCTGGCGAAACTCGGCGAAATTAAAAACGGCACCTCAGTCGTCGAAATCGGCAGTAACGATGGCTCGCTGCTCACCCATGCGAAGGCCTTGGGTGCGAAGGTGCTAGGTATTGACCCCGCAAAAGCAATCGCGCAAGCTGCCACGGCCGCAGGCATCCCCACCATTGGTGACTTTTTTACGGGCGCAAAAGCCGCCCAAATTGCCGCCGAGCATGGCAAGGCCGATTTGATGATCGCGAACAATGTAGTCGCCAACCTCGATGATCTCGATGATTTCTTCGATGGCATTGCTGCATTGCTCTCGCCCAAAGGCGTATTTGTGCTCGAAACCCAGTACGCGCTGGATGTGGTCGAAAAATTCCTGCTCGATGTGATTTATCTCGAGCATGTATCCTACTTTGCTGTTGCGCCACTTGCGGCGTATCTTGAGAAGCGCGGCATGGAGCTGGTTGATGCGGAACGTATCGCACCTAAGGGCGGCTCCATTCGTTTTTACATTCAACACAAGAATGGTGGCCGTGCGGTTAACGCGCGCGTGGCAACACGCATTGCCGAGGAAAACAACTTCGGCCTTTACGCAGAACCTGCCTATGCAGCATTTGCAAAACGTGTGGAAGATACAGGCGCCGCCATTCGCGAACGCCTCACGCAGGCACGCGCCAAAACCGGTCGTGCTCTGGTGTTCGGTAGCTCCGTTGGCTGCGATGCCCTCATCCGCTATTTCAAGCTAGGCTCGCTGATTGATGCGGTGTTCGACGATACACCACTGACGAACGTTATCCGCACGCAAGAAGCCGATATTCCAGTCTTGGCTGGTATGCAGCTCATCAACGAGCAGCCTTCGGATGTATTGGTACTAAGCTGGCGCTTCATGGAACATATTGCGACCAAGCAGGGTGAATACCTTGCACGCGGCGGTCGGTTCTACCGCGCCCTTCCCGATCTAGCCTACTCCGAGAACAGTTCGGCAGAACAGCCATTGCGGGCGATGGCCGGCTAAAATGGAACCTGCGAACCGGACTTCTGCCGGAACCTCTGCATTCCGGCGCCGTAATGCGCAGCGTATAAAATGGGAAATTGACCCAATTAAGACGCCAATTCATCCCAAATACCGGACAGAGAATCGCTTTATTTCCCCACTAAAGAATTTGTACGCGGTGATGTACCGTCATCGCGCCTTTTTTTTTCCAGTTTCAAGAGCTGGCTCTAGATTAGTCTGGCGCATACAGCATTCGCGTCGCGTCTCGCGTTATATCTCCAGCCCTTCCTTCCTTGCATTCCCAGGCATGGCTTTCTGCGTACACAAAGGACTGCTTTTATCTATCATGCTGCATATGATGGCATGTGAAAATAGGCGCGTGCTGCTCACCGCGCGTACACTCAATCTCTTGTTCCGTCCGTTGATACTGGCTCGTGAACCTCTCACCACCCGCATCTATTTTCACGCACTCCTGCGTTGCAATGAATTAGACCGCCTCATACGCGAGCTTCAGGATGAAGAACCCTTACTCACTAGCGGCGCCAACACACTTATTGGCTATAGCTTATTACGCGCGAATCAGGTTGATCGTGCCGAATATTTCTTAACCATCTCACAGCGCCAAGATCCGCATGACTCACAAACACTTCGACTGCTTGGTCGATGCGCCGCACTACGCGGTGACTATGTGTTAGCAAAAGACTGTTTCGAGCAATCGGTAAAGCTCTACCCTCCTTCTGTCATGGCGCACCAAAACTACGCGGCGCGCTACAATATCGACGCCTATCAACCGCAAGCATGGGAACTAAAGAAAGCGGGCGAGCTGCTTATTTGCGATACACTGTGCCAACACGCAGAGGAGCTGGCGATTATGCAAGGCCAGTTCCTGCAAGGCATACCTGTGTATGCACAATGGCTTGCCTATCAGGATCAGATAGCAATCGGTCAATCACTGCCTGACTCTTTGCAGCAGCGCCTTGCCAAGCTATCGGCTCGCTTCAATCCACAACTTCCCACGCGCATCCTTCCCTATGAATGGGTTACGCAGATTGGGCATTTTGGTTCAATCGACGCCTACTTGAAACGCGCAATACTTGGTGAAATGCCGCTTGCCAATCATGTGCTGCTCGCACCCAAAAACAAAGTGTGTAATCAAGCTGCACTCGCCTGTTTCGATGACTTGCTGATTGTTGTTCGCGACGAAGATTTGGTGAATCAATTATTCCCCTATCAGCGCTATTTCGGTGAGTGCTTCCGAGCGACACGCGGGCCGCATGGTGCAGAAGACTGGACACGTGCCGCCTCACGCGCACAAATAGAGTGGAATCGCCAGCAGCGCCCTGCCCTGTTGACCATCCCGATGGAACACTACACGCAGGAGCGCACCGCACTGAGGAAGCTAGGTATACCCGAGGGTGCATGGTATGTTGGGCTGCATGTGCGTGAAGGCGGATTTTATAAGGAATCCAAAGGCGCCACCAACGATTATCGCAACGCAAATGTCGAGGATTGTTTCGACGCCATTCGTGAAATTACCGCGCGCGGCGGTTATGTGATTCGCCTAGGCGACGCAACTATGCGCCCATTACCACCAATGGAACGGGTCATCGACTACCCGCACACGGCAATGAAGTCCGACCGCATGGATATGTTCCTGTTTGCTACCTCGCGCTTCATCATTGGCACCACCTCTGGCCTCACCTCCATGGCACAGGCATTCGCTACGCCGATGCTGCTCATCAACTGTATCTCGAGTGATTGGCAATTTTGGCATCATGACACGGATTTTGTGCTAAAGCGCCTGTGGAGTCGGCCCGAAAAACGTTATCTTCGTATCCGCGAGACATTCTCTCAGCCCCTACAAGGAACGCTTATCCAAAGCCACCTGATTGATCGCTTAGGTTTCGAACCACATTCCAATTCACCCGAGGAAATCCGCGCGGCCGTGCGTTATAAGCTGGATGTCATGGAAGGAAAAGTTGCCCGTATCGACGACTCCAACCCCCTTATGCAGCGCTACCGCGAAGAAGTCGCGCATGACCCCTACCTGTTTGGTGCGGCATTGCCCGTGCCACCATTTTTACAAAATGAGATGGACAATGGCCGCCTTGGTGATTCATATGAAATCCAGAAAAAAGCGTCTTAACCATAGGTAACCCATGTCCTCTAAAAAAATCCTCGTTGTTGGTAGCAATTCATTTTCCGGCGCGTGTTTTGTTGATTATGCCTTGCGGCAAGGGGCACAGGTGTTCGGCACCAGCCGTTCCGCGCAGCCGCATACGGCATTCTTGCCCTACCAATGGAAGGGGCTCGAGAAAAATTTCAGCTTCTACCAATACGATTTGAACCATCATCTCGATGAAACCATGGCGCTGATCAAAAACGAGAAAATTGGCACCGTTGTCAATTTTGCTGCGCAAAGCATGGTGGGTCAAAGCTGGCAATATCCCGAACATTGGTATCAGACCAATGTCGTATCCGCCGCCAAGTTCCATAACGCCCTACGGCAGATTGATTTTCTCGATCGTTACGTGCACATCACCACGCCAGAAGTCTACGGCAGCACGGATGGATTCATTACCGAAAATACGCCCTACAATCCCTCCACCCCCTATGCCGTATCCCGCGCGGCAGCGGATATGAACCTCAAATGCTTTTTCGATGCCTATCAGTTCCCCGTCGTCTCGACACGCGCCGCTAACGTCTATGGGCCTGGGCAGCAACTCTACCGCATCATCCCTCGCACCATCCTGTTTGCCCGTCTGGGCAAGAAAATGGACCTGCATGGCGGCGGCGTTTCACGCCGTTCGTTCATCCATATGGAAGACGTGTCGGATGCCACATGGCGCATCATGGAGAAAGGCACCATCGGGCAAACCTACCATATCTCGACCAATGAAATCGTCACCATTCGTCAACTTGTCGAAATGATTGCAGGAAAATTGGGCAAAACCCTAGAAGACCTCGCCATCGTGGGCGAGGAACGCTTGGGCAAGGATGCCGCCTATATGCTCGATAGCAGCAAGCTGCGCAGCGAACTGGGCTGGGCGGATAAAATCTCGCTCGATGAAGGGTTGAACGACTGCATCGCCTCCATCGACCAGCATCTCGACGCATTGCGCGCGCTGCCATTCGACTACATTCACAAGCCGTAGCCGCCATGCGCATCGGCTTCGATTTTGACAATACCATCGTCAGCTACGACACGCTCTTTCACAAAGTGGCGGTCGAGCAAGGCCATATCCCAGCCGATGTGGCGGTCAATAAAAACGCCGTGCGCGATTACCTGCGTGCGCAAGGCAAAGAGCCTGTGTGGACCGCCATGCAAGGCTACGTTTATGGCGCACGCATGAATGAAGCCGCAGCCTACCCCGATGCGATTGCCGTCATCGAAGCGCTTGGCAAGGCAGGGCACGAACTGGCCATCATCAGCCACAAAACGCGCGCGCCTTATGAAGGGCCAGCCTATGACCTGCACGCCGCCGCGCGTGGATGGATTGAGACACACCTGCTCAACGCGAGCGGCGAGCCGCTCATTCCAAGAGAGCGTACTTTCTTCCTTGAAACCAAGCCCGAAAAAATTGCCAAAATTGCTGACCTGCAATGCGATGTCTTTATTGATGACTTGCCAGAAATCCTTCTGCATGATGGCTTTCCCGAGAAGGCGCGCCGCGTGCTGTTTTCGGCCAGCCCACAAACCCACCCGCAATGGACACAGGTGAGCGACTGGAAGCAATTCCATGCACTGCTAACCGCATAAATCCACTTTGCATGGCGCGACTTCCTGCTATGTAAGAGCATCACTTCTTTTCATGGATTCGTATGGCCTATATCGATTTTCTTTCCGCTGTTCATAAAAGCACCACGCGCGATTATCTGGCGCGGGTGAACGAGCCCGAATATCCCAAGGCCAAAGCGGCGGAACTGGCCAAGCAATGGGCGTTCGATTACTGGGATGGCGACCGCCGCATCTGCTATGGCGGCTACCGCTACATGGAAGGCCGCTGGGAAAAAGTCGCCCGCGCCATGGCCGAGCATTATGGCCTCAAAGCTGGCGACAAAGTCCTAGATATCGGTTGCGGCAAAGGCTTCATGATGTTCGATTGGACGAAAGTCGTCCCTGGCATCGAAATCTATGGCCTCGATATTTCAACCTATGCCAAAGAGCACGCCAAAGAAGAAATCAAAGATCGTATCACCGTCGGCAATGCCACTAGCCTGCCATGGAAGGATAAGGAATTCGATTTCGTCTATTCTCTCACCACCCTACATAACCTGCACAATTACGATCTCGACAAAGCACTGCGCGAGATGGAACGCGTGGGCAAGAAGAAGTACCTCTGCGTAGAATCCTACCGCAACGAGGTGGAGAAAGCGAACCTACTCTACTGGCAAGTCACCTGCGAAGCCTTCTGCACGCCCGAAGAATGGGACTGGTGGTTTAAAACCACGGGCTACACGGGCGATCATTCCTTCATCTATTTCGAGTAAGCATCATGACACTTCCCACCACCACCAAAGCAGCCATCCTTGTGGAGCAGAACAAACCGCTCGTCATTGCCGAAATTAGCCTACCTAAAACGCTCGAAGCGGGTCAGGTGCTGGTCGAAATTTTCTATAGCGGCATTTGCGGCTCACAAATTGGCGAGATTGATGGCGCCAAAGGGCCCGACAAATTCCTGCCGCATTTGCTAGGGCACGAGGGTTCTGGCCGTGTGCTTGCCACCGGCCCAGGCGTAAAATTCGTTAAGGTCGACGACACCGTCGTGCTGCATTGGCGCAAAGGTCTTGGCATCGAAGCTGCCGCGCCGAAATATGACTGGAATGGCAAAGTAGTGAATGCAGGCTGGGTGACCACCTTCAATCAATATGCCGTGATTTCCGAGAACCGCCTCACGCCTGTACCAGCCAGCACCGACCTTGCCATCGCCCCGCTGTTTGGCTGTGCGGTCACCACTGGCTTTGGCGTAGCGATGAACGATGCTAAAATCCAGATTGGCGAAGCCGTTGTTGTCGCAGGCGCTGGCGGCCTTGGCCTTAACATGATTCAGGCGGCAGCCATGTCCTCCGCCTACCCCGTCATTGCGATCGACCGCGTTGCGAACAAAAAAGAACTGGCGATGCACATGGGTGCCACCCATTTCATTGATTCCAGCACCGAAGATACGGCGGCGCGCATCACCGAAATTCTTGGCACACAACCGCTTGATGTGTTCATCGACAACACGGGCGCACCTGCCGTCATTCAAATGGGCTACCAGCTCACGGCTGCCAAAGGCCGCACCATTCTGGTCGGCGTTCCGCGCAAGGGGAACGAGATCACCATTTACTCGCTTCCCTTACATTTCGGCAAATTGCTCAAAGGCTCCGAAGGTGGCGATGCCGTGCCGCAAACCGATATTCCACGTTACTTGCGCATGTTCGAAAATGGCAAACTAGCGCTGCGCGACCTGATTACGGATACCTTCACGCTGGATGACATCAACACCGCAATCGACCGTGTGCGCAAAGGCGACATTAAAGGCCGCTGCGTCGTGAAAATGGCCTAATGGTTTTTTTAAAACCTCACTCGCGCGGATTTTTATCCTCGGGAGAAACGCGCGCGTAGCGGTTTATCGATGCAATGATACGCAAGCACTGCCACCGCCAATGCAATAAGAACATGCACACCGCCGCCATTGAGGTGCGGATGCGTTTTCAGCACGGTACTGGTAGCGATGAACAAGGCGGGATAGTGAAGCAAATAAAGTGGGTAACTAAGCTCACCCAGATAGTTAAGCAGAGCCGCCTTTTTGCCCTGTACAGAACCTGCTCGATAAAAGACTATCAGTAGCATCCCAACCCACGGCACAACATTACCCGCCGCCGATGTAACATCCACAATCGCAAAGAACTGCGCCTGCGTCCACAGGCTTGCCAGACCGCCTACAATCAATAGCGCTAGATAAGCACGGTGCCCTGGGTGCTGGTAGGCAACCCACCCCGCCAACCATGCCCAACATAAGCCAATCGCTGCAAATTCATACGAATAGCGCCCCGCGATATATTCATTGCGCAAATACGGCCACACAATAAAGAAAAGGCAGGAAACAATCATAATCCAGTGCAGATGCATCTTTTTGAGGCGGCGAACCAATGGCGCGCAGCAATAATACAGCGCCTCTATCGAGAGCGACCACGCAGGATAGAAAAACGGCACCATCACGGGAAGCACCACCTCCAGTAACAACAGGCATCCAAGAAAATCCCATAAGCTAGGCGGTATTTGCGGCGTGCCATAGCCGCCAGATATCCCAAACACTGACCATGCAGTCCACCCGATCGCGACTGCGAGCGCATTCATCGGAAAAATGCGCCAGAACCGCCGACGAAAATACTGCTGCGGCTTGCTTTGAATCGAATGGTGAATGCTAAATCCAGAAATCACGAAAAAGCACATCACCGCCATGAGACCGCTTTTGGTGAGAACAGGAATAGCTTTCTCGGCAGGCCCAAAATTATAGGTATGGTCAAACAGAACCCACATAGCGAGCGCAAAGCGGCACACCGCAAGCACGGGCCAGAAATGCGGGGATGGGGCTGATTCCTGAGAGATAATGCCTACCGTTTACAGAAAATTCGTTACGTTAAGCTGCCTTCGTGCCCTTAACCGCGCGCTGCTGCATCCACTTCAGGTTATGGAAGCGGTCCTCGTCCTTCAACGTGCCTGCCTGATAGAGCGCCACAATCTCGTCGATAGCGGTAGCCACATTCTTCTTCGGTTTGAAGCCTGTTGCCAGCAACCGGTCGGAATTGATGCGGTAGGAGCGCGGATCGTTCGATTCCGTCACCGTCAGCTTGGTCTGCACTTTGGCGCGCACCATTTCAGCGATATCCAGAATCGAGATATTTTCGAACCCAGCATTGAAAATGCCAAGCGCCGTCGGCGTATCGAGCAAGTGCAGATACACATCCGTAATGTCATCCATATGGATGTTCGGGCGCACCTGCTTACCGCCGAACACAGTGATTTCACCGCGCGTCAGCGCCTGCATGGTGAGCATGTTCACCGACACATCAAGGCGCATGCGCGGCGAGTGACCGCACACCGTCGCTGGGCGTACAATCTGCACCTTCATCTTATCGGCATAGGAGAGCAGCACGCGCTCGGCCACCATCTTGGTTTTGTTATATTCCGAGATGGGCTTGAGTTCCAAATCCTCGGTCACTTGCAATTCTTCCTTCACGCCATAAACGCTGCCAGACGATGCGTAAATAAAGCGGTCGATGCCGCTGCGCACGGCTTTGTCCATCAATTGCATGGTGGCAAGGCACGAGACTTCCCACGTCAGCAAGGGGTCAAGGTCGCTGCATGGGTCATTGGCAACGGATGCCAAGTGGATAACCGCATCATGACCAGTAAGGTCGTAGCTATCCGCATTGCGCAGGTCGCCCTCAATCACCGTCAAATTAGGGTGTGGCGCCAAGTGATTACCGAACCACATGATGTCGAACGCCGTTACCTTATAGCCGCGTGCCAGTAGTTTAGCGGTAAGCACGGTGCCTTTATACCCACAAGCACCCGTCAGAAAAATACGCATAAACTACCTCCATAAATTAAAGTACGACGGCAGGTTTATGGGGCAAAACAGCCAACTATTCAATATAAATTATTGCCGCAGATGCCTCTATATCTGGCGTTATGGGCACAGCACGCAAGGCCAGTGGCTAAGCAAGCCCCGAGCGATCGACAATCATGTCGGCAAACGCAAAGGCGCTGGTGAATGCTGGTGAAATGGTGTTGAGCACATGGAGCGAGTGCGGCGTCGATTCAAAAATATAGTCCATCTCCAGCTTACCCGTTTTCAGATTGACCAGTTGCGGGCGTATCCCCGCCTTTTTTGTTGGCACCATATCGTCCATCGCGAGCGATGGCATGAGCTTTTGTGCCGTGTGGAAGAAACGGCGCTTGCTGTATTTACCCAGTTCGTTGTGGCTCAGGCGGCGGAAACTATTCTTGTTACGTGCATACATCAGAGCCAAAATAGCCAGCGTGCGCGCGCTTTCGCCCAAACGGATGCCAGAAACCCCATGGTAATTCTCGCGCCCAAGCGCTGGAATGGCTGTCGGCCCCAAATACACATCACCCGAAATCACGCGTGTCAGATGCACACCGAGAAATGGCAGCGCCGGATCAGGTACGGGATAGATGTTCGCCTTCACCTTGGCATTCGTTTCGGGGCTTAACTTCCAGTAGATACCCTTAAATGGCACCAGCATGTAATCCCGTGCCAACCCGTATTGGCGCGCCAGCGTATCGGCAAACGCCCCTGCGCAATTGATCAGGTACCCATAACTCACTGCTTCATGCGTCGTATGCAGGGTTTTTGCAGCCGCGTCGATACGCACCACTGGCGCATCGTAAAAGAATGTTACACCCTGCGCCCTGAGCTGCTCGGCCAACGTGACAACCACCGCAGCACTATCGATGACGGCGGTATCGGGGCAATAAATAGCGGCCACACCGCGTGCGGCATAAGGCTCGATTTTTGCTGCTTCCTCGGCTGTGATTTTCTCGGCGCGAATCGCATTGTCACGTGCGTTGACCAGCAACTTATCGACCATCGGCAACTGCGCTTCATCTGTTGCCAACACCAGCTTGCCGCTTTGGCTATAGGCAATCCCATGGGCAGCTGCATATTCACCCATACGCCGCGCACCCTCGGCACAGACTTTAGCTTTCAGCGTATCCGCGCCATAGTAAATCCCGCAATGCATGACCCCGCTATTACGGCCACTGGCATGCACCCCCGCACGCGGTTCTTTCTCGATGATGGCAATCGATAGTGCAGAATTGCGCCGAAGAAGTTCGCGCGCCGTGCTCAGGCCAACGATGCCGCTACCCACGATGACAACATCGAAACTCTGGGCCATAAAATGGTTACGCCACTTTGAGGGAACTGCGTGCCGCTTCAAGTTTGGCTTTCACCTTGGCTGCAATCTGGTCGCCCATAATGCCGTAGGTGCGCATCAGGTCGTCTTGGCTGCCGTAATGTTTCGCGAACTGATCGTTGATGCCAAGGCGCACCAATGGCGCATGACGCACATCATTATCCGCAAATATCTCGCCCACAAGGCTACCAAGGCCACCTGCCAACACGTGCTCTTCTACCGTGCAAACGAGTTTCGCCTGCGCTGCATAATGCAGCACTGCCTCTGCATCGGCTGGCTTAATCGTGTGCATGTGCAGCACGCGGGCGTGGATGCCTTCCGCCTCCAACTGCTCAGCCGCGATAAGGCATTGGTTGGTGCTGATACCCGTCGAGATAAGTAGCACAGGCGCCTGTGGCGCATCTTTCAACAGAATCGCTTTGCCGATGGAAAAACCATGCTCTGCTTTACTCACGACCGTGTCGCCACCTTTACCAAGACGGATATAAATCGGCTCTGGCCAATCGATCGTTTCGAGCATGAAGCGCTGCATTTCCTCAGCATCCGAGGCGCAGAATACGGTCATGTTCGGCAGCGCACGCATGATGGCAATATCTTCAATCGCCAAGTGCGTTGGGCCAAGCGGCGCGTAGACCAAGCCACCACCATTGGCAATCAGGCGGATGGGCAATTTGTGCATGCATGCATCCACCGCCAATTGCTCGTAGCAGCGGCGCGTCAGGAAGGTCGCAATCGTGTTCACGTAGGGAATGAAGCCGCGCATGGCGAGGCCTGCTGCCATGCCAATGATATTTTGCTCGGCGATACCTTCCATGAAATAGCGCTCAGGAAATTCTTTTTGCATGCCCGAAAGCAGGCCAGGGCTCAGGTCCGAGCCGACAAACACCACGCGCTCGTCCTTCTTCGCCAGTTCATGCACCATATCAATACAGCGTTTACGCATCGTGAGGTTCCTTTAAGCTGCAGGCGGAAATGCTTCGTCCATCAGGGCGAAGATCTCAGGCTTGATGTTAGATTGGTGGTGCCATTTGGGATCGTTCTCGGCGAAATCGAGCCCCTTGCCCTTCACCGTATGGCAGATAACGCAAAGTGGCTTGGTGGCATTCACACGCGGCGCAAGCGCGGCGCGCAACGCATCGCAATCATGGCCGTCAACTTCCACCACCTCAAATCCAAACGCACGCCATTTATCGGTGAGCGGTTCGAGATCCATGATGTCACGCGTGAAGCCTGCGGATTGCACTTTGTTGTAATCCACCATGGCCACCAAGTTGGTTACCTTATGTTTATTGGCCGACATGGCCGCTTCCCACACCGAACCCTCGTTGATTTCGCCATCGCCCATCACCACGAAAACCCGCGTATCCAGTTTCTTGATTCGTGCAGCGAGCGCCATGCCAAGGCCGATGGACAACCCGTGGCCCAGCGCGCCCGTCGATGCTTCCACACCGGGCACTTTGTTGGCATCAGGGTGCCCACCCAGAATGCTATTCGTGCGGCAGAAAATATCCAGCTCTTCCATCGGGAAGTAGCCCTTATCGGCAAGGATAGCAAATTGCGCAATGCAGCCATGACCCTTGCTGAGAACACACACATCGCGCCCTTCCCAATCAGGGTTTTTGGGGTCGTGCTTCATGATGTCGTCATACAGCACGCGCATGATTTCAATCAGCGAGAGCGTGGAGCCAATATGGCCACGATTGCCGCCCCTGAGCATGCGCACCATTAGGCTGCGTAAGCTACGCGAACGCGCATCAAGCGGTGGGGTGTTGTACGGCGGGTGTAAATCAGCAACAGGAGGCATGGGCTTCTTTCAAACAGCGTGACACAACGAATCAGCGAGCACTGGGTGCGAAAGCATGGCGCGCGCCTTAGCAAGTTGCACCTGTTTCCGACGCTCCCATTCCGCATTATTGCTTTCGGCAATATTGGCAGCAAACGCCCGATTCACTCGTTTTTCTACGAGGAATTCATTACAAAGTATCAACGCCCACCGCAACGAAAATAATGGCAGAAGCGTTGCAAAGCGCACCGCAAACGCTGCGTTCAGTGAAAAAAGTTCTGTCAGGCGCGCGCGCAGGTGCCGCAATACTTCTGGCGAAAGCTGATACCCAGGATGCAGCAACGTATCCGCCACCAGTTTCACAGGGTCGTCCCACCCGAAATACTCAAAGTCGATAAACGCTAAGTCACCCTGCTCGGTTCTGAGCACATTATGAAACCCATAATCCCCGGGAACCAAGCAGCGCTCCTCGTACGGGAGCTCCCTTGTGACATCCCAGCCTTGGGCTTTCCATGCGGCCTGCGCATCTGCAACATAGCGGGCATAATTTGCAGCAAACTCGCCTTCGAGAAATGCATGCAATGCTGGCTCTTGGTGGGCAACCTGCTTAAGGCGCGCCACACGTTGATCGATTTGCGCAAGCAATTCGCTAAGCGACAAACATGCCTCCGCCGCCGGCCCAAACGCAGCAGCTTCAGGCGATTGACTCAACTTAGGGAAATGCGCCAAAAAATCAGTCGCCTTATCACTATCTGCGATGGTGATGCTGGTCGGTATTTTTCCATCGACCCAATCATAGAGCGCGAAACGTTCTTCACTGCCGTAAACCTTGGGCACCGATGCGATACCACGCTGCTCAAAAAAACGCAGCGCCGCGACCTCAGCCGCTAAGCGATTACGCGTCCCCGCAGCGGCAGGGGCATAATATTTCAGCGCATAGGTCTTGCCTTGGGTTTGGGCGCGATAAATACGGCTATTGCCCCCGCTGGCCGCAAGCTCTAGGTGGCTGATTGGAACCCCCGCAAGACGACACGCGATGGGGATTAATGCTTCCGTTTCAAGTGCAGTCACAACTAAAAAGTAGCCTTACTGATCTGCTCCTGAGGCATATGCTTCATGCGCAAATAGTGCGCCAGCATGTGCATAATGGCGTGGTGCGCATCCTCAACCAGCCCGTAATTACGGGCGCCAATATGCAGCGAAATATCGGCATTCGTGTGCGCACGTCCGCCGGCGAATCCATCCAGCGAAATGCTGGTAACGCCGTTTTGCTTCGCCCAATCAATCGCCCGCACAACATTCTCCGAATTGCCCGAGGAAGAGATGCTCAGCAGCACGTCGCCTTCTTGCGCTAGCGCTTTAAGCGGATAGACAAACACCTCAGCGAATTCCATGTCATTGGCAATCGCAAAGCTAAGCTCCGTATTCGAAGCCAGCGAGATAATCTTAGGCATCAAATCCGTGTGCGTACGCAGACCCTTCATAAAGTCACATACCCAATGGTTAGCAATCGCCGTAGAACCGCCATTGCCGCACACATACACCGTTTTTCCGCCGCTGATTGCCTTATCGAGCGCGTCCGCCGCGCTTTGCAGGGCTTGCACGTCGAGTGTTTCGAGCGCCTTGTACAGCATCATCTGATAATCAGCAAAATAGTTGCCGATGGCCTCGTAGGGGCGATTGGGGAAATGGTTCAAGTCCAGCGGCGTATCGATGTGTTTTGCCTGCTTCAATAATGCGCTCATGCTTTGCCTCTCCTTATTATTGGGCATACTCATACTACGATTTTGTCGCGCAGCAAAGCAAAAAAGCCACAGAATCAGGGCAAATATCTATATTTTGTTGTTTAACGTCGCCACAAATATACCGATATTTCCTAGGAAAGTCTGACGGTAAAGGCCAGATCGGCGCACCCCAACCATGCGACTAGGCAATTTTTGGCTACGGGCGCGCACAAAGGCGTGAAACTGCCTCGTTGCCTCAGGGGTGAAAAAGCCCAGCAGCGGCTGTAACGACGCAATATTCATATCATTCCAACGCTTAAAGTCCCCACGGAACATCCGAGTGGCGCGCCACAAGCTGGCTCGCAGGCCACGATTGGCACCGGCCAGACTATCGTTATGCTGACGGTAGGAAACCGTTGGAAAAGCGTCATAAACTACATTTCCGCCCGCTGCGGTCACAGCAAGGTACGTAAACCAGTCATGGCTGGATAACTCATTTGCTGGATCCGCGGCCTTCAGCAGACGAAGCGCCGCACGATCAAACAGCATGGTGTTACCGCCAGCGATACATTGCGCCAACGCGTTGGGGAATGACGGGCGGCGCGTAAATAACTTCGACATCCCGATGCATGCGTCCTGCGCATCAATGTAACTGGTACGAGAACAATACAGCCGAGGCTGGGTGTCAGGCAACTGACTAAGCGCCGCCACCCCGCGCGCCAAGCGTTCAGGGTGCCAAATATCGTCCTGATCCGCGTACGTAAAATAATCGGCGTCCAAACCATCCAACTGCAAGAGGCTCAGGAAATTATAAGCAAAGCCCTTGCGTGGACCCGCCCGCACGGTGCGCACGCGCTCGGGGTGCTTTGCAGCAAATTCGGCAAGCATGATAAGCGTGTTATCGGTGGAACCATCATCACTTACCCAAAGCTGCCAATCGGCATGGGTTTGCGCTACAAACGAATCAAGCTGCTTCGCGAGAAACTGCTCTCCATTGTAGGTGCAGAGTAAAATTGCTACGGTAGTATTGGACACGGCGGCACTCTAGTTAAGTTAAACGCATCGTGCAATGTTTCTTAAGCACACAGCGCCCTGACCTAAGGACATCTGAGTTTGATTCGATGTTTTCGTTGCATCGCGCAGACCTATACGCTAGGCGAAATTGTGTACGGTCGGCTATCCTATCCCAAGCTTACCAGCAACCAATACCAACGCCTGAATCGGGTAACACGCTCCATGAAACAGTCCCTTATCCAAAAGCTGAACGATAAATCTGCCGTCATTGGCATTGTAGGCCTTGGCTATGTTGGTTTGCCACTCCTCATTCGTTATGCGCAGGTGGGTTACAAGGTGGTTGGGCTCGATATCGACCGCAAGAAGGTCGATGCGCTCAATGCAGGCGAAAGCTATATCGAGCACATCAAGGCCGAAGACATTACGGCGGCCATCAAAGCGGGCTCACTCGCCACTACGGATTTTTCAAAAGCACGTGAGGTGGATGCCCTGATTTTATGCGTACCCACCCCGCTCACCAAATACCGCGAGCCAGATTTAAGCTACGTGACCGATACCACCGACGCACTCGTGCCGCATTTGCGCGCAGGCCAAATCGTCTCGCTGGAGAGCACGACCTACCCTGGCACCACCGAAGAAGAGCTGTTGCCGCGCGTAGAATCCACTGGCCTCAAAGTTGGTACCGATATTTTTCTCGTCTTCTCGCCCGAGCGTGAAGATCCGGGCAACCCCAAATTCTCCACCCGCTCCATTCCCAAAGTGTGCGGCGGCCACACGCCCGCATGTTTAGAAGCAGGCTTGGCGCTGTATGGACAGGTGATCGACCAAGTCGTCCCCATGAGCTCGACCCGCGCGGCGGAGCTGACCAAACTGCTCGAAAATATTCACCGCGCAGTGAATATTGGTCTCGTCAACGAAATGAAAATCGTCGCCGATAAAATGGATATCGATATCCATGAGGTCATCCGCGCGGCAGCCACCAAACCCTTCGGCTTTGTGCCCTATTACCCTGGCCCCGGTTTGGGCGGCCACTGCATCCCCATTGATCCCTTCTACCTCACATGGAAAGCTAGGGAATATGGTGTTCACACACGCTTTATCGAGCTTGCTGGCGAGGTGAATTCCGCCATGCCGGATTATGTGATTGATAAGCTATCCCACGCTCTCAATATGCGTAAAAAATCGGTCAATGGTAGCCGCGTGCTGGTGCTTGGCATTGCCTATAAAAAGAATGTCGATGATATGCGCGAGTCGCCCTCGGTGGTGCTGATGAAAAAACTTCAGGAGCTAGGTGCGAAGGTGGAATATAGCGACCCACATGTGCCAAAATTCCGCAAAATGCGCCAGTTTGATTTCGATTTATCAAGCGTGCCTCTCACAAAAGAAACGCTCGCGGGCTATGACTGCGTGCTACTTGCCACCGACCATGACCGCTTCGATTATGCACTCATCGAGCAGCATGCGAGCCTGATTGTCGACACGCGCGGCCGCTATCTGAAGCATAAAGAACACATCATCCGCGCTTAGTTCATTTTTATTAGGTACGTTAGGTTCGATAGTAACCCTTTGATTGACCGCTCAACCTTTAGTTGCTAAACTCTAAGGGCTCAATCGGCACTTACAGCAGGGGAACTAAGTAATGCATGCGCTTATTGTCGAGGATAACCCAGTCAACTACATGGTCATGCGCAACCAGCTTGCTAAACTCGGGGTTGTTGCCCAAATTTGCCATCACGGTGCTGCTGCCAAGGAATATTGCCTTGTTAATGGCATGCCCGATTTGATCCTGCTGGATGGATTTATGCCCGAGATGGATGGCATCACCTTTCTGAGCTGGCTGCGTAATTATCCAGGGGGCGACGCGCCCTATGTCCTGTTTTGCTCCTCCTCGCTCGATAAGGTCGATATTGAATCGGCCATACGGCTTGGCGCAGATGTCCATTGCCCCAAACCCATTGCACAGGCCGATTTAATTGCCGCACTTGCACACGCCAACGCGCGCTCTTCACCGCTAGAACACACAGGCAATCATCGATAAATCATCGTCGGGTTGGCGGGTGAAGCGGTCATAGAAATCCGAGAGCACCGCGCGCAAATGCCCAGCCGCATCACGCGAGTTAGCACGCAAAATACGCTCCATATCTTCCTCACGCATGCTTGTGCCGTACGCGTCAAGTGATTCCACCAACGCATCACTATAGATAAAAAGCACATCGCCTTGCTGATAGCGCATGGAGTGCGTTTCGTAATCCGCCGCCGCATCCACCCCGAGCAGCTGCCCGCGCGTGTTAAGCCATGTGGCCTCACCCGCCGCCAGCAACATGGGCGGTGGCGCAGCGGCGGATGCATAGTCGATGCGGCGCTGCTTGGTATCGATGATGGCGATAAACGCCGTTGCAAATGTCCCCACGCGCATGAAGCCATGTAGCTTGCTGTTGAGCATTGTCAGCATCTGCGCGGGGTCGTGTTCTGCCGATAGGATATCCTCAATCAATATATGCACCGAAAAGGCATACAGCGCAGCCGTGACACCATGGCCCGAAATATCAACCGAGATAAGGGCAACTCTGTCGTCGCCAAGGCGACGAATCGCAATATAATCCCCTGCCAATTCACGCGCGGGGTGATAATAATGCGCCACATCAAGCTTCAGCTCCCGTGCAATATTCTCAACCATGGCCTCATGCGGCAACAGAATATTTTGTAACACCACAGCTTCATCCAACTCCTCTTGAATGCGCCTGTAATGTTCGTCTGTCTTTCGTTGCAAATAGCGGCGCTCAAGGTGCGCCATCACCCGCGCCATGGTCTCGCGTGCGGCCAGTGGTTTCGCTATCAAATCGGTCACACCCTCTTCGAACGCTTGGGCTTTTATCTCCACATTATCGCTCGCGGTCTGCATGATAATAATCATTTTCTCAAGCCACCGCTCCTTTGCCAGCACGCTGCATAGCTCGAGCCCATTCATGTGCGGCATGTACATATCGAGCAAAATCAGATCCACCTTGTGCGTGCGGATATAGTCCAGCGCTTCTTGTCCGTTGGCCGCTTGCGCAAGATTAACAAACCCCGCATCGGCACAAAAATTGTGCAGCATAATGCGCGAGCTTTCCAAATCATCAACAATCAGAATGCAACTTGTGGCACGAATTTCATCGCGCATTTGCTGACGCTTCATCTCGACAACCATCATCTACCTATGTTGCAGCTACTCTAGAATAGCTCCACCTCTTCTGCGGTGGATGCGGTGGAGGATATTTTTACGGCCATGCCGCGTTGCTTAGCCACCGCAAACAACTGTGCGCGCATATCGGACAAGCTTAACACCGAGGCAATTTTTTCAAGCGCCGCTGCAGGGTCGGCAGGCAGCGGAAACCGCACAGGGTCACGCTCGTGGTCGCGCATTGCGCGGATGAGCGCCACCATGTTGGTGATGATTTGTGAGTTTCTGTCTTGAAATTGCATGCTGACGGTAACCCCACCAATTTTGGAGGAAATTGCCTTCACCGATTCCGCGGATTCATTCATAATGCTGCTGATGGAATTACTTTGCTTGAGTAGCGCCTCGAGCAAGCTATCGATCTCCTCGCGTGCACGGATATTGGCCGACATATCAATGCCCGCCACCTTGGCAAGTGTTTGCTGGCCGCCATGAATCTTTTGCGAAATACTACCGATTTGCACCTGCATCCCACGAGCCATTTCATCGATCTTTCCGGAGACCTGCTTCACCTCCCGCGCCACCACGGCGAAACAATTTCCCGCCTCGCCCGCACGGGCTGCCTCAATGGTCGCATTCAGCGCCAGCATATGTGTCTGACTGTTGATTTTGTTTACCTGATGTAGAAATTTTTCAATGCCCGCCAGTTGCTCAATCACCCCTTCCATCACGAACGAGAGATCCATCGCATTCTCGGCAATCGTCACAATCTTGCCAATCGTGCTCGTGATACTTTCACTCATGATCATCATGAAGTTCTCATAGGTCATCACACCATTGGCGTGCTCAAGCTTGCTCGATGTTTCCACTAGTCTGCTCAAAATCTGCGCTTGGGCACTGGTCGACTCTGCCAGCGCAGTAAAATTGACACTTAGATCGCCCGTACTATGTTCCACCTGCGCTGCTGATTGGCTGAGTATCTCGCACAGCGAATCATAGCATACATCCAGCGCTGCATGGTTGATGCTAGCATCTCTATCCATCACGGGCTCGTGATGGGCTACTAGTTCAAGCTTTGTCATAGAAAACACCTCCCATTGATTGCGCTAGCCATTTGGCTTAGCGATCGCACTTCACTCACGGCCCCAAGCTCGAAGGCCACGCGCGGCATGCCGTAAACCACACTGCTTGCCTCATCTTGCCCGATGGTGTGCGCCCCCGCTTCTCGCATCGCCAGCAGCCCGCGCGCGCCATCACGTCCCATGCCGGTGAAAATAATGCCAAGCGCGGCAGCGCCCACCTGCTCGGCCACCGATTGAAACAGCACATCCACCGAAGGCTTATGGCTACTCACCGCCGCTGCATCATCGAAAACGCAGACGCAGTGGGCGTTTGCCCGCGCCACACGCAAATGCACACCACCCGCCGCAATCGCCACCTGACCAGATTTGATCGGCATGCCGTCCTTTGCTTCCACCACCTCTAGGCCACACATGGAATCCAGCCGCTTCGCAAAGCTTGCCGTGAAAAGTGGTGGCATGTGCTGCGTAATAACGATGGGTGGCACATTCTTCGGCAGATGCGTCAGCACCTCACTCAGCGCCTCCACCCCGCCGGTGGATGCCCCCATCGCGATCAATTTCGGTGCGTTGAGCGAAGGGTTTCCGCGCCCGTGCTGCACCCGTTGCAGTGGCGCCTTGCGTGTGCTCACCCGCGCGCGTGATGCCGTACGAATTTTCTCGATTAAACTATCCGAAAATTGCTGCACTTCGGCTGCATGGTGCAGGCTTGGCTTGGCTAAGCAATCCACCGCACCCAACTGCAATGCTGCAATCGCCGTGTCCGTTCCCCTGCCCGTCAGGGTCGAGACCATCACCACCGGCATGGGGCGCAAATGCATGATTTTCTCGAGGAAAGAAAGCCCATCCATCTTCGGCATTTCCACGTCGAGTGTAATCACATCGGGCTGCAGCAATTTAATTTTTTCACGTGCGTCAAATGGGTCGAACGCGCTACCCACCAGCTCAATATCCGCATGTGCGGCAAGTAAGCTACCAAGCATATCGCGCATCACGGCTGAGTCATCGACAATCAACACTCTAATCTTTTTCTGCATCAGAATAGCTCTATCTCGCCTTCCACGGGTTTGGCCGAAAGGGCGCGGCGGTATTTTGCTTCCTCCTCTGCCACCTGATAATCGTTGCTGCGGCGCAGTGTGCGCAGCATCACCTTGCCGGTCACTGGGTAATAATGCAGCGAGCGCGGGTAATCGCCCTCAAGGTCTTTCGAGGCAATGCCGTAGCCTTCCCGTGCTAAAAATTGCTGCACAAATGCTGCGTTCTTACTGCCAATGCGCGCCGAGTTGTTGATGACATTGCCGCCACCAAACACCTTAAATTCCAAGCGTTGCTTTTGTGCGCCCGCCTTCAACAGCGCATTAATCAGACTCTCCATGGCGTTCACACCATAGCGCGCAGCATCGTTTGCCTCGCGATGATTATCCTCATCGCCTGGCAATAGAAAATGGTTCATGCCACCCACGCCAGCCACAGGATCGCGCACACAGGCAGAAACACACGAGCCAAGAATCGTCGCCAGCATTTCGTCGTCGCGGACCGAAATGGCCCACTCGCCCGCAAAAATCTTGATGACATGGGCATTGAATGTTGCGTTATAAAACCGCTTCTTAGTGCCGCTGAAATACTCCGCCACCTGTAGCTCACCGCTACAAGTTGTACGCTTTTCGTGCTGGCTGGAGGGGGCATGGCGCATCAGCTCACCTTGCGGTAAATGGTGCGCCCAACCAGCTCGAAGCGATTGCTCACATGCGACAAATTTTCGGAGTGACCAATATAGAGCCAACCGCCAACCTCTAGCAATTCCGCCATGCGATTAAACAAAATTGCTTGCGTTGGCTTATCAAAATAAATCACCACATTGCGGCAGAAAATTGCGTCGAACTTGCCACGCATCGGCCATGCCTCAAGCAGATTCAGGTGCTTGAAGGCGATGAGCTGCTTAAGCGTATCCGACATCTGCATGGCTCCGTCGCGCGTGCGGCACAGCACCTCTTCGCGCATTACCTGCGGAATATTATCGTACTCATCCAGCGTATATTCGCCTCGCACACCAGCGGCCAGCATGTTGGTGTCGATATCCGTCGCAAGAATACGCGCGTCCCAGCGCTCCACATTGCGCAAGGCTTGGGTCATCGTGAGTGCAATACTATACGGCTCCATGCCCGAGGAACACCCTGCCGACCAAATGCGCAAACGCCGCAAACCAGACGCTTGCATTGGCAGCAAAACCTCCTGATGCAAATGCTCGAAGTGATGCTTTTCGCGAAAAAAATGGGTCAGGTTCGTGGTAATAGCATTCACCAGATTTCCAAGTTCCGCCTCACCCTCGCTGGTCTTCAGCAACTCGCAATATTCTGAGAAGGTAGTCAGCTCCAGCGCCCTAAGCCGACGCGACAGGCGTGAGTAGACCATATCCCGCTTCTGCTCATTGAGCACAATGCCCGTCTTGCTGTTCGCGAGTTCCGCCAGAAAGCGAAAATCACGATCGCAGAGCGTAAATTCACGCGGTGTCTGCTGCTGTGCGGTCATGCCCATGCCACATTCTCCGCTTAGAACTCTTCCCAGCCATCGCTATAGCCGCCACCCACTGCTTTTGCAGGCTTCACCTCAGCTTTGCTCGCTAGGGGAAAACGCTGGATAGTCCTGCTATTCTTTGCCACCAGTTTCACTGCTGGCTTCGCTTTGGATGCCAGCTCCTCTTTCGCTTCTGCTGCCAAAGCATCCTGAGCGCGTGCCGCGATAGTGAAGAAGCTCATCATTTTCTCGAGTGCTCGTGCTTGCTCCACCATCGATTGTGCAGCCGCCGTGTTCTCTTCCACCAGTGCTGCATTCTGCTGCGTCACTTCGTCCATCTGGGTAATGGCGGTATTTACTTCATCAATACCCGTCGCCTGCTCGTGGCTGGCCGATGAAATTTCGGCTACAATAGCCGCCACTTGCTGCACCGATTGCACAATATGCTGCAAGGTTTCACCTGCTTGGTTCACCAGTTTCGCACCTGTTTGTACTTGCGTGGCACTTTCGTTAATCAGCGCTTTAATTTCCTTGGATGCCGAAGCAGAACGACCTGCGAGCGAGCGCACTTCACTTGCCACCACGGCAAAGCCTTTGCCTGCGTCACCCGCGCGTGCAGCTTCCACGGCGGCATTCAGCGCCAATAAATTGGTCTGGAAGGCAATCTCATCAATCACCCCAATGATATCGGAGATTTTCTTCGAGGATTGCTCGATGCTGCCCATTGCCGCTACTGCTTCTTGCACCACAGCACCACCATCGCTAGCGACTTGGTTGGCCTTGCGCGAAAGGTCGTTTGCGTTTGCTGCATTGGCAGAGTTCTGCTTCACCGTACCCGTAATTTGCTCCATGCTCGCGGCGGTTTCTTCAAGGCTCGACGCCTGCTCTTCCGTCCGTTGCGATAGATCAGTGCTACCCACCGAAATTTCACACGCTGCCGAGTTGACCGATTGCGCCGCCTCCACAATGGTGCCAATCATCTCACGCATTTTACTAATAAAGCCGTTCAGCGCCTGCGCCATTTGACCAATCTCATCGCGGCTGCGGATGCCCTCGACGTCGGAGCTAAAATCGCCCGAGGCAAGGCGATCTATCTCCTGTGATATCTTGCGTAGGGGGCGGCTCGCATAGATGCCAATGCAAGAACCTACCATTACTAGAATCGCGAGCGCTGCTGTACATATTTCGAATATGTGAAGCTTAGCTTCCGAAATATCTGCAAATGCTAACTCTGCTGGCTGATGCATGATAATCGACCATCCCATGCTCGGAAATCCGAGCGCCCCTTTGGTATGCGTCCAACCCACTGCATCTTCCTCACCGCTTCCTGTATCGTGTTCTATGTTGCTGCCACTTTCGACCGATAGCGAAGCAGCCGCGGGAATGCCCATTTCCTCAAGCGTCTTTTGGCCAATCACCCCCTTCACGCGGTTCTCGTATTCCTTGCGCGCGGCGGGGTCGTAATTCACCAACACCACCCCCTTGTTATCGGCTAAAGCAAAGCCAATATCTTGAAGCCCTTCTGCTGTTTTTTGTGCATGGGCGGACTTCACAATATCCTCCACCAAGCCAAAATCGGCGAAGTTAGCCCAAACCCCAATCATAGTACCCGCATAATCGTACACCGGTGCGGCAAAGGTGATGGTGTAGCCATCCTCACCCTGATATGCTTGTGCAACATGTTCATCGTAGGCGGGTTGCTCAACCACGCTGCCGTCAAGTGTCTCGCTCCTGTTGAACTCCTTGTTTATCGCTTTCTTAAACCAAGTTGCTTCACTAAAATTATGCGCATAGATATTGGCCACAGGCAGGGCTTTGCCTTTATTATCAACTGAATTTACCGCCGCCACTTTGCCGTCCATATCCACCAAGACCATCAGCTTATAAAGCCCGTAATTGGTCATGTAGGCATTCATCGATGCAAGCAGCGGATTGCTATCACCTGCGCTATACCAGTTGCGCCTGTCGCGTGCAGCGCCGTTCACCCCGAACGCCTGCACATCGCCATAGCGCTCGAATAAATTACGATCAATGAGGTCGCCCAGCGTTGCCGCTGTGCTCTTCATTCCCTCCAAACGACTATGCTGCATATCATCAAGCTTATGCAGAACAATCGGCATTACCCCCGCTAATGGCACAATGCCGAATACAAGCAGCAACAATGTCAGTTTGGTACGAATCGAAAGCGCAGGCATAAAATATCCTTTCACAAGTATTTTCAATGAGTGATTGTGGCGTCAGGCGAACCAAGTTGGTCCAGTGATTTGGCGAGTAACTTCTCGATATCAAGCACCACGACCATGCGGCTTTCCACCGCGATCAGGCCGCTCACATAGCGCTGGTCGATGCTCGTATCGACCTCGGGCGATGGCTTAATTTCACCGTTAGCCACGGTGAGGATATCCGATACGGTATCGGCCAGAATGCTCACCGTGCGTGCTCCCGCAGCGAGCACAATGGTCACATGCTTGGGCGTAGTTTCGGTTAACACGCCCGTGAAACGCGCGCGCAGATCAAATATCGGGACAATAAGACCACGCAAGTTCATCACCCCGCGCATATAGTCGGGTGTATTTGGCAGGCGTGTGGTTTCTGTCCACCCCTTGATTTCACGCACCGTCATAATATCGATGCCATATTCCTCTGTGCCGATGGTAAAGGTGAGAAATTGCTGCGTCTGCCCTTCGCCAACCGGTAATTGCAAATTTTCCCGCATTTGCTCGTTATGGTTATCCATTGCTTGCTCCCTGCTCATGCAGCACGCGGCTGCTGTGTTGGCGAACGCATAGCCATTTCCTTTAGTTGGCTAATTTCAAGAATCAGCGACACGCGCCCATCACCCAGAATGGTTGCCCCCGAGACGCCACGCACAGGGTCGGCATTCGCCTCGAGGCTTTTAATCACCACCTGCTGTTGGCCAACCAATTCATCGACCACCAATCCCAGTCGGTCGCGGCCAGCCTCAACCATAACAACCAAGGATTGACTCGCATCGCGCTGCGCTCCCGTGATGCCAAAAATTTCGTGCAGATAGAGCAGCGGGATAAATTCGCCGCGCACATGGAGAACATGAGTCGCCCCCTCCACAGGATGCACCTCGTGCTTCTTGGGTCGTAGCGTCTCGATAATACTGCTGATGGGAACAATATAATATTCGGCGCCCACACGCACAATCATCCCATCCAGAATGGCCAACGTGAGCGGTAGCGACACCGTAAACACGGAGCCTTTCCCTGTCTGCGTCTTCACTCGCACGGTGCCTTCTAAATTCTCAATGTTGCGGCGCACTACATCCATTCCCACGCCACGGCCCGAGACATTGGACACCACATCGGCAGTCGAAAATCCTGCCATAAAAATCAGGTTATCACACTCCTCGTCGCTCAGCATCGCATCTACAGAGATTAGGCCTTTTTCTTTGGCTTTGGCGAGTACCTTGGCGCGGTTAACTCCCGCACCATCATCGCGAATCTCGATGATAATCCGTCCGCCGTGATGTGCCGCCGAAAGCTGGATTGTGCCACGAGCAGGCTTGCCGTTCTTGATGCGTATCTCGGGCGTTTCGATGCCATGATCAATCGAATTGCGGATCATATGCGTCAGCGGGTCGCCCAGCTGCTCGATAACCGTTTTATCGACCTCCGTATTCTCGCCCACCATTTCGAGTACAATGTCCTTGCCCAATTGCGCCGATAGATCGCGCACCATACGTGGCATGCGCGAGAAGATCGATTTCACAGGCTGCATACGCACCGCCATCACCGCCTCTTGCAGCTCACGCGTATGCTGCGCCAATTCCTCGACACCGCGCAGTAACCCTGCAAAACCTTGCGAGGGTAAGTCGCGCACTTGCGCCTTAATCATTGCCTCGGTAATGACCAACTCACCAATCATGTTCACCAAGCGATCGACTTTATCGAGATCGACACGGATGGAGCTACTAACCGTGGGTTTTGCTGCGCTGTCTGCTGCAGCATTTTTTTCGCTTGCTGCAACAGCATGTTGCTTAATTCCGCCAGCATGAGACTTGCTTTCTTGCTGAATCAGCAGCATAGCGAGGTCACAATGCCCATCCACAAACTCGAACACTTCGCGAATGGCTGATTCCGGCTTTTCGCTGCTGAGCTTTATGCGCCATGTCAGATAACATTGCGTTGCATCCAGATGCTCCAGCAACGGCACGCGATGATCGATGAGGGTAATCTCGGCTTGGCCAAGCCCCGCCAGCTCGCGCAGAATCAGCAAGGGTTCGTTGCCGCTTTGGAATAATGTTTCATGCGCAGCAAACGTAATGTCCCACGTGCAATGCGTATTCGTTTCTGGAAGCTGATGTGCTTTTTGGGACGCCACTGAATCGCCGCCCACCATACCCTGCAGCAAAACCAGTATATCCGCGCCAAAGTCAGCCTCTGGCTTTTGGTTGCTCTCGGCAAAGCGCACCATCCGCGTCACCACATCGACGGATTTGAGCAGGACATCCACCACCTGCTGCGTGGGCGCTAGCTTCCCTTCGCGCATGGCATCGAGCAGCGCCTCGAGGACATGCGTGAAATGGGTAATGTAATCCAAGCCAAATGCACCCGCGCCACCTTTGATCGAATGCGCACAGCGAAAGATGGCATTCAGCTTTTCACTATCCGCGTTATCGGGCGTTAGATGCACCAGACGGCTTTCCATCTCCACCAGAAGCTCGTTGCACTCGGCGAGAAACGTTTGCTTGAACTGGTCGAGCGATACCATCAGGGGCACACTTTCTTGACCACTTCAACCAGTTTCTGCGGGTTAAATGGTTTTACAATCCAACGCGTGGCACCTGCTGATTTTCCCTCTTGTTTTTTGGTGTCGTCACCCTCAGTAGTCAGCATGAGAATCGGTACGAATTTATGTTTAGCATCCGAGCGCACGGCGCGAATGAGGTCGAATCCATTCATATTAGGCATGTTCAGGTCGGTAATAATGGCATCGACCTTGGCACCTGCAAGCACGCCGAGCGCCGCTTTGCCATCCTCTGCCTCAAGCATGGTATAGCCCGCATCCTTGAGCGTGAATGTCACCATGTCGCGCATCGTTTTCGAGTCATCAACGGCTAGGATGGTTTTAGACATGGCGCGGCGCCTCCTCTATGTAATGGGTAAGACCTAGCAGCATCAAATCCTCGCGCAGCGCAGGCGACACATCCACCAACGACACGGCACCGCCTGAGGCATGCAAACTTTTGCCAAGCGCCACAAGCATCTGCGCCATTGCTGCCGTTATTAATTCAACCTGTGCGCAGCTAATCTTCGCATGCCGATGCCCCTCAATTTTCGCGAGCCATTCCTCGCGAAGCGAAGCTACGCTGCTCATGTCGGCACGGGCGGGAAATGCGAATTGGCAGGGCATCAGCGGCATCCTCAGCGATACAACTTTAAGTGTTAATTTGTTTTGCGCCAATCCCGCGTGTAATACGAGCAGATAATTACAACCCAAGGGCGATTGGCTAGTTTTATCTACTCATGGTTGCACATAAATCACACCGCACCATCAATGGGTGATCTGGAAGCGCTCATCACTGCGTGTAAGCTCTAGTAATTTTCTTACATCACCCATGGGCCTATATAAAACAAGAGAAATACTGTGTGACTGGCACTCTTTCAGTGCCACCAGCAACATACCCAGCCCCGCCGAATCCATGTATTCTGTTTGCGAAAGATCGATGGTTAGGTGCCTAGCACCCTCTTCTAGTACAGCCATGAGTTGTTTCCTGAAGTCACTGCCATCGGCAAATGTTACACGCGAGGGTAATCGTATCGTACCGCCAGATCCGTTGCTCATCTCTTCCTCCATTACACGTTTAGGTTGATTTAAGTCTATGGGTCGGGCACAGTGCAAATGCAATTATTTCTTCCTCATCCTCGACCTATTTTTATGAAATAGCCTTGCCATGGAACAGCACTGTTGCCCCCACGCTTCACTTTTCTCTTCGCGGATGGAAGGCGCGCATTTTCGTTTTGCGCGCCTAGAGGAAATTGCACCGATTGTCGATTTTATCACCGCATACTGCCTGCATCGTCATGCAGTTTCGCAAGGGCTACACGAGCTGATGGTCAATGCCATCGAGCACGGCAATCTAGGCATCAGTTACGCAGAGAAGACACATCTACTACTAGCAAACACATGGCATGCAGAAATCGAACGAAGGCTTGCCATGCCACAGAATCAGGCGAAATATGTAACGCTTGATTATCGGGTGAAGCGCGACGGAGCCGTTGTCAGCATCCGCGATCAAGGCAATGGGTTTGATTGGCAGCCTTATCTGTCCTTTCAGGCCGACCGCGGATTCGACCCCAATGGGCGCGGCATTGCCATTGCCGCATCGCTTGATGTGTGGAGCATCCACTATCAGGGCAACGGCAATCACGTCATCTGCCACGTGCATGCATAGTGCAGTAGCTTTTTGCCTGAACCGCGTTATAAGACAGACATGGCACTCTCCTACGATGTTCTCAGAAACCGCGACTTTCGCCACCTGCTGTTCACGCGGCTGTGCGGCATTTTTGCGCTACAGGCGCAAGCGGTCATTGTCGGCTGGCAGGTCTACAGCCTCACCAAAGACCCGCTGATGCTCGGCCTCGTCGGGCTTACCGAAGCGATTCCTGCCATTTTGTTTGCATTATTCGCGGGCCATTTGGTCGATAAAAGTCGCCCGCACTTTGTGTTCCGTGCCTGCTTAATCGTGCATTGCCTCATCTCGGTGCTCTTGCTTGGCATTGCTGGGGGCTTGGTGCCCAGTTCCACCAATACTATTCTGCTAACATTGTTTGTGTGCGTATTTCTCTCGGGCATTGCACGCAGCTTCATCATGCCTGCCTCGTTCACCCTCCTCTCGCGCATTGTGCCGCGCCACAATATGCCCGCCGCTTCCGCATGGATGACCAGTGGTTTCCAGCTCGCTGCCATCACGGGGCCCGCCATTGCAGGGCTTGTCTATGGTGGCTATGGTGCTACCATCGCATGGTGCATGCCGCTCGCATTTTTGCTGGGCGCCGTGGTGATGATCAGCACCATCAGCCCCCATCATCGCACCTTCAAAAATCACGATAGCCGCGAGCCAGCTCTTAAGTCCATGGCAGCGGGCTGGCGGTTTGTCGTCGGCAACAAAGTGCTGCTACCTATCATGATGCTCGATATGTTCGCTGTGCTGTTTGGTGGCGCGGTGGCGGTGCTGCCCGTGTTCGCCGATCAAGTCTTGCATACAGGATCGGAAGGGCTTGGCCTGCTGCGCGCCTCACCTGCGGTGGGTTCCATCATCACGGCGCTCTATTTTGCCCTCAAGCCCATGAAAATCATTCGTGGCCGCACCTTGTTGATGGTGGTCACAGGCTTTGGCATCTGCATGCTCGGCTTTGCGCTCTCGACCAGCTTTGTCGCGGCAGCCATCTTCCTTGCAGCAAGCGGTGCCTTCGATAGCGTGAGCATGGTGATTCGCGGCACCTTGATGCAACTGCTCATCCCTGATGCCATGCGCGGCCGCGTGAGCGCGCTTAACAGCATGTTCATCATATCGAGCAACGAAATTGGCGCGTTTGAATCAGGTCTGGCGGCAAGTGCCATGGGGCTTGTCCCATCGCTGATGTTTAACGGCGCGATGACCTTGATTGTTGCGGGCACAGCAACGCTGCGGGCAAAAGACTTGCGTGCGCTAGTGGTGCATACCGATACAAACCGAGCGTCTTAGAACGCAAGCTCGAGCTGCTTCACCGCATCATCTAACCAATTCGATTCAGCCGGCGTACTCGATGACGCATCTGCTGCAGCATCACTCGTAGCTGGCGAAGCGGGCAACTCGGCAGGTGGAAGGGTTTCCGGTGTTTGCGCGGGTGCTACTGGCGCCACATCAACTGGCTTAGCAACAGGTTCTGGTGCAGGTTCATTCACCAGGCTAGGCGCAACAGGTGCTGTTGTTTCAGGCGCTGCAGGTGCATCCCAGCTACCGCCCAGCGCTTTCACCAGTTGAATGGTAGTGATATATTGCTGGCCGCGCACTTGCGCTTTGCTGCGCTTAGCGGCAAGCAAACTACGTTCGGCATCCAGAAACTCCAAATGGCTGGAATAACCTACCTTAAAGCGCTCGCTTGCTACCTTGTGCGCGCGGCTGGCAGCAGCAAGCCCTGCCTCCACCGCCTTATCCTGCTCGGTCACATTGCGGATGCCACTAAGCTGATCCTCTACCTCGCGAAACGCTGTCAGCACCGATTGCTTGTACGTACCCACCGCTGCTTCAAAATCCGCACGCGTTTGTGCTTTGGCAGCGGCAATGCGTCCGCCTTCAAAAATCGGCTGCGTGAGTATCGTTCCAGCCAGCGGCCCAATGGTCCACGTGCGGTTGCTCCACTTGAACAAATCGCTTAAATCCCCTGCTACAAATCCACCCACAGCCGACAGTGAAATATCGGGGAAGTAGCCGCCGCGCGCTACGCCAATGCGCTCATTCGCTGCGGCAATTTGTGCCACGGCTTGCTTGATATCGGGGCGACGCTCCAGCACGCGCGAAGGGATGCCCGCGGGAATAACAGGTGGCGCTTTGGCCAAATCCGTTGTTTCGGCATTCAGCTGCGTAGGCGTCACGCCCACCAATGCAGCAAGCGCATGCTCTGCCACGGCAAGCGATTGTGAAACCGCAGCGGCTTCCGCTTTCACCGTTGCTTGCTCGGCTTCAGCAGTGGAGAGCACCAGCGCATCCACCGCGCCGACACCATGTTTCTGGCGTATGAGCTCCAACGTTTTTTCTCGCGTCGCTAATGTATCCTTGAGGATGGCATCTTCGGCGCGCAATGCCGCCACGCGGTAATAGGCTTGCGCCAATTCCGCCTGCAAGCCAAGCCGCGCTGCACGGTAATTGCTCTCTTCCGCCTTGATGTCCTGCTCGGCGGCACGCACGCGGCCACGGGTTTGGCCAAATAAATCGAGATCATAGGTGATGCTGCCACTGGCTTTATAAAGCGTGTAGGGCTTCACATTGGCTGCCGTGTTTGGCGGCAAATTTGGCTCCTGCGCCGCGGGCGATTGGCGCGTGCGCTCGGGCCCAAACCCAACATTCACAGCCGGAAATAAATCCGCCGCGCGATCATCCGCTACACCGCGTGCGGCGGTTACACGAGCAATGGCAATCTCCAGTGTCGGGTGATCTTTCATCGCCCGTTCCATGAGTGCATCGAGCTTGGCATCATTGAACATACGCCACCACGCGAATTCCTCGATTTGTGCCGTATCATCGACCCGCTTCCATTTACCGTCGCTCGCAGGCTCTACATCCACCGTTTGCGTACTCACATCTTCTTTGAACGCAGCAGGCTTGAAGATCTCAGGCAGCGCATAATCGGGCGCAAGGTCGCACGCAGTGAGTGGAAAAAGCATCACGCCAAGAAGTAATGACCTACGCATGCGGTGCTCCCTCAACAACTGGTTTGGGCGGGAAGTAATGCACGGTCAGCGTGCGCACAATCACATAGAACATCGGCGTCATCAGCAAGCCAAACGCTGTCACGCCAATCATGCCCGAGAACACCGCCACACCCATATCCTGACGCATTTCCGCACCTGCACCACTGGCAATCACCAGCGGCACCACACCCATAATGAACGCGATGGATGTCATCAGAATCGGCCGCAGGCGTAACCGCGCGGCCTCCAGCGCCGCCTCGACAATGCTGCGCCCCTGATGCTCCAGCTCACGCGCGAATTCGACGATGAGGATGGAGTTCTTACAAGCCAAACCCACCAACACAATGAAGCCAATCTGGGTGAAGATATTATTCTCCTTACCCGCCAGCCACACGCCAAAAATAGCGCCGGCCAAACACAGCGGCACAATCAAAATCACTGCTAGTGGCAAGCTCAAACTTTCATATTGCGCAGCAAGCACGAGGAACACAAACAGCACACACAGCGGGAACACAAACATCGCCGTGTTGCCTGCCAAAATTTGCTGGTAGGTCAGCTCTGTCCATTCATACGTCATGCCTTTGGGCAGCGTTTCATCGAGAATTTTGATGATCGCGTCCTTCGCCTGACCCGAGGAGAAACCTGCCCCTGCATCGCCGTTCAAATCCGCCGAGCGGAACGCGTTGTAGCGCGTCGCACGTTCGGGGCCATAGGCTTGGCGAACATTGACCAGTGACCCCAGCGGCACCATCTCGCCCTTCATATTGCGCACCTTGAGCTGTGCAATATCCTCTGGTTTGCTGCGATACTGTGCATCCGCCGCGGCATAGACGCGGAAGGTGCGCCCGAACAAATTAAAATCGTTGATGTAGTACGAACCCAGATACATCTGCATCGTGTCGAACAATTCCATCAGCGGCACGCCCTGCTGTTTGGCGCGCGCGCGGTTGATGTCGACCGCTAGCTGTGGCACTCCGTTTTGGAACGAGCTGAACACCTGCGCCAGCGCGGGGTTCTGGTAGGCTTTGCCCGTCACCTGCTTCATCACGCCATCAAGCGCATCATAGCCCATATCCGCACGGTCTTGAATTTCGAGCTTGAAGCCACCAATCGTGCCAAGCCCCATCACAGGGGGCGGCGGGAAAATCGCCATAAATGCGCCTTGGATGACGCCAAATTGTTGGTTCAAATCGCCCGTAATTGCTCCCGCCGAAAGTGCCGGATTTTTACGCTCGCTGAATGGTTTCAGGGTAACAAACACAATGCCTGCGCTGCTGCTTGGGGTGAACCCAGCAATCGATAGCCCTGGAAACGCCACCGAATTTTCTACACCCGGATGTTTCAGTGCAATCTCGCTCATCTGACGAATCACGGCATCCGTGCGCTCGAGCGATGAGCCAGGTGGCAACTGTGCAAAGCCAACGAGATATTGCTTATCTTGCCCTGGCACATACCCAGGTGGCACTAGTGTAAAGCCAAAAATGGTAAGGCCAATGAGCCCCATATACACCATGCCAAGCAGACGTTTGTGCGTGAACGACCATTGCACCAGATGGCTGTAACGCTCGGACAAATGATGGAAGAAATCGTTGAATTTGGTAAAACCACCCCACTCGCGCGGCGGATTGATGAGGCGACGCAATGCCTGAATTGCTGCAAGTACAAGTGCAGCATAAAACACATAGGTGACCACCTGAATAAGTTGCCCCAACCATGGTGTGGTTGCCAAGGCATCGCCCATAAACGGTGCAAAGCCGACAATGAGATGGCAGATCGCCGCAAGAATGAGCCATGGCGAAAGTGAGGCCGCAACCAGCAATGCAATCGCAGGCACCACCGTGCTCCAGATAATCCAAACCGTCGGCGGCGGGCCAAATGGATTATGCCCAAACACGCCGAGTGCCAGCTTCATGATCACCATCGCGCCCAGCTTGCCCACCACAAAAATGGCAAGCGCCCACAGCAAGCGCCGCGTGATGGACGCAAAACCACCTGCCACGCGATCAATCACGCGTGTCAGCACATCCTTATCATTGTGACCCGATTTAAGCAGCAACGCCGCCAGCGCAGGCGAAAGCGTCAGCGAATTGAACGCCGAAATCACCGTCGAAATGGCAATCGTCAGCGCGAACTGTTTATAGAACTGCCCCGTCAATCCGCTGATGAACGCAATCGGCACGAACACCGCACACAGCACCAGCGCAATGGCAATAATTGGCCCCGACACTTCGCGCATCGCAACATAGGTCGCCTCGCGCGGGCTGAGGCCATTGCCGATGTTACGCTCCACATTCTCGACCACCACAATCGCATCATCCACCACAATACCGATGGCAAGCACGAGGCCAAACAGCGACAGCGCATTGATGGAAAAACCAAACATTTGCATCACCGCAAACGTGCCAACAATCGAAATCGGCACCGCAATCAGCGGAATGATGGAGGCACGCCATGTCTGCAAAAACACAATGACCACAATCACCACCAGCAAAATCGCCTCAAGCAGGGTGACAATCACGGCATCAATGGATTGCTCCACAAACTCGGTAGGGTTATAAACAATGTCATATTCCACGCCTTCGGGGAAATTTGCTTTCAATTTCTCCATCGTTGCGCGCACGTTGCTTGCAAGTTCCAGCGCGTTGCTACCGGGGGATTGAAACACACCAATGCCCACCGCAGGTTTGTTGTTCAGCAGCGAACGCAGCGCATAGCTGCTTGCCCCCAATTCCACACGCGCCACATCTTTCAGCGTCGTCACCGCGCCCTTCGCATCGGCTTTGATGATAATTTCCTCGAACTCTTCGACCGTTTTCAGGCGCCCCTGCACGTTCACTGGCAACTCGAACGGTATCTCAGCGCTCATCGGCTGCGCACCGATCGTGCCCGCCGCAATCTGAATATTCTGCTCGCGAATGGCATTCACCACATCCGAGGCACTAAGGTTACGCGCCGCCATTTTCTCGGGGTTCATCCATACGCGCATCGCGTAATCGCCACCGCCGAACACCTCCACTTGGCCAATGCCGCCAAGCCGCGCAATTTGATCCTTCACGTTGATCGTAGCATAGTTGCGCAAATAGGTAATATCGTAGCGCTCATTCGGTGACAGCAAATGCACCACCATGATGAAACTGGGCGAGCTTTTTACCGTCGTCACACCCAGCGTACGCACCACATCGGGCAGGCGCGGCGTAGCTTGCGCCACACGGTTCTGCACGCGTTGCTGCGCCAAATCAGGGTCGGTGCCAAGCGCAAAAGTCACGGTAATCTGCACGCCACCATCGGCATTGGCTTGGCTGCTCATATAGAGCATATCCTCTACGCCGTTGATTTGCTCCTCTAGCGGCGCAGCAACAGTTTCAGAGACTGTTTTTGGGTTGGCACCGGGGTAGAACGCGGCCACCACCACTTGCGGCGGCACCACTTCGGGGTATTCCGAAACGGGCAACGTGAACATCGAAATGCCACCCGCGATAAAAATAAATAGCGACAGTACGGTCGCCAGAATGGGGCGATCAATGAAGCGATGCGATATGTCGAGACCAGCCATTTATTCTGCCTTCGCCGCAACGGGCGCTGCTTCAGCAGGCGGTGGGTTCAGCGGCGCAAGGGTTTTCATGTCCACCTCGCTTGGTGTCACCGGCGCGCCTGGCTGCGCGCGCTGCAAGCCATTCACAATAATGCTCTCGCCCGCATTCAGCCCACTGGTCACCACTTGCAATCCATCATCCAACACACCAAGCGTCACTTCACGATATTGCGCGATATTCTTCTCATCCACCACCAGCACAAATTTTTTGCTCTGGTCGGTGCTCACGGCAGTCGGGTGAATCAGCACCGCTTCGGCGTCATCCACACCGCCGATGCGCACGCGGGCAAATAGCCCAGGCACCAGCGTCGCGTCCGCATTCTCCAGCCGCGCGCGCACCCGAATGGTGCCGCTGCCCGGAGTAATTTGATTATCGAACGAATGAATCGCCGCCTTGGTGTAGGCGCCACCTTCCGCATTACCTATCGCTACTTCGACAGGGATGGTTTTGAGTTTCGCCGTCGGCACGCCTTGAATGGTTTTGAGGAACGTCTGCTCATCCACCTCGAAGCTGGCATAGATCGGCGACAAATCGACAATACTAGCGAGCGCATCTGGCATCGCAGGATCAACTAAATTACCCACCGTTACTTCTGCGCGCGAAATTTTACCCGCAATCGGCGCGGTGATGGTGGCATAGCCAAGGTTCACCTCCGCGGTTTTATAGTCGCCCAGCGCGCGGTCATAGGCTGCTTGCGCGGCTTCAAACTCCGCACGTGAAATCGCCTTACTGCCCACCAGCTTGCTTGCGCGCGCCAACACCGATTTGGTTTCCGCCAAGGTTGCTTTGGCGCTTACCATCACCGCCTCAAACGGGCGCTTATCAATAGTGAACAGGGCTTGACCCTTTTTGACCTGCTCGCCATCCGCAAAATGAATCTCGGTAATCGCACCGCTCACCCGCGGGCGCACGAGCACCGAATTCACGGCCTCCAGCTTGCCAGAAAAACCACGCCACTGCGTGATTGATTTCGAAAGCGCCTTGGCCACACTCACGGGCGGTGGGCCACCCATGCCCGCCATGCCACCAGCTGCAGGCGCGTCGCCCTTGCCGCCAAATAGCTTAGGAACAAATATAAATGCCGCAACCAGAAGTGCCAGCAGCAACACCCATTTCAGCGGAGATTTAGATTTTTTATCTGGGAAAGACGCCACCACGACCACCTAATTTATGTTTTTTAGTTGTCCCCAAATTACGGCGAGTTGACCGACTAGTCAAGAGCAAATTCGCCACCACTTGACCATTTAGTCAATTTTGTGTTATACCTGATGATATGAGCCCTCTTAAAAACTCCTCGCGCAAGGAATCTGCGCCACCTTCCGCCATGCCCGCCACCAAGCGCAAGCTGATCGATGCGGCGCATGCGCTGATATGGGCCAACAGCTACACGCAAGTGAGCGTGGATGATATTTGCCGCAAGGCCGAGGTGCGCAAGGGCAGTTTCTACCATTTCTTCCCATCGAAATCGTCGTTGGCTGCCGCCGCGCTCGAGGATTACTGGCACATGGCCAAAGTCGAGATCGACGCCTTGTTTGCCGATAACCCCGAGCCGCGCGGCCAGCTTAAGGCCATCTGCCGCTCCATTCTCGAGGAACAGAAGGAATCGCTTGCCTCGACCGGCACGGTGTGCGGCTGCCCGTATGCTATGGTGGGCACCGAACTGGGTGCCAATAACGAAGCACTCCACCATTTGTCGGAAACGCTTTCGGAGCGCTACTGCAAATACCTTGAAAAATTACTCAAGAACGCCGTCAAAGCTGGGCTTATCGATAAAACAGGGTTGGCGCACAAAGCGCGCGATATGCATGTTTACATCATGGGTGCCTTGCTACTTGCGCGCCTCACCAACAGCCTTGCGCCTGTAAGCCGTGATCTGGAGCCCGCATTGCTGCGCCTAAGCGGCATGGGCAAACCCGAGAAAAAAACAAAGCGCCGCTAGACCAACGCTAACCCCGCCCCTCGCGGCCTAGGGTGGAGGCGGTTTTAGCGCCGACAGGATCGGGCACCTTGCTACTTGCATCCACTGCTATATTTGGCGTGTGTTTCATCATAGCAATATTATCTGGCGCGATGGAACCTGTCGCCGATTGCGCCATGCGGCACACACCCTCTCCAAGGGCTGAACCAATCTTATCGCCAGTGTAGGCGCCAAGCGCTGTTGTGGCTGTGCCCGCCAGCAACCCAATGCCACCTGTTAGGTATACGACACCCGCAGTTACCCCCGCACCACCCAAACCCGCACCAACATTGCCCCACGCTTTGCCTTGCGCCACGCATTTGTCAGTTTCCGTAATGCCCGGCACAACATACTCTGCACCTGCTTGTATTGCTGCTTTGCCGCCAGCCTCCAATCGTTGCCCCTCGGGCGCTTCAGCAGCAGCTGCTGCACCGGCAGTTACCATCGCACCACCCGCCATGAGCGCTTTGAGGATAAGGTTATTTCCTACAGCTTTCTTTGCGTCATGCAGCACGCTACTCAGTACTTGCGCGTCTGCCGCAGCAACATGGCTTGCCGGATGTTTCGATAACATAGATCGCGGATCAATTTTTGCACTTTGGCCATCATTCGTTATTTGTACATGCTTTGCACCCAATAGTGTGGCCGCCTTTTCAGCATCTACGTGGAAAGCCCCCTCTACCTTTCCAGCCCCCGTCAGCCGAATGGTATTTTGCCTTACATCATCCAAATGGGTTGAGTGGCGTCCACTCCCCGCCGAGGATTCTCTAATTGATGCCGCTATTTCACTTTCGATGATGCGTGCAGAGAATGGCCTACCATTGACTTCCAACATGGGCCGAACCGGTTTGCCTGAAGCAATATGCTCCACGATTTCCCCTGCATTCTGGCCAATCATTCTTGCATGAATATCTGGGTGCTTTTCGAGAATCTCCCCATAGATTTTATTGAGCGCTTCGGGCTTTTTCGATTTCGCCGCGTCCATGAGCGCCCTGTGCTGCGTGGGGTCGGTCTTTCTAAGTTCGTCGACACCAGCCCTAACAGTAAAATATTCTCTATCCGTGATAGGGTTAATCGCTACGTCAACAATCATATCGCCATTAGCTCGGCGGAATGGCTTAAACTCTGTCATGGCCTGCTAATACCCTCAATCCGATGGACTTAATTTCACGCCACCTAGCATACACCCAAACAAATTAACAAACTCTTACCAGTTTCCCCTTCCCAAACCCTTATTTTTCCTCTATTGCGGCGCACCATGGGCGCATTTGCCTGCCATCGAACCATCTAACCTATTGAAGTGTATATGAGCCAGCTCCGTAACATCGCCATCATTGCCCACGTTGACCACGGCAAAACCACCCTTATCGACGTGATGCTGCGCCAAGCGGGCACCTTCCGCGACAACCAGCGCGTCGAAGAGCGCGTGATGGATAGCAACGACCTCGAGAAAGAGCGCGGCATTACAATTCTTGCGAAATGCACCAGCATTCAGTGGAAAGACACCCGCATCAACATCATCGACACCCCCGGCCACGCCGATTTCGGCGGCGAAGTAGAGCGTATTTTGGGCATGGTGGATGGCGTGCTTGTGCTTGTCGATGCCGCAGAAGGCCCCATGCCACAAACCAAGTTCGTGCTGATGAAAGCCCTCGCCCAAGGCCTGCGCCCTATCGTTGTCATCAACAAAGTAGACCGTCCTGATGCGCGCGTCGAAGAAGTCCTCAACGAAGTGTTCGACCTGTTCGTCGCGCTCGATGCAAACGATGCTCAGCTTGACTTCCCTGTCATCTACGCCTCGGGCCGCAATGGCTGGGCAGTGAAAGATTTGAACGACCCACGCGAAAACCTGCACTGCATTATGGATGAAGTAGTTCGTTATGTAGAAGAGCCCGATGTGGATGTGGATGCGACTTTCGCGTTCCTCGTTACCCTCATCGAGTCGGATAACTTCCTTGGCCGCATTCTCACGGGTAAAATTGAATCCGGCACCGCCAAAGTAGGTATGCCCATCAAAGGCATCAACCTCGATGGTACCGTGGTCGAGCAAGGCCGTATCACCAAGCTGCTCAGCTTCGATGGCATCGAGCGCAACCCTGTCGATAGCGCAGAGGCTGGCTCCATCGTATCGATCGCGGGTCTCACCAACACCACGGTGGCCGATACCGTGGGCGCGATTGAACTGAAATCGCCACTTAAAGCCACCCCAATCGACCCACCAACGATGGCCATCACCATCGGCGTGAACGATTCGCCACTGGCGGGCACCGAAGGTACCAAAGTAACGAGCCGTATGATCCGTGATCGCTTGTTCAAAGAGGCCGAATCCAACGTCGCTATCCGCGTCAAAGAAACCGAGAACGCGGATGCGTTCGAAGTCGGTGGCCGCGGCGAGTTGCAACTGGGCGTACTCATCGAGAACATGCGCCGCGAAGGCTTCGAGCTTTCCGTTTCGCGTCCACGCGTGCTGTTCAAAACCAACGAAGCTGGCGAACGCGAAGAGCCGATGGAAGAAGTACAAGTCGATGTCGATGAAGCCTATTCGGGCATCGTCGTCGAGAAGCTCTCGCTTCGCAAAGGTAACATGACCGAAATGCGCCCATCTTCGGGTGGCAAATTGCGCATGAAGTTCGTCATGCCGTCGCGCGGGATGATTGGCTATCAAGGCGAATTCATGACCGACACGCGCGGTTCGGGCGTACTCAGCCGCATCTTCACTGGTTATGGTCCCTACAAGGGCGATATTGCAGGCCGCCGCAACGGCGTGCTCATTTCAAACGCCACGGGTGTGGCGGTGGAATATGCACTCTGGGGCCTTGAGGAGCGCGGGTTCCTCATCATTCCAGCGGGCGTACGTATTTACGAAGGCATGATCATCGGCCAACATAGCCGCGATAACGACCTTGAAGTGAATGCGCTCAAGGCCAAGCAGCTCACCAACATCCGCACGACATCGAAAGATGAAGCGGTGAAGCTGACCCCACCACGCATCCCAACGCTGGAGCAAGCGATTGCTTACATCGAGGAAGATGAGCTGATGGAAGTGACGCCAAAAAACATCCGCCTGCGTAAGCGCTACCTCGACCCCAACCTGCGCAAACGTATGGAAAAAGCTAAGAGCGCTTAACCAATTCGTTCTCGCTTCTTCGTGTGGATACTGGCATAACGCATGCACAAGGAGCTTTTTATGCATCATCTCAGACTACTGACGTTCGTCATCGTAGCGGCTGCATCTATGAGTGCATTCGCCGGCAAATCTTTGTCGCTCGATACAGAGATTCCGCCACCCAAACCTATCTACGAGCTCGACCTTGGTGAGCGCGAGGATCATATCCTTTCACCAGGTTACTGGATGTGGAATGGCAAGCAGCATGTGTGGATGCACGCGCGCTGGATTGAAAAACGCGAAGGCTATGTCTGGGTGCCGGATCAGTGGCTACGTCGTGGCGAAAAATGGTATCTGGCCGCCGGTCACTGGGTCGAAGATGAGGACTATGAAGTTGCTGAAGTCGATAGCTCGGTAACAACGAAACCTGCTGCATCAGGCGCAAATAATGCCAAGAAATCTAAACAGAAAAAGACAGTGGTGAAAAAACGTGTTCGCAAAGTTAATTACCGCGACCCCATCAAATGGCCCAAGCCTACGCGGCGCTAATAGCAACGTTATGGCGCTAATTATCGGCGGGATTTACGAACATTACAAAGGCCCGCGCTACCGTGTGCTCGGCCTCGTGCGCCACAGCGAAACGCTCGAGGAATTGGTGCATTACGAATGCCTTTACGACAATCCAAGCGGCCAATTTTGGGTGCGCCCGCGCGCGATGTTCGAAAGCGATATTACGATTGATGGCATCACACGCCCACGGTTTGCCTATCTGGGCACCTAAATCTAAACGATCTGCTGCGCAATCGCTGCTGCTTGCACACGCAACTCGGGCACCGCAGTCGATTCAAGCAATTGTCCCGTGAGCAGTGACCCAACAACGAATAAGCTTGGGTGTGCCCTGCCCCATGCACGATAATATTTATCCACCGCCACGCCCAAGCACGTCGCATGCTCCTCCACCAACCCTTCGGCATACAACTGGCGCAATAGCGGGTTGCTGCTGCGAGCAAGGCTGAGCGACAACCCAGTGCAATTAATAATCCGTGAAGGGCGCACCTGTAACGGCGCACCTTCGCAGTGCGTCTTCATCAAGATTTGTCCATCTTCAAGCGTAACTTCCATACGTCGGCTAGCCATGATCTTCAGTGTACCCGCTGCCACTTCCGCTTCCATGCGCGCAGCAATTTCAGGTGCCATGCGGTGACGATGAATATTCCACAGCGGTGCCAAGCGGCGCAAAAAGCGCTGTTGCTCACGCAGAGTGAACCGCTGCCACACGGTTTGTGTATACGGGCGCAACGCATCTACCACGGCGCGCCAATCACCTGACTCACGCATTTTTGTGCGCAACAAACGCAGCATTTGCTGCAACGTTTTGTGCGCAGCAATTTCTTCAGGCGTAATAGTCACCTCAGGCAGCGCCGCCGCATGCACTTTAGGCAACCATCCGCGCCGCGAACTCATGACAATCTCGCCCGCATATCCGGCGTTGCGTAGGCTAAATACCATGTCGATGGCCGTTAATCCCGTCCCCATCAACAGCACTGGCGCCTGCCATGTTGCTGCATCTGCCAATGCCTCCGCATCCCATGGATGTTGAACCAACTGCGACGATTCGATATGGGTTAGAATCGGTGTGGGTTCGTGGCCAACGGCTAGCAGCACCTTATCCGCCGCAATGGCATCACCACGCGCGGTCAGCACGGCAACATCATCTCCCGTTTGCAACGCCACCGCACGGCTTGGCACTACCTTAATGTCGATTTTTTTGTGCGCAGCAATTTCCTGTGTGCTGCGCCAAATATGCTGCAAGTAAAGTGCATACAGCGCACGCGGCACAAAATCTTCTGCGCCGTAGCTACGGTGAAGACCGAGGCTCGTGGCAGCGGCGGTGCCTTCATCGCCTGCCAGCCATTCCACCAAATGCAAGGGTGCAATGGCATAGGCGCTCATGTTGCTTGCGCGCACATTCAGCAAGTGGTCGGTATTGCTTGTGCCATAGGCCACACCAAAACCCTCAGACGCATCATCGATGATATAGATAGCCAGTGGCGCAGTGGCTTCTCGCACCAGATTAGCCACCACCATCAGGCCAGAGAACCCAAAGCCAATGATTGCAATACGGCGCATCAGACGTGGTAGTCCAGATCAATCACATCGCGGCGCGATTTAGGAATGCGCTCTTTCATGATACGATAAATCGCTTCCGTCTGGTTGCTTGCGGCGCGCGTCAGCAAGAAGGGAAAAATGCCATGAATCATGATAACAATGGTGGTGAATAAAAACCGCGCCGACATGCTGCTGGTGAACCACAAATGCTGCCAATAGGTTTCCCCTGTCGCCTCAGGGTGTTCCGTGAAGGCTTTGACTACTTCGGCACGCAGTTCACGCGCCTTTGCGCGGCTTTCCTCGCGGCCAAGCCAAGTGCACAACTTCTCCCAAGACTCACGCATCATCTGCACAACATCTCCTTGCTTATCCATACTGCACCTATCTCTCTAGCCCTTCAGGCAAGCCATTGGGGAAAGCCTGTGCAATCGCCGCCTCAATCACCTCCACCCTGTTTTCGGGGTTCGGGTGGGTACTGAACATAGCGGGCTGGCGTTTGCCACCACCCGCAGCCATCAACACCTTCATCACCGCCAACATGGCGCGTGGGTCATAGCCCGCTTCCACCATAAAGCGCACACCCAGCGTGTCAGACTGTAGTTCGTCCTCGCGGCCATATTTCATGTTCACCACTTGGCCAATCATCATCGCCATTTGCTGGCCGCTATGGTCGCCCGTGGCCACCCCCGCCGCGCCCGCCAAGCCTTGGGTGAGCTGCTGCTTGGCTAAACGCTCTGCCCCGTGGCGCCCCACCACATGGCCAATTTCGTGGCCAAGCACCCCTGCAATTTCTGCATCGCTTTCAAGCTTATCGTACAGTGCACGGGTGATAAAAACCTGCCCCCCTGGCAGCGCAAACGCATTAATGGTCGACCGATCCGCCAGCAGATGGAAGTTGTAGGCGTAGTCACTGCTTTGCAAGCTCTCGCTATTCAAAAGCCGTGCGCCAATACGTTTCACGCGCTCTTGGTCGGCCGCGCTTTTGTCCAGCCCGCCATATTCCTGCGCCATTTGCGGGGCAGCGTTCAACCCCAATGCAATTTCTTCGTCTTTGCTCATGGCGACGGCTTGTTTCTCGCCCGTGAAGGGGTTGTGCTCCTGCTTGCCCAAATACGAAAAATAGACGAACGCCGCAATCACCAGCGCGAGAATAAACCGCGCTTTAAGGCCGCCTCGCGATGATCCCATCCCCATCGGCTGTTGCCGAAATCCGTACATACATATCCCCCTGCTTTGGTAAGCAGACAACCCGATAGCACACCCCCCAGCCCCATTCAATGTGTTCTATCTCCCAATAATTCTTGTCGCCATGCTCGCATTGCGATACCGCTTGAGCCATGACGATACTGGTAACAGGTGGGGCAGGCTTTCTGGGTTCGCATTTGTGCGCGCGGCTGCTCAGTGCGGGGCACGAAGTCATCTGCCTCGATAATTTCTACACAGGTTCGCTCGACAATATTGCCGCGCTACAATCCAACACGAAATTCAGCATCATCACGCAGGATATTGCCGCCCCTATCGCCGCCACGCCCACGCAGATTTATAACCTCGCCTGCCCCGCAAGCCCTGTCCATTATCAAGGCGCTGCCTCTATCGACACCATGAAAACCTGCGTGCTCGGCACCCTCAACCTGCTTGAACTGGCCACACGTACCAACGCCACCTTGCTACAAGCCAGCACCTCGGAGGTCTATGGCGACCCTGCCGTTCACCCGCAGCCTGAAACCTACTGGGGCAACGTCAACCCAATCGGTCCGCGCGCGTGCTACGACGAGGGCAAACGCGCCGCCGAAACACTCTGCTTCGATTATAACCGCCATCGCGGCACGCACGTCAAGGTCATGCGCATTTTCAACACCTATGGCCCCCACATGCACGAGAACGATGGCCGCGTGGTCAGCAACTTCATTGTGCAAGCCCTACGCGGTCAGGACATCACCATCTATGGCGATGGCACCCAAACCCGCAGTTTTTGCTACGTGTCCGACCTCATCGAGTTTTTTGTGCGCTTCATGGCCAGCCCTGCCGATATCATCGGCCCCATCAACGCTGGCAACCCAGGTGAATACACCATGATCGAGCTGGCCGAGGCGGTTCTCAAACTCACGGGCAGCACCTCCAAAATCGTCTGGCGCCCGCTGCCTCAGGATGACCCCAAACAGCGCCGCCCCGACATCACCAAAGCAAACGCACAACTCGGCTGGAAGCCCACCGTGCCCCTCGAAGATGGCCTCAAAGAAACCATCGCGTATTTCCGCAAAAAGCTGTCGGTGTAGTCATCGTTTGCGCCACGCCTAAGAATAAGAAAATTTCTTTAAAAACAGCAGGCTATGTCTAGTAATCACAGAAACCACCAATAAAAAAGCCCCCCGAATGGGAGGCTTTTTTATTGGTGACCCCTACGAGATTCGAACTCGTGCTACCTCCGTGAAAGGGAGGCGTCCTAACCACTAGACGAAGGGGCCAACGGGCTTTGGGTATACCCAAAACAGGCGGGGAGATACACCACGAGCGCTGCCGCAAGTCAAGCGGTTTTCGACACGTCATCAATCATAAATTGCGCCGTTTCCTTGCCCTGCCAGCTATTGCGCTTCAATTCCCCCAAAATATGCAGGGTTTTCTCGGCCATCAGCCATTCACCCAGCACCGTGCCCACGGCACCGAACGCCACGGCATTGAGGCGCGCGCTGCCCGAATCGTCCGTCAGGGTCACTCGCAGGTGTTTTTCCTTCATCACCGCCACATGGGCAATGCGGGCATTGGGGATGACAAACCTCGGCGCGGGGTTGCCAATGCCAAACGGCCCCACGCGGGCAATATCCTCGAGCGTGTCAAGGTTCGCCCCACTGACCGAAAGCAGCCCGTCATACGTCACCACCCGCCCTTCGGTATAGGCCGCCACATCCGCCGCCATGCGGGCGATAAAAAACTGGTGCAGCGCCTCGATGTTCTCCGCCGCCACGCTAAAGCCCGCCGCCATGGCATGGCCGCCGCCTTTTTCGAGCAAGCCCTCGGCCACCGCCGCATGAATCGCCGCACCCATATCAACACCCGACACGGAGCGGCCCGAGGCCTTGCCCATGCCATCTTCCATCGCTACCACAAAGGCAGGGCGGCTGAAGCGCTCCTTGAGTCGCCCTGCCACAATGCCGATCACCCCTTGGTGCCAGCCCTCGGCGGCAACGAGTATCACGGGCATATTGCGCTGTTGCTCGGCAAGCGTCAGGGCTTGTTCCAGCACGCCTGCCTCAATTGCTTGGCGCTCTTGGTTATGCACATCAAGCGTGGCGGCCACTTCGCGCGCGTGCGCTTCGTCCTGCGCGGTCAGCAATTCCACCCCAAGGCCCGATTTGCCGACGCGCCCACCCGCATTGATGCGTGGCCCCAGCAAAAAGCCAAGGTGATAGACATTGGGCACTTCATCCATGCGCGCCACATCCGCCAGCACCGACAGGCCAAGCCTGCGCCGCTGTGCCATGACCTTTAAGCCCTGCGCCACAAATGCGCGGTTGAGGCCAGTCAGCGGCATCACATCGCACACCGTGCCCAACCCCACCACATCGAGATAGGAGAGGAGATTGGGGGCTGATATGTGCGCAAAAAAACCCGCATCGCGCAATTTCTGGTTCAGCGCCACCAGCGTTAGGAACGTCACCCCCACCGCCGCGAGGTTGGTGTGCGGCGAGGTTTCATCGACACGGTTTGGGTTCACGATGGCGTGGGCATTGGGCAACGCACCGCTGCTGAGATGGTGGTCGAGCACAATCACATCCACCCCATGGCCTTGCGCCAGCGCAATGGGCGCATGCGCCAGCGTGCCGCAATCGACGGTGATGATGAGCTTCGCGCCCCCATCCATAAGCTTCTCAAACGCTGCCTCAGTGGGGCCATAGCCTTCCGTCATACGGTCGGGGATATACGGCACCACCTGTGCCCCTATCGTGCCTAAATAATCCATCAGCAACGTGGTGCTGGTTGCGCCATCCACATCGTAATCACCAAATATGGCTATGCGCTCTTTGGCCTCCACCGCACGAATGATGCGCGCTATAGCCTTGTCCATGTCCAGCAAGTGAAACGGGTCGGGCAAATAATCGCGCAAACTGGGGCTTAAGAATTGCGGCACATCATCCACCGCTACCTTACGCCCCACAAGGATTCCCGCTACCAGCTCGCTCACCCCATGCTGCTGAGCGATGGCCAATTGCTGGCGCGCATCCTCATGGCGCAGGCGCCATGGCAGGGCAGAGGCGGTTTCATGGAACGTTAAATCACTACGTGATTTAACCATTAGATTTCGGTCTTCATGCCGAAATTATGCTGCGCTTCAATCCAGCGGACGGTACCGGTGGCCGAACGCATGACGATAGAGTGCGTGCTTGCGCCCCCCGCCCAGCGGCGCACGCCTTTGAGCATGCTGCCATCCGTTACGCCGGTTGCGGCGAACATCACATCGCCCTTGGCGAGTTCGTTGAGGTTATATTTGCGGCTGAAATCCGTAATACCCATGCGCTTGGCGCGTTCTTTTTGCTCGTCCTCACCATCGAACAACAAGCGGCCTTGCATTTGGCCGCCAATGCAGCGCAGTGCCGCAGCAGCCAGTACACCCTCTGGCGCGCCACCAATGCCTAGGTACATATCAATCCCCGTCATCGCCGTTGCGGTCGCAATCACGCCCGCCACATCCCCATCCGGAATCAGCTGCACGCGGCAACCCGCTTCACGCAGCTTGGCAATTTTCTCGGCATGGCGGTCACGCTTCAGCACCACCACGGTGAGATCAGCAACATCGCGACCCTTGGCCTTCGCCAAATTTTTCAGGTTCTCGGCAATCGTCGCGTCGATATCGACCACACCTTCGGGCAAGCCACCGCCAACGGCGATTTTATCCATGTACACATCTGGCGCATGCAGGAAGCTGCCATGCTCGCCCATCGCCACCACGGCGAGCGAGTTCGGGCCCGAATGGGCGCATAGCGTGGTGCCCTCGAGTGGGTCGAGCGCAATATCAATCTGCGGGCCTGCGCCCGTGCCCACTTTTTCACCGATATAGAGCATCGGTGCTTTGTCGCGCTCGCCTTCACCAATCACCACAGTGCCATCAATCGTCAGGCCATTCAATGCTTCGCGCATGGCGTTCACCGCGGCTTGGTCGGCGGCTTTTTCTTGCCCGCGCCCTGTCCAGTGGCTGCTCGCCAGCGCGGCAGCTTCCGTCACCCGCACCGCTTCGAGCGCGAAGTTACGATCCATGATCCAGCTTTTGTTGGGGGCATCGGTGTTGTAGGCGGGTGCGGTCATAACTCTCTCCTAATTTTCGATGCGTAATACCACAGGTGGCACCACGCTAACAGGTAATTCAGCAATGCGTTTCGCCGCGCGCGCGACGGCAGCTTCGTTGGTTTCATGCGTAATCACAATCACCTGCGCGCTGGCATCCGCCGCAATCGCGCGTTGGGTGATGGAGTGCACCGAGATGGATTCTGCTGCAAAGGCGCGGGTAAATTCGGCCAGCACGCCAGGTTCATCCTTGAGGGAGAGGCGCAAATAATAGCAGCCTTGGTGCGCATCGAGCGGCGCAGGCGCAGCCTGCTGCAACTGTTTGGTCGCCACCGTGAATGGCGGGTAGCTATCGCCGCGCGCGATGGCCAAAATATCGGCAACGATGGCAGAACCGGTTGGCCCACCGCCTGCACCGCGGCCTTCGAACACCACGCGCCCCACCGCATCGCCCTCGACCTGCACGGCGTTGAACGGCCCATCGATCACGCCCAATGGCGAGTTGGCAGGCACCAAACACGGGTGCACACGCTGCAGCAATTTGCCGTCTTCCATGGTCGCAATGCCGAGCAGTTTAATGCGGTAGCCAAAACTTGCCGCATACTCAATATCCGCAATGCTGATGCGGCGAATGCCTTCAATATGCATCGACGCCACATTGGGTGCCGTGCCAAAGGCAAGGCTGGTGAGGATGGCCACTTTGTGCGCGGTATCAATCCCATCGACATCAAAACTCGGGTCGGCCTCGGCATAGCCAAGCTTTTGTGCATCTGCCAACACTTCGGCAAAGTCACGCTGTTCTTTTTGCATCGTGGTCAGGATGTAGTTGCAGGTGCCATTCAAAATACCCGCAATGCGCAGAATTTTATTCGCTGCCAAACCTGAACGCAGCGCACCAATAATAGGAATACCGCCCGCCACCGCCGCTTCGAACGCCAGCACCACACCGTTTTTCTCGGCCAGCTCGGCCAGCGCCAACCCATGCTTGGCGATGAGCGCTTTGTTCGCCGTCACCACATGCTTCTTATTGTTCAGCGCCGCTTCCACCACCTCGCGGGCAATACCTTCATCGCCACCAATGGTCTCGACCACCACATCCACATCACTCGCATTCGCGAGTGCACGCGCATCCTTTTCAACGCGGATGCCATCAAGGTCTACATCGCGCTTTTTGCTTGCATCGCGCATCGAAACGGCGACGACCAAAATGCTGCGCCCTGCGCGCGCAGCAATTTCTGCAGCATTTTTTTGCACAATGGCCAGCGTGCCCGCACCCACGGTGCCAAGGCCCGCAATAGCAATGCGTAATGGGTTACTCACGCCGCCGCCTTTAACTGTGCTTTGATCGCTGCCGCATCCTTCGCCATGAAGGCTTTAATGTTGCGCACTGCTTGGCGCAGGCGGTGTTTATTTTCCACTAGCGCAATGCGCACATGGCCATCGCCATATTCGCCAAAACCAACGCCTGGTGCCACCGCAACTTCGGCTTGGTCGAGCAGCAATTTAGCAAACTCGAATGAGCCAAGCTCCTTATATTGCTCGGGCAGCGGCGCCCAAATAAACATGCTAGCGCTTGGGCTTGGTACCACCCAGCCTGCTTCGCTAAGGCCTTTCACCACGATATCGCGGCGCTCTTTGTAAATCGCGCGCATTTCGTCGACATAATCCTGCGGGCCATTGATTGCCGCCGTTGCCGCCACTTGCGCGGGCGTGAACATGCCATAATCAAGGTAGGATTTAATGCGCGTCAGGGCATGAATCAGCTTTTTGTTGCCCGCCGCAAAGCCCACGCGCCAGCCTGCCATCGAGTAGGTTTTAGAAAGCGAGGTGAACTCGATCGCAATATCCTTCGCACCTTCCACCTGCAACACGCTGGGTGGTGGGTTGCCGTCGTAGTACAATTCGCAATAGGCCAAATCCGAGATGATGTAGACGCCGTATTGCTTACACAGCGCGACCAGCTTTTCATAAAACGCAAGATCCACCACTTCCGAGGTGGGGTTGCCAGGGTAGTTGACAATCACCGCCACGGGTTTGGGCGTCATGTTCTTAATCGCACGCTCGAGCAAATCGAGGAAATCGCCACCATCATCCATTTTGATATAGCGGATGGAAGCGCCCGCAATCACAGGGCCAAATGCATGAATGGGGTAGCATGGGTTTTGGGTAACAATTACATCCCCCGGCCCCGTGATGGCTTGGATGAGGTTATACAACCCTTCCTTGCTGCCAATCGTTGCACTGATTTCGCTGTCAGGGTCGATATCCACCCCGAAGCGGCGCTTATAGTAACCCGCCTGAGCCTTGCGCAAACCATGAATACCACGGCTGACCGAGTAGCCATGCGCCGTTTCATCAAGCGCCACTTCGCGTAATTTTTCAATCACGTGCTTGGGTGGCGCGGAATCAGGGTTGCCCATGCCAAGATCAATAATGTCGCGGCCAGCAGCGCGGTGCGCTGCTTTCACCTTATTTACCTCCGCGAACACATAAGGCGGGAGGCGAGATATGCGGTAAAATTCATCCATAATGCGCAGCACTGTAAGGGTGGGCGCGCTCGCCTGTCAACTAATACGCGTGAATTTTTAGTTACGAAGCCCAGAGTAACGCGACGGCGGAATGTAGCGATTCACCACATACGCCGAAGACAAGGGGGCGCGCGACGACACCGAAACAGGTGCACTAATTGGTGCATTATCTGCAACGGCTAGCGGGTCAAAATCGCCTGCACGTGGCGCTGGCGCTTGCGCAGCAACCACAGGTGCTGGCAGCGGGCTAGAAACAATCATAGGCTGATCAACAACAGGAGTCGCCGTTTCAGTAGGCGCTACCGCTGCCACCTTCTCTACCGGTGCCACCGAAGTGTTCGCTGGAGCGGCAACGACTGGCGTCACTGGTTCCGAAACGCTTAAAGAGAGCGGCTCAGGAGCGCGAGAAAGAAGTGGCGCGGGAGCTGAAAACTCACGCACGCTCGACGCACTCTGCGCCGCCACTATTGGCGCAGCGACAGGCTTTACCGGAACGACTACAGACTGCTGTTGCGGGTCAACCTTGGGTGCCTGCTCGATAATAGGCGCGGCCTGAATGGGATCAGCCGGAGGAACAACACTGTCAATCTTTGGCAACTCCGACAACATCGAAGGCTCGGCCGCCGCATCCTTCGCCAAGGTGTCGGCCGCAACGACTGCTTTGCTGCGATCCACTTCCAACTCTGCTTGGGTAGCCTTCAGCCGCGATTGCGCGCTATCGGGACCGGTTGTTACTGGCGCCTCGGGAACCGAATTTATCGCAGGATAGCTATTTGAGCTAACCTGAAACTGAGCATTTTGTACTGGAATGCGGCGCTCGGAACCTAGCACAGGCGACGCTGCAAGAATTTCCTGAGCGCGCTGCTGCGTAGCAACATCGGCAGGTGGCAGAGCTGATTGTTGCACAGGCTGCACAGGTGCCGACATCGGCGAAACATTGCGATTAAGATCACTGCGCTTGTCACTCGTTGGATTGTTCATCGGCTTACGAATCCCGCCCTCAACGATGTTATGGCGTGGCTCATTCTGCTCTGGAGGAATGATATAGGCGCAAGCTGAGAGCGTGCTACCAATCAGAACTGCGGTTACCCAAGAAGACACATAGCGTGAAACTTGCATGACTTGCCTATCGTTAGAATGGGTTTTTGACTTACTCTTGGAAATCAAGCTAGTGTCATGCGCATGTTTTGTCCAGCGCATCAAAAATAATCCACAGATTGCATCTAGGTGCGATATACCTTAGATTGAACCCCCATGAGCACAAGCCACAAAAAACCTATGAATAATAACACTGAAACCCCGATCGATGCGCAAGCTTTCGCCGATAACCTCGCCCGCGCCACCGATATCTGGCAACGCATCGTGCAGGCGGCACTCACCAATCAGGTCAATCGCCCCTCGACCTTAGGCCATAGCGACCCACTGAGCATGGCAGAATCGGCACTTCATGTGATGAAGAATGTGACCATCGACCCTGAGCGCATGGTGCAGTCGCAGATCGCTCTCATGAACGACCACCTAAAATTGTGGGGCTGGTGGACTAGCAAATTACTCGGCGAGGAGCAAGCGCCCTACGTCGAACCGCCGGTACGCGATAAACGCTTCGCCGACAGCACATGGACAACCAGCGCGGTCTACGATTTCATCAAACAACAATACCTCGTTAATGCCCGTTGGCTGCAAGACATGGTACAGATTGTCGATGGGCTCGACGAACATGAGCGCCAAAAACTTGGCTTCTTCACCCGTCAATTCATCGATGCGGTGTCGCCCTCCAACTTTGCCCTCACCAACCCCGAGGTAATGCGCACGATGCTTGAAACCAATGGCGAAAGCTTGGTTTCTGGCCTTGGCAACTTGCTAGCAGATTTAGAAAAGAACAACGGCAAACCCAGCATCTCGATGACTGACGAAAGCAAATTTAAGCTGGGCGAGAACATTGCCACCACCCCTGGCAAAGTGGTCTACGAGAACGACCTGATACAACTCATCCAATACGCCCCCATTACCGAGCAGGTGTATAAAACGCCGCTGCTTCTCATCCCCGCATGGATCAACAAATACTACATCTTCGACCTGACGGGTGAGCGTAGCTTCATTCATTGGCTGACGGAACAGGGCTACACTGTCTTTGTTATTTCGTGGGTGAACCCCGACGAAAAACTGGGTCGCAAAAAATTCGATGATTACTTGCAGGAGGGGCCTCTCGCCGCACTCGATGTGATCGAGGATATTTGCAACGTGAAGCAAACGGCCATCATTGGTTATTGCTTGGGCGGCACGCTTTCCTCCATCGCGCTTTCCTACCTTAAATCCATTGGCGAGGATAAACGCGTTGCCTCCATCACCTACCTCACCACGCTGGTCGATTTTGCCGAGGCGGGCGAGATCTCTGTGTTCATCGATGATACGCAACTTGAAGCCCTCGAAAATCGCATGAGCGAGCGCGGCTACCTCGATGCAAACGAGATGGCCACCACCTTCAACATGCTGCGCGCGAACGACCTCATCTGGTCGTTTGTCATCAACAATTACTTGCTGGGCAAACAACCTTTCCCGTTCGATTTACTCTATTGGAACTCCGATTCCACGCGCATGCCTGCCGCCATGCACGCCTTCTATTTGCGCAACATGTATCAGAAAAATTTACTGATTAAGCCTAATGGCTTAACCTTGATGAATACCCCCATCAACCTCACCAAAATCACCACGCCGAGCTATATCCTCGCCACCAAGGAAGACCACATTGCACCGTGGATGTCGGCCTATGTCGCCACCCAAACCTATGATGGCGAGATGGTGTTCACCCTCGCCGATTCGGGACATATTGCAGGCGTCGTCAACCCGCCGAAGAAAAAGAAATACTGCTATTGGGTGAGCGATAAATTACCCCCCAAACCCGAAGATTGGTTCAAGAGCGCTACCGAGCATGCTGGCAGTTGGTGGGGGCATTGGCACCAGTGGCAAAGCAAGCGCGCAGGCGCCAAAATCGCCGCCCGTAAAAAACTTGGCAACGCACGCTATAAACCCATCGAACCCGCCCCGGGGCGCTATGCGAAAGTGAAGGGGTAGTTAGTTCACGATTTCAACAGCTAAAAAAAGTGGCTCTGCCCAACCTTTCTCGACGCGCTCACAGCGGACAATGCTATTTGGCAAAAATTCCCATTCCTCATCTTCCGCGTCGTAGTCATTGGGCGCTAGAATCTGGTAGGCATTTTCGTAAAGTTTTACTGCCTGAGCGCGCCTGACAGTATCGGTACCCTCGTTAAGTAACTTTACATGAATATTGACGATTTCAGGGTTCATGACGACTTGCCTCTTAAATCTTAAAGTTAAAATATTTTACCAATATGCTCAGGCCCACTCAACTGAAGAATATCTCCAGTGACATCATCCCGCACAACGTAACTACCATTTGATTCATACCGCGTTGCCGCCCCACCTGTTCTTTCATTTTTAACCTTATATTGCTTTCCATTTTTTATGGTCTGCGTTATTTTTTCTGGAGTCCAGCTACCTTTTTCCATGCGATTCGCCCATTTTTGAGCTGATTTTGTTTTGCTTAATTGCCACTCATGACTTGCTCTACGGGTTAGAATCCAAGCGCGCCATGCAATAATCAGACGAGGAATCCGTAAAAACGGAATGAGCAACAACTCTGGATAGACTGGATCAAGCCCCGGTTCAGAAGGCACAGGCTTACGGTCTGGTTTGGGAGTAACGCCGTAATACGGCTCTGCCACACAACGGCACCCATATTCATCGCGGGGGTTGCCCGTTGGGGGTGGGTTGTCCCACTCGAAGAGGCGCCCCTCATTCGCCGCATGGCTGGGGCGTACTTTGTCATCACCCACCGTGCGCCAAATGTAATGGGTGGTGGAGTGGTTCTCATTGGTTTCAGTGCGCAGCATCCGCTTGAGCGACACCTCAATCGGTGTGCCTTTGCGCAGATACTGCTCGAATGCTTTTTGGTAGAGCGGGGAATCAGAGGTAATGGTCATGTGGCCTCGTGCTCGTTTTAAAGCACTATCCGACAACAACGACTCACCGGGAAGCCCTGCCCCCAAATCCCCCATTGTGCGCGTAACAACTAGCTGCTAGCTAAATGCTACCAACCACCACACACACGGCTCATGTTCACCACCCCCACCCTCACCGTTTCGCTGCCTGCCGTTGTCGCCAACTGGCAGACCTTGCGCGCGCGTTTCACGGGCGATGAGTGCGCGGCGGTGGTGAAGGCGGATGCCTATGGCCTTGGCGCGGTGGAAGTGACACGTGCGCTTGCCAACGCTGGCTGCCACACGTTTTTTGTCGCCACGCTCGAGGAAGCGATCGAGCTGCGCGCCGCGCTGCCCGACGTGCGCATCCTTGTCTTTCATGGCGTGTTGGCGGGCGAGGAATTTGCCTTCGCGGCGCACCGCCTCATTCCCGTGCTCAACAGCGTGCAGCAAATCGAGCGCTGGAAACCCGTCGCCGCTGAGCATGTGCATGCGGTCAGCGCGCTGCATATCGACACCGCCATGGGCAGGCTTGGCTTGCAGGTGGGTGAGCTTGCCGCACTCATGAAAAAAGATCCGCACATGCTCGAAGCATGTCGCGTTGGCTTGCTGCTCAGCCACTTCGCCTGCGCGCCCGAGGCGGATCACCCGCTCAACACCCAGCAGCTCGCACTGTTCCAGCAAGCGCTCGCTCTTGCGCCCACCATTCCCGCTAGCTTGTGCAACTCAGGCGGCATCTATTTGCCGAAGGAATTCCACTTCCACCTCGCCCGCCCTGGTTGCTCGCTCTATGGCATCGCGCCGCAAAGCAATGGTGCAAACCCCATGCAGCACGTGGCGACATGGAACGCCCCTATCCTCATGACCCGCACGCTGGAGCGTGACCAAACCATTGGCTATGGCGCAACCGTATCCGCTGCCAAAGGCACGCGCATCGCCACCATCGCCAGTGGTTATGCCGACGGCTATTTGCGCCACCTCACTGGCAAAGCGATTGGCTATATTGGCGAGCATCCGGTACCTCTCATTGGCCGCGTGACGATGGATATGCTCTGCTTCGATGTAAGCTCCGTGCCTGAATCCCTCGCGCATGAAGGCGCATCCATCACTTTGTTGGGCGATAAGGATGGCATCCGTGTCGATGACGTGGCAGAAAAAGCTGGCACCATCGGCTACGAAATCCTCACTCGCATTGGCACCCGCGTGAAGCGTGCCTACGCCTAACTCATAAGCATTCTTCTTTACATTGCACCTTGGTCGTGGTTGCTGCACAGCATACTTCAATTCATACCACCACTTACAGACATAAGGATTTAGCATGCGTCATTTAACAACTGCCATCACCGTTGCATTGCTAGCTAGCAATGCCATTGCTCAAACAGCCACCGTCGGCACACCCGTGGCAGCACCTGCAGTCATCACAGCCTCAGCGCCGGTTGCCTGCGCCGAGTTGCCCGATCACGCTACACTCAAAGCTGCCCTCAAAGCCGCGACGGCCGAAAAGAATGGCGGCTTCGCGCTACCGATGTGGGGAACGATTGTTGATCGTAGCGGCAATGTCTGCGCGGTTGCCTATACCGGCGACACGGTCGACGCGCAATGGCCTGGCAGCCGCGTCATTTCGGCACAAAAAGCCAACACAGCGAATGCTTTCAGCCTCGTTGGTCTTTCACTTTCCACTGCGAACCTCTACTCTGCCGTTCAACCTGGCGGCAGCTTATTTGGCCTGCAAGAGAGCAACCCTGTAAATACAGCAGTTGCGTATGCGGGTAGCGCGAAAGATTTCGGCAGCGCCACCGACCCCATGGTTGGTAAGCGCATTGGTGGCGTGAACGTATTTGGTGGTGGCTTGGCATTGTATAATGCTAAGGGTGCCATCATTGGCGGACTTGGCGTTAGCGGCGACAGCTCGTGCGCCGATCACAACATCGCATGGCGTGCGCGCAATGGCCTGAAGCTTGATTTTGTTCCTGCAGGCGTTGCGAAAGATAAAACCGACCAAATCATCTTCGATATCGCAGGCGGCAAAAGTGCAGGCGGCTTCGGCCACCCAGTTTGCGCTGGCACCGAGAACACCATCGCTAAAGAATTACCTGCTGTCGCCAAAGTAGCCGTAGCAAAGTAAGTTTTTTAGCAACAAATCTACAGCGCCGCTTCTCATTCATGGGAGCGGCGCTTTCTATTTGAGACGATACTCTGGACTCTTTGATTTAATCGCATTATAGCCTTACTCATGAGCTCCATCATTCGTTCCAATCCGCTGGCTACCATTGGCCATGTTGTGTCGCTGTTTCTGGCTTCGGTCGGGCGGCTAGTATTGTTCACGGGCAGTATCATCGCGCAAGGGATTCGTCCGCCGTATTACCCCAAACAAATTGGCCGCATGATTATCGAGATTGGTTATTACTCGCTGCCTGTCGTCGGCCTCACCACCTTGTTCACCGGCGCGGCACTGGCGCTGCAAACCAATTCCGGCTTTGCGGATGTGGGAGCGGAGAATTCGATTCCCCTCATCGTCGCACTCGCCATCACGCGTGAGCTGGGTCCCGTCATGGCGGGGCTCATGGTCGCAGGGCGTATTGGTGCTGCCTTCGCTGCCGAAATTGGCACCATGCGCGTGACCGAGCAGGTGGATGCACTGGTCACCCTTTCCACCAATCCCTTTAAATACCTCCTTTTCCCGCGCTTGCTTGCAGCAACGCTGATGCTTCCCTGCCTCGTCTTTATCGGCGATATTATCGGCATTTTTGGCGGCTATGCGGTCAGCGTGAAAGCACTTGGCTTCTCGCCCATGCCCTACATCAACAACACGTGGAATTTCCTGACATGGTATGACGTCAACACAGGGCTTGTGAAGGCCGCCGTGTTTGGCTTCATCGTCGCGCTGATGGGCTGCTACCATGGTTATCACAGCAAGGGCGGCGCGCAAGGCGTAGGCTCTGCCACCACCAACGCGGTGGTGTCGGCGTCGATTCTGATTTTGCTATCGAACTACCTCATCACCGAAGCCTTTTTTGGGATGTAACGCGATGACCGAAACCCCGAAAATCAAACTCACCAACCTGCACAAAAAATTTGGCTCCAAAGTCGTGCTCGATGGGGTGGATTTAACTGTCATGCCGGGCGAGTCGCTTGTCATCATTGGTGGTTCGGGTTCGGGCAAATCCGTCACCATTAAAAGCGTGCTTGGGCTAGTGAAGCCCGATTCAGGCACCGTCGAGGTCGATGGCGAGGATATCACCCACTACAACTTCAATCAGCGTGCCGATATGCTCAAAAAAGTGGGCATGCTCTTCCAAGGTGGTGCGTTGTTCGATTCGCTGCCCGTGTGGAAAAACATCACGTTTGGCAGCGCCGAGCGTGGGCAAAAACTCACCAGCGAAATGGCGCACGAACTCGCCATCGAAAAGCTCGAAGCCGTGGGTCTGAAGCCCGAAGTGGCCGACCTGCTTCCTTCCGAGCTTTCAGGCGGCATGCAAAAGCGCGTCGGCCTCGCCCGCGCCATTGCTTCAAATCCTGATATTCTGTTCTTCGATGAACCGACGACAGGGCTCGACCCTATCATGTCCGACGTCATTAACGAGCTGATTGCCAACTGCGTCAAAAAGCTTGGCTCCACCGCTGTGACGATTACCCACGATATGAGCTCGGTGCGTAAGATCGCGAGCCGCGTGGCCATGATTTACCAAGGAAAAATCATCTGGGACGGCCCCGTTAGCAAAATTGACAATTCAGGTAATCCCTACGTCGACCAGTTCGTTCACGGCAAGGCCGAAGGCCCAATTACCAACGATTTCAAGCGGGCTTAGGCCAATCTTCATATAATCTTCATATTTATTGCCCGTTATGCTAGTATAGTGGCAGCATGGGTAACATCCGACATTATGTTGATTATAATCAGCTTTACAGCCTCTCCCTTCATTACGACGCTGGCAACAGGCAGCTAAGGGTAGCGATTGATACGGGCGGCGATGCGCCACGGCTCAATCAAGCGCTGGCACGCGCATTGAACTTAGGCTCTCAGGAATCAAAACCAAAACGCGTGGGCGATGGGGTCACCTTCCCGAACGTGAGCCGTGAATTTACGTTATATTTGGGCAGCGAACCCATCGGCGAATACACCATCGATTCCGCAGCGAACCTTTCCCCCACCATGCGGCGCCCTCTCACGGTCGACGAAACACGTCGCATGGGCACCTTCCATGATTGCGAGCCCTATCCCCAGCTTCGACCAAACCTCGATGGGGGCGAGCAGCAAACCCTTCTCAAAACTGCCAAAAGCGCCGTGTTCACCGACATTCACACCCACAGCTCTGGCCAAATCAGCGCCCGCGGCCTGCTTGAGGTGGCAATGCGCCACAAACCCTATTTTTACCCGACCGACCTACTGCGCGAAGCGGGCATCAGCACCAGCACCTACGACATCCCCCATAAAAAAGACCGTAGCAGCATCAAGCGTATTCCCTTCCCGCCGCTCGAGCGCAAAGGCGAAGTCTACCCCGATGAGGTAGATGCTATTAACCTGCACGCACTGCCCGAGGCAGAACTTGCCAAACTCGCTGCGCGCATGGCATTGCCCGCCGATCGCCAATCCACCTTCACCCAGCTCGAATATAACGGTAACCGCTTCCGTTACCCCTTCAGTAAGGACACCAAGCTCACCAAAGAAATTCGCAAGAAGGAAGCGCAGGAATATGCTGCGCAGGGCGTCAATTTTGCCCTCACTGCCTATGTCGGGCTCGACAACCCTGATACCTTGCGTACCATTCACGAAGCCGTGGATGAACTAAAAGCCGACCCACAAACAGAAAACTTTGCACAGCGCTACATGATCGGCATTCCGCGCAAACTCTCGTCCGAGCAGCTCAAGGAAAAACTCGATAAAGCACAAATCCTGCTCGATAGTCCCTACATCATGGGCGTCGATATTCTGGGGTATGAGGCCAACAAAACGAAAGAGTTCATCGAGCGCCTCGATGATTATGCCAAATGGGCGAACGAGCACAAACCTGGCTCTTTCATTCGCGTACATGCGGGCGAGAACGACAAAAACCACGACAACGTCAAAGACTTCCTCAAGATTGCGGTGAAATACCCGAACCTCAAATTCCTTGTGGGTCATGGGGTCTACGGCATGGACGAAGAAACAATCCGACTTGCCAAAAAACTCTGTAAGGATCCGAAGAACCCGCAACTCACCATCGAATTCAATCCTTCTTCCAACATCGCCCTGAACAATGTCGATGATTTAAGGAAAATACCGTTCGCCAAAGCGATTGAGAACGGGATCCCTTTCACCGTGAGCTCGGATTCCGCGGGCATGTACCAGACGGATGCCAAACAGCTTGGCCTTGCCGCTTATTATGCTGGGCTCGATGGCAAAGGATTCGCGGCGCTGAAGCACCACCAAGAGCATTTGGTGGCTCATATGCAGGATTACTCGAAACGCATAGCCGCCGCCATCCCACAGTGGGATACGGCAGACGGGAAACAGGCGCATTTCGATGCTATGTTTAAGCGGCTAGCGGGCGTTGAGAAGGCACCAAACCCACCCAGCGAAGCGGTGGATGAAGCACAAATGGCTGCCAAGTTAACTACCGAGCAAGTCACCCTCATTCACTCGCCCAAAGAGCGCGTCCCCGAGTTCGAGGGCAAAGTTCCCATCACCGTTGTTGGCGCATCGGGCAGCAGTTGGAACAGCCTGAGCAAAGGCCAGCAACGCGAGAATGCCATTGCTATCGACATGCTCATCCATGCGCTGGGCGATACCTGCTACCTTGTGCAAGGGCGCAACAAAAAAACGGGCTTAAGCAAGGTCATCAACCAAGCCCTTCATGAGGCCAATGCAACGCGCAAACAAGGCGGCAAGCACGAGCTATACAACGTTGGCTTACTCGTGAACCCCAGCTTCGATAATGCCACAAGCCACAAGCATCTCACGCATATGGTGCGCATTGATGGCGAACCCCTCGTATTGGCGGATGCGGTTGTCGACCACACATTTGATCATCACGGCGTGCTGATTGCGGTCGGCGGAGCCCAGTATACCCGCGATATTATCCATGTTGCCGATCAGCGCGGTATCCATGCCAAAGATCCCAACAATCGCAAAATGATGCTCTTGCTGGCCAACACCGAAGGCGCTTCTGCCGAAAAAGCGAGCGTACTGCATCCCGATTACACCGCCATGGATGGCTGCCAGCTCTTGAGCAAACTCTACAAAAACCAGCCTGATTTGTTCGCGTCATCCTTCAAACCCAATGCCATCAACAGCCTCTACAAAGAATCAGCCGCGCGGGTCGCAAGCTATGGCTATAACAGCGTCGATGAAACCGTTGTTTCTAATGCTGAGCTGATACCACCAAAACTTGTCGTTTCCCGAGGTGGGCGCGGTTAACGGTTGCGCTGTCGCCTGAGGCTCTCTAAAACAGTGCCATGGCCAAAAATTCCAACCAATATGTCTGTCAGTCCTGCGGCGCGGTGCATTCCAAATGGGCAGGGCGTTGCGATGCCTGCGGCGAATGGAATACCATCGTCGAGGAATCCATCACCGTCACCCCCAAGGGCATGAAGCCCGGTAAATCCAAGGGCCTCGAAATTGCCACATTGGCCGATACGGTTGCCCCTCATGCGCGCGAAAGCACCGGCATTGCCGAGCTTGATCGCGTGCTCGGCGGTGGCCTTGTCGAAGGTTCCGCCATTTTGCTGGGTGGTGATCCAGGCATCGGTAAATCCACGCTGCTGCTGCAAGCCGCCTCCACCCTTGCCCGCGGCGGGCGTGATGTGTTGTATGTGAGCGGCGAGGAGTCGCTCGCCCAAATTCAACTCCGCAGTCAGCGGCTTGGGCTTGCCAACGCACCGCTTAAGCTCGCCACTGCCACCAGCGTGCGCGAAATTTTGGCGAGTATCGATTCTGGCCAAGCGCCCGATGTCGTCGTCATCGATTCCATCCAAACCATGTTCGTGGATTCGCTGGATTCCGCACCGGGCACTGTTGCCCAAGTGCGCGCCTCCACGCACGAACTCATCCGCGCCGCGAAAAAACGCGGCTTCTCGCTTATCCTCGTCGGCCATGTCACCAAGGATGGCCAAATCGCGGGGCCACGCGTGCTCGAGCATATGGTCGATACGGTGCTCTATTTCGAGGGTGACCGCGGGCAGTATTACCGCATCCTGCGCGCGGTGAAAAACCGTTTCGGCGCGACGGATGAAATCGGCGTCTTTGCCATGAGCGATACGGGACTCGAGGAAGTCAAAAACCCTAGCGCTCTGTTTTTGCATGCACGCGAAAACCCTGTCAGCGGCGCTGCCGTATTTGCGGGTATGGAGGGCACACGCCCATTGCTGGTTGAAATTCAGGCCCTCGTTTCCCCTTCCACCATGTCCACCCCCCGCCGCGCCACGGTGGGTTATGACGGTGCGCGCCTCTCCATGATTCTCGCCGTGCTCGAAACCCGCGCCGGCATGCGCTTTTCCGATAAGGAAGTGTTCCTCAACATCGCTGGCGGCCTTAAAATCGGCGAGCCTGCGGCGGATGTGGCCGTGGCCATGGCGCTGCTTTCGGCGTTGCTCGATAAGCCCCTGCCCACCAGCCTCGTTGGCTTTGGTGAAATTGGCCTGACGGGTGAAATCCGCTCCGTCAGCCGCACGGATACCCGCCTCAAGGAGGCTCTGGCACTTGGTTTTACCAAAGCAGTCATCCCAACCAGCAGCCCTGAAAAAAATAACGCCCCCCACCGCGTGGGGCATGTAGACGCGCTGGTGCGTTTCATGCTAGAGAACGGCTGAACCCCTTATTGCTAACCGCTAACGGCTGATATTATGGAAGAAACTTCACTGGGTTTGTTCGATTTAAGCGTGCTGATTATTGTCGGCCTGTCGGCGCTGTTGTCGTTCTACCGTGGCTTCATCCGCGAAATTCTCTCGCTCGGCGGGTGGATTGTGGCCTCCATCGTCACCCTGCGCTACCTCGAACCTGCGACGGAGTATCTAAGGCCACAAATCGGTAATGCTGCCATTTCCGTAGCCGTGGCCTCAATCGGCTTGTTTCTCGTCTCCTTGATTTTGTTTTCCATCCTCACCCGCATGGTCATCAAATTCCTCAAGCTCGAGGAAAAAGTCGGCCTGCTTGATAACCTTGCTGGGCTTTGCTTTGGCTTTGCGCGCGGCGCACTCATTGTGGCGATTGGCTTCTTCATTATGTCGAAATTTTTTACCAGCGAAGAGGATTATCCCAAAGCGGTGCGCGAGGCAGTCACACGGCCTTATGTCGAAAAAGCGGCACACTTACTTGGCACGTTGATGCCAGGCTATCTCGATAAGCTCTCAGATAAAAACGATGAATCAAGCGAATCACTCTCGCCCGAAGATTCGAAGAAAAAAATGAACGAGCTGATTCAGAAATGGGATAGAAAAGCAAAAGACCAACTTGAAGAAATCGTTCCTGAAGAAGATTTACCTGCCTCCTCGCTGCCTTCTATCGAGGATTTACAGCAACGCATCCGGCAAGAAAACGAGAGACGCTAATGTTCGATAAATTTAATGATGAATGTGGTGTCTTTGGCATCTTTGGTTCCTCCAGTGCAGCGGCGCACACGGCGCTTGGGCTTCATGCGTTGCAACATCGTGGGCAGGAAGCCGCAGGCATTGTCAGCTGCGATAACGGCCAGTTCTTCTCGCACCGCGCGATGGGCTTGGTGGGTGATAATTTCTCGGATGCCGCTGTCATGAACCGCCTGCAAGGCAGCGCTGCCATTGGCCACAACCGTTACTCCACCACGGGTGAAACATTGCTGCGCAATGTGCAGCCGTTTTATGCCGATTTGTCGCTGGGTGGCTTTGCGCTTGCCCATAACGGCAACCTCACCAACGCCATCACCCTGCGCCGCGAGCTGATTGCACGTGGCTCGCTGTTTGCATCCACTTCGGATACCGAAGTGATCGTCCACCGCGTTGCCCTCTCGCGCGCCGCCGCGATCGAGGATCGCGTGATCGATGCCTTGAAACTCGTCGAGGGCGCTTATTCCCTCGTCATCCTCTCGCCCAAATCGCTCATCGGTGTGCGCGACCCGAACGGCGTGCGCCCCTTAGTGCTTGGCAAACTTGGCGACGCCCATATCCTCACCTCCGAAACCTGCGCGCTCGACATTATCGGCGCCGAATATGTACGCGATGTCGCCCCTGGCGAAATGATTATTGTCGATGAAACCGGCGTGCGCAGTTCTTTCCCGCTGGTTGCGCAACCTTCGCGCTTTTGTATTTTTGAATATGTCTATTTCGCCCGCCCCGATTCGGTGATGCAAAATACCAGCGTCTATGCGGTGCGCAAACGCATTGGCGCCGAGCTCGCGCGGGAGTTTGGCGTGGATGCCGATGTGGTCGTCCCCGTGCCAGATTCAGGTGTCCCTGGTGCCATTGGCTATTCCGAAACAGCAGGCATCCCGTTCGATTTAGGCATCATCCGCAATCATTATGTTGGCCGCACCTTCATCGAGCCGTCGGAATCCGTGCGTCACCTTGGTGTTAAACTCAAGCACAACGCCAACAGCGCGTTGCTCAAAGGCAAGCGGGTGATTCTCGTCGATGACTCCATCGTGCGCGGCACTACATCCAAAAAAATCGTCACCATGGTGCGCGAGGCAGGGGCAACGGAAGTGCACATGCGCATCGCCAGCCCACCAACCACCAACCCATGCTTCTACGGCGTCGATACTCCTGAAAAATCGCAACTCATGGCCGCACAACACACCATCGAGGAAATGGCGAACATCATTGGTGTCGATTCGCTCGCCTTCCTCAGCATGGATGGTCTCTATCGCGCGGTGGGTGAAGCCAAACGCAACAACGAACTGCCGCAATATTGCGATGCCTGCTTCAGCGGCGAGTACCCCATTGCGCTGACCGATAATGCCTCAGGCATCGGCGGCAACCAGAAGGATCTCTTCGTGAAGGAAGTTGCGTGACCTCTTCTCGCCGCGCTACCCAATCAGCGCCCAGCAGCCTCTCTCGCATCATCCTCTGGGGCGGTTTCTTGGCCCTTGGTGTGCTGACCTTGCGCAACCTCTACGCAAACCCCATCACCTTTGCGTTGACGCAAATCGATGAGCAAGGGCATTTTTCCTATGCGCTGCACCTCATCATGCATCAGCGGTGGTGGCCAGATTTTTCCGATTTCAGAATGTTCAATGTGCCCACAGGCATCGAACTCAACGCACTTAATTATATCAATCATCCGCCCACGTTCTATTGGCTAGCAAAACTTATTGATATCCTCTTCCCATGGTGGGAGCCCATGCATCTGCGTGCGCTCTCATTTACTTTCTGTCTGTCCGCCATGCTGATCTACACGCGTATTGGAACGCGCCTTCAGCTCACCCCGTCTGCCAGCATGCTCTATGCGCTCATGCCGCTGCTGCTCTACATGCATTTGCAAATCGGCTTTTATAATAATGACACACTCTGCGTGCTTGGCGGCATGGTGGCAACCAGTGCCAGCTTGCGGTGGTTGGGTGGCGAGCAGCCCACGCGGGCATGGGTGTGGATGGGCATCGGGGTACTCCTCGCCAGTGTCAAGCTCACGGCTCTCTTGCTAGTCGGCCTGTACGTGCTTGTTTGCCTTGTTCTGCGGCGTGGGCAATTGCGCTCCATACCGCTTGGCGGATGGCTCTATGGCGTGGCCATCGCCGCACTCTGCGTCGCGCCCTATCTCTACATGACCGTTGCCTATGGCAGCCCTGCCCCCAATACGGCAGGCCAGCTTGCACTCCTTGCCGACCACCCCACATGCCACACCACACCGGCGCTACGCATGGATTGGATCACATGGTTGCCGTTTTTCTTTGCCAAGTTTGCCGATCAACATGCGATATCGGAAACCACTTTTTTCCCCATTATCTTTTATGGTGCCGCGCTCGTTGCTCTAGCTTTCAAATGGCGGGCGCCATCACTTAACGCAGAGAATAGTGGACTACACTCCGTTGCATTTGCCAGCGCTTTTGCTACGCTTGCCACGCTTGCCATCCACACCATTTTTTCGTGGCAACGCCACCGCGATTTCGGCTGGATTTGTGATAGCCTTCTGCGCTATTACCTGCCATTAATTGCTGCGTATGCTGCCGTCAGCGCAGACACACTGACACGACTGGCGTTTCACACAAGGGCCTCTCATGAGTAAACTTACTGGCAAAATTGCTCTTATCACTGGTGCCAGCCGTGGCATTGGCGCTGCCGTGGCCAAGCGCTTTGCGGCCGAGGGGGCGCATGTCATCCTCACCGCGCGTACCATCGGCGGGCTCGAAGCGGTCGATGACGAGATCCAAAAAATCACTGGCCAACCCGCCACCATTGTCCCGCTAGATTTGCGCCAATCGGATATGATCGACGCACTCGGTGCCCAAATTTATGAACGCTTCGGCAAGTTGGATATTCTGGTTGGCAATGCGGCCACCCTTGGCACATTGTCACCGCTTGCCCATGCCAGCCCCAGCGAGGTGGAGGATGTATTTTCCATCAACACCATCGCCAACGCGCGTCTGCTGCGCAGCTGCGATCCTCTGCTACGCCTTGCCAAAGCTGGGCGCGTCATCATGGTCACCTCGGGCGCGGCGGTGTCGCCTATCGCCTATTGGGGGCCCTATGCGGCAAGCAAAGCAGCGCTCGAACATCTCACCCTCACCTATGCCGCTGAAATGGCAATGACCACCGTGCGCGCCAACATCCTCGACCCTGGCGCCACCCGCACCGCTATGCGCGCGAAAGCCTTCCCAGGGGAAGACCCACTCACGCTACCTAGCCCCGAATCCATCACCGACTTATTTGTAACGTTAAGCGAAGCCGATGCCCCGAATGGCAAACGTGTGCGGGTGAGCTTATGAAACGTAAATTTCAGCACCTGACCGAATATGCGCGGCACTTCCTCCTGCTCGAATCCGCAGGCGGCATCGTCATGATCGCCACCGCCGCGATTGCGATTGCACTGGCGAACTCCCTATGGTCGGAAAGCTATCAGGCTATTATTCAGGCACCTTTATTTGCTGATTTTTATGTAAGCAGCTTCACCAAAGATGTGCTGATGGTCATCTTCTTTTTTGCCATCGGCATGGAGCTCAAGCTCGAAATGCGCGAGGGTGCCCTATCAGAAAAAGGGCAAAAACTACTCCCACTGATTGCTGCACTGGGCGGTATTGTGGCGCCCGCGCTGCTTTACCTTACCATCACCCGCAACCACCCTGAACTGCAATCAGGTTGGGCCATCCCCACGGCGACGGATATTGCCTTTGCCATGTGTGTGCTGCGTCTTGTGGGTGGCAGCGTGCCTCCTGCAGCGAAAATCTTCCTCCTCGCCATTGCTATTTACGATGACTTGGCTGCCATCCTCATTATCGCTGCCTTCTATTCCAGTGGCTTGGCTTTGCTTCCCTTGCTTGCCGTGGTGTCGCTGGGTGGCATCCTCTATGCCATGAACCGCGCATCTATCAGCCGCGCGCTGCCCTACCTGCTTGTCGGCGTGGCGCTGTGGTTTGCCCTCCACGCGGCGGGTATCCACACCACGGTAGCGGGCGTCATGGTCGGCGTTGCTATCCCGATGCAGGACAAAGGCAATAAAGCTGTGCTCAGCCACATCCTGCACCACATTCACCCGTATGTCGCATTCCTGATTCTACCGATCTTCGCCTTCACCAGCGCAGGGGTCGATTTACGTAGCATCCCCATCGATCAGGCATTTTCTGCCCTGCCGATGGGCATTGCCCTCGCCTTGTTCTTCGGCAAGCAATTCGGCATTTTCGCAGCAACCTTTGCCGCCGTGAAGCTTGGGATTTCCCCTCTGCCCAAAAACGTCAACTGGCCACTGGTTTATGGCGTTTCCATCCTTGCGGGTATTGGCTTCACCATGAGCTTATTTGTCGGCAAACTCGCCTTTACCGACCCCCTCTTATTGGATGAAGTAAAAATTGGAGTCATCGCAGGATCGCTGCTATCCTCGCTGTTTGGCATTCTTTACCTGCGCGCGCGGGGCAAGCCCAGCGCGGCTTAACGCCATTTTCCCACTATCGCTTGACAACCACCCAGTCAGTCCCTAAAAGACGGCCTCCAAACCGCAGGAAATGGGTTCGTAGCTCAGGTGGTTAGAGCGCACGCCTGATAAGCGTGAGGTCGGAAGTTCAACTCTTCCCGGACCCACCATTTCCCGCCCGCGCTGAGCGGTCTTTTCGAGATTTCAGGTAGTCGGTGCAGGGTACCCAAAAGAGCCGAAAACAGGCTGTGTTTGCAATGTGTTTGCAGGTTTAACTTCTACAAGTTGCTGATGGAATTCGTAAGGTCACCTATCCCATGACAGCACTAAAGCTCTCCCATGGCATTGAATGGGTCAACGGTTCGGCTCCGCGCATCTCGTTTGCAGGATGTTTGCAATCGCACTGAGTCTTACAACTCGATTTATTTTACACATCTGTTGGATTTTGATTGCCTGATTCAACGCTTTTCTGCGGAGCGTAACCGGGTGCCAATTTTGCACTGCTTACACCGTATAAGGCTTGGGGGTTGCGCAGCCAAAGCTGCCTATTTGTGGGCATAGAAGCATCTGGCGTGCAGTCAACATTCCAAAGTCGCAAGATGTACCCAGCTAACGAAGCACGTACTTTATAGGTAAGCATGCCATCTGTCATTTTATGTTCGTACTCTATGAACTCGGTACTTTTTCCTCGTGCCTTAATGTCGGGATGAGGAGTAATTTCGAGATCCACCATTCGATTCCATTGATGGTCATTCTCTCGCGTTTCGTGAGCATGGATTTTGCTCTCAGCTACCAGCTCAGCGCTCTTGATTCTATTGATTACAAAATCCCCAAAGATTGACCTTTTCCTATCGAATGCTCTTACATGCCAGCGTAGCCCGTTTCCTGCAAAAGAGAATGGTACAATTTCACGTACTGAAGGGCCGTTCTCAGAAATGTAGGTAATACTAACGACGCGCTTAGAATATATGGCACGTGAAATCGTGGCGAATGCTTCAATATTTGGCGCATGCAGTCGTACCGGAAGCTCGAATGGCACGATTGGATGTAGAGGCACGCCGAAGTCATCACCCATGCCATGAACCAATGCTAGCAGTAGCCGCTTTGCTTCAACACTGTCGATGTATCTGCGCCGAAAGCTGGGTGTAGCGAAGTAAAATTTCTCGGCACCGTTATACTCGATATTGTTGGGGGCTTCCTCCTTGTAAAGCGCGATATCACGGGTGGCAGCAGCTTTAGCAATGCCGAAGCGATTCATCAGGTCGACCCGTGAAATCTGACCCGCAAAAAATAATCTGAAATCTATATAATTAAGTCTTTCCAATTGGTTCTGAGATTTTTCGAGCATACCAACCCCTATCGACCCAAAATAGTCCTTTAACATCATCAAAATGAGTGCTATAATAGCTCATGATGGTGCGGATATCCGCCTCATTAACATTAATGACACTGAAGTCGTTCAAAAGCAAGAAGGAATTAACAGATGGCTACCAATCCCCCCAAAAATGACGGACACCGCAATGGCGCAGTCCGTGATCGTACTCAAACGCAAACCCCGTCCGGTAACTGGGTTAAACGTGACAGTGACAACGGTCGCTTCATGGATGTGAAGACAAGCTCCAAAACGCCGTTCAAGGGCGTTACGAAGGAGAAATAATGTCCAGCCCATTCAGCCCAAATCTCGACGACATGTTTTTGGATATCGCTACAGCTATTGAGCTGAGCACCAACGACCGACAGGTCGTCGAATCCCGTTACCGTCAGTTAAAGACCCATTTGGAACGCCCGGGAAGTCCCTTGGCAGAATTTTTGACCGACGATGAAGGTCACATCTACCCGCAAGGCTCAATTGCCGCAGGCACAGCAGTAGCCTATGGCACTAAGGATGACCGATTCGACCTAGATGCTCTAGTCGAGCTGAAGGTCCCATCGGGCTGGACTCCTAAAAAGGGACTCGACCTTCTGTACGAAGCATTGAAGGATTTCCCCGGCGCTCAGAAAGTGACGCGCTGCACCCGCTGTGTTCAAATTCAGTTTGCATTCATGCACATGGATGTAACCATCATGGACCCAGCGAAAGGACAGCGCGCTGAGCGAGTGGGTGAAATCTTTCATAGCGCCGACAATGGCGAGCAAAAGGTCGTTCCAGCCAATCCGTATGGATTTTCGCAATGGATTCGTGCCAGCGTTCAACCGGGTTCGCAGCAATTTAGGGAAATACTCAACGAGCGCCGTCAAAGCAACGGCATCGATCGTCTTTACACTCCCGAAATGGCGAAGTTCGCTGAGGACACAAAGCAAGACGACCTTCCCCCAGTATTGCCGCCACGCATGGATTCCGAACAGATTGTTGCACTGAAGCTGATGAAGCGTTTTCTGAGTCTACGGAATGAAGAGCGTTCTGGTCGTCGCGTACCATCGATTTACGTGTCGAAGCTAGCAATCGACGTTGGTCCATCTTCAGATGGGCTGACATCGCAAGTGTTGGCATTGGCTATGTATATCAAGGAAGAGATGCGCCAAAACATTGCTACACGGACATTCCCTGATGAACGGAATCCGACATATGCTAAAGACAAACTGAACGATCGCTGGCCCACCTCGTTGGACGACATGAAAATCCTTGTCACTGACATGGACCACTTGATCGACCAAGTTGAGCACGCCAAGGAATCCGACTTTAAAGGTATTAAAAAAATCTTCGAAGGATTGTTCGGTGAAACCATTGCAACACGTTCCGTTGATGCGTTCTTGCAGCGCGAGTCATCTTCGCAGACTGGCAACGGACGAGCCTTCGTTAAAGGCGCTGGCACGGTGTTGGCCGCAAGCACATTCGCTGCACCAGCGATTGCAAAAGCCCTTGCTCAGGTGCCGAGTCATAACTTTCACTGTGACGAGCAGTGAAAGGGCTCCCCCATCACAATCGACCCCGCAGCATCGGCGCACAAATTGCAAGAATGCGGGGAGCATGGCCTGACTTCGAGGTGATACGGTCCGGCAAGAATTACGCTGTCTGGCACGGCACGCTTAGAGGATTCCAACGGGCGTATAAGGTCGGAGTATACTGGCATACTGACGGGGATGTAGCGCAGCCAAGAGTATGGCTAATCTCACCACGCTTGGCTCCAAGAGAAGGCGGAACCTTTGAAGAAATTCCGCACCTGATCTTCAACAATGCCGATGCTGTGAGATCCGATTTGTGTCTCTATGACCCTGAAGGCAAGGAATGGTCCTCCAATGACCTGATTGCTGATACGACTATCCCTTGGGCAGCTAGTTGGTTACGTTATTACGAATTATGGCATTACGATGGAAAATGGAGAGGTGGCGGTGTCGGACCCGAGTCAGTTGCCGAAGCGCGGCGAGCAGCTATTCACAGAGCGCCGGAAGAATAGCTTGCCGACGCGGCGAATGAAGCAGCCGTGGGACAAGAACCGGCCATTTAAAATACTCTCTCTCGATGGAGGCGGCATTCGCGGTCTTTACGGTGCAGCAATACTTGCGCGCGCTGAAGCTGAAATTACAAATGGTCGCCCTATAGCATCGTTCTTCGACATGATTGCAGGCACCTCAACCGGCGGCATCATCGCGCTTGGTCTCGGGCTTGGCGTTCCTGCGTCACGAATTGAAAAGCTCTACAAAGAAGACGGCGGCAAAATCTTCCCTCAAAAACGGTGGTGGCGTATACCTATATGGCCCGGCAAAACAGTGAAGAACATTCATCACCTCGTAGCACCTTTATACAGCTACAAGGCCCTTGAAGAGCAACTATACGCTGAATTTGCAGACCATAAACTAGGCGATTCGCAATGCCGCCTTATTATCCCGGCGTTCTTATCACCCGATGCAGAGATAACAGTATTTAAAACAGATCATCATCCTGACTTCAAAAACGATTGGAAATCGACCGCATGGGAAGTCGGTAGAGCTACATCAGCTGCGCCTACTTATCTTGGCGGGCATTGCTATGAAGATAAAATTTTTCTCGATGGCGGAGTTTGGGCGAACAATCCCATTATGGTGGCAATAGTTGATGCTTTATCTTGCTACGATATTTCGGTTGATCAGATTCAAGTATTTTCTATCGGGACTGGAAACTTCCCATTTAAGACTGCATTAACGGCTGCAAAGCGCGGATTATGGGGATGGCGTGCGGTTATTAAAGCAGCAATGTATTTAACCACTGACAATGCTATGGCGCAGGCCTGCTTGTTACTCGGACCCGAGCGAATCCTTCGCCTTGAACCGCCTAAAAACACAAGCAATATAGAAATGGATGACTGGCTCAGTGCGACCAAGGTATTCCCAGAATTAGCTGAGAATCATTTTATCGAAAATCGTGCATCCATAGCCAAATTTTTCGAAGCTACCGTTCCAGCACGTGAAAAAATTTATTCATAATAATTCGAATAATTGACCCCGACTTCACGGCATGATTAAATCCTTGCTGGAACAAGACATTGTGTCGAGTTCCGGGGCTTAAGAACCCCTCGATTAGCGGCTGGTACCAGCCGTAATGGTGCCTCCTCTGCCTTATGGTCGGGGAGGCATTGGCGCATGTCCAGGCCTCACGGCTAAAGGCCAATGCGGTCGTCTAATCGCGGCTTCTTAACTCCCCGGTCACCCGCAGTAATGCTGGTGACCGTTCACCGCAACGAAGGGAGTTAGGTATGGATTCCAAAGGAATAAACGGAAGACGCATCGTAAGGTGGGTGTTTATTGGATGTGCAGTAATGCTGGCGCGCTACATTATCGACGGACCAATGCCTACTTCGACTACCCCACAGACACCACATCACCTAATCGAACAATTCGGCGAGCGACCGCATTCATCAGATTGGGGCAAGGCTTATCAAGAGGTACGTGACTATATTGAATTGCGGGCAAAAGATCCCGATAGCATTCAATTCGAGCGTTGTACGGAGGTACGGCAGACCAAACAAGGTTGGCTCGTTGGCTGTGTATTTCGCGGTAACAATTCTTTTGGGGGCAAAACTCTAGACGGTGGCTGGTATACGATACGATATGGACAAGTGGTTAGAGAAGAGCCGCTTTCAGCCCACAAGATTTAGTTAACGTACTTTAGGAAAACAATATGAGAAAGCTCCTCATCCTGACGCTTGCACTCACCGGCTGCGTCGGCCCCGACTACTGGGATCGCAAGGAACCTTGGCAACGCGAAGTGTTCAATCGACCCGCAGCAGCACTATCCCAATGTGTATCGCAAGCGCAGGGCGGGCGTCCCATTTCGCGTGAACCCGGCTCGAACATTTACATCATCAAAATCATCGGGGGCGGGGCAGTCCAATCAGAAATGGCGCGGGCCGTGTTCCGCGATTTAGGCAATCGGACTGAAGTCACTACCTACGGCATAACCCCCGCGTTCCGCGATATGCCCATCTATTCGACAGACTTCATGAACGCGGCACGGAGTTGTGGACGAACACGCTAGTGATATGCCACACTTAATCGTAAACTAAGTACTTAATCCTTCCACACATATGTTGAAGTAAAGGCCATAGGAGTGAGGAATTGGCTCGAATCTAAAGCCACAGTGAATTGCTGCCGCTATGAACGCGCCTGTGCTTGTATACCCAATGTCTTTCTCGGCTATATGCTTCAAAGTATAATCACCGTATTTACGTGACATTCCCTCGGTTTTGTTTCTGCCCCTCAACCATGAACAAGCCCTCTCAAACTGCTCTGTATTATTTATTAAGGCTTTTTGCTCCTTCGTGAATTGCTGCTTGTACTCATCATCGGAGAGCTTCCTACCCAAAGGTAAGCCTACTCCCACGTTAGTAAGCTCTGGCAATCGTTTGAGAACTTTTTTTATAGCTTCCTTGCTCATGTTCTTCCTCATACAGTTATAGAATTGGTTGGGGGTTAAACGCTTCTCGAAGTTTTTCTAATGCATGCTGTCCATCACCGACGGCATGGGTGTAGTAGGATAACGTCACAGCAGGATTGGAGTGACCAGCAAACCTAGCTACCATTGCCACCGCAACGCCACGTGCTTGTAGCGTTGAGATGAAGCTATGACGTGCGCTATGCGGGGTAACATAAGGGATGCCGAGCTTCGCAATCTTCTCAAATGCCGGAACCCAGATTCGCTTGCGGAAATTAACATACAGCATCGGATTGCCCCCCACCTGCGGACAGGGCCATTGGCTCTTCTTGCCATAGCCCGGAAATACCAATTTAAGTTCACCATCTTTGCGCGGGCAACGTTCCCTCCAGTCGAGCAATGCATCACGCAGGTCACTCCACAGCGGTATTTCACGCATACCTGCCTCGGTCTTTGTGAAGTTGGTAATGGTGCCATCGCGCTCAAGCATTCGACTGATGGTTATAAACCCACCTTCAAAGTCGATATCCTGCCAATGCAAGGCTAGCTGCTCTGACGGACGTGTGCCTGCCATGAACGGGAACGCGTAATAGATACCCCAACGCTTGTCCTTTTTGGCCTCTCGGAGCAGCAAGGCAATCTGCTCGGGGGGCAGTATAGCTCTCTTCTCTTTACGCTTTCCTCGCCCTAGCTGCACCGGCATTGCAGGTGGCCGGAGACTATGATCCTCTGCTGCTAAAGCGAGAATTGTTTTTAGCCGTTGCATCGAACGACGAGCCGAATAGCTACCAACCATCTCGGACAGCTGACGATGCCATGTCCGTATATCAGCAGTGGTCAACTCGCTAATTTTGATATGGCCCAACATAGGAATCAATTCGCACCCCTGGGGTAGTTGATGACCTATTGTATATACCATGCGCTGCTCTGGCGTACCCTTGAGCAGGGGGCCGACGATGTAATTGAGGTAGCAAGCATAGCCGCGCAAAGTCATCTTCTTGATTTCAGTGCTGCGGTTGGCAATCCAATAATCGTATGCGTCAGCAACCGTTAGACTGCTCTTCTCCGCAGTATAGGTGCCCTTTTGAAACTCAATCAGCAATTGCCGCTGTAAAGCTTGCGCCTCCTTTTGCAGTTTGCAGAAACGCTGTACCCTACCGCCCGTCTTCGGATCGTGATAACTAACAACATAACGTAGTAATATTTTGCTCGAACCGTTGCGCTGTTTGCGTTTGATTGGGCGTTTGTTGATATTGACGTTCATATGCACGGTCTCCTTTGACTTCTGTCGCCACAGGAAAACACGAGAGATACATCCTTAACAATTTTCCGAATGTGCAATGCACACACAGAAGTAACCACAGGTGGTCCAAAGCCCGAAGGACCGCCTCCATCTTCACTCGACTTCACGCCTAACAAGGTAGAGGTCACTGTTTCGATTTGTTCATTCATCTTAAAGTACCTTTGTAACTATAATTACCTGATCCAATTCCTAGCGGGTCTTGCGGCTTTTTTGCCTTCTCGGCTTTCTTCATTTTTTTTAACCCCCATACAAAGTTGTATGAGAGAAAAAGAGATAAAGAATTTTAGAAAACCATTTTAGTCGCTAGACCCGCTAGAACTATTTCTTTCGAGCAAGATAATAGGGAAATTGAGTGAGATGTTTCATGTTGGAGTCACGCTGATACTGGTAGATATAATCTATCGGGATGAAAGTGCATCTTTGGGAGCCAGTGCCCGAACCCGCGAAATGACGAGGGTTGTGCTTGCTAGCCCCATTTATATTTAACAGGCTATGTCTCCACAACCCACCAGCCCAAAGAGTGTTGTCAAACAGCGCGTCAAGACCGGGGTGGTTGTTGGCTACTAGAATGCCTTCGTGCATTACCTTGAGGCCATAGTAATTGTTTAAAATGTATAGTTGATTTTTAGAACTCTTGAACCAAGAAGGATCTATGTTTCCTTGGTTCTTCTCGATATGATAGATGCAGTTAATTGCCATCGCCCCTAGAGACCATGATTCGTCATCAGTCCGATGCGTAGTATTGAGTATATGCTCTAAACACGTGAGGGGTCGCTTGCTATTTTTCGCGATGTTTTGAAATGCGCTATATCCAAGATCGTCAATTAAATCGGACAGCAATTTTAAAGATTTTTTGTCGAATCTGTTTCTCATATTACTCCTCAATCCCCATCGCTTTGAAAACATCGCAGATGCGAATAAGCTTACGACCATTCTGCAATGTGGTTGATTTCACCAATCCTGCCTTAACAGCGCGCTGCAATTTTGGATAAGTGATGTCGGGTGATGCGATACAATCGACGACCGTTTGTATCGACATTGGTCTTTTTTCGAGGGGTAGAACTTCTTTGAAATCGATCTCGCTCATGGGCGAACTCCTGTTCGAAAGTTGTGAAATACTTTTTCAAACCGGTCGCTGCTGGCCCGTATTCGATGCTGCAATCCGCCCCAGATCGCTGACTATTGGACTGCAGATCGGGGAGAGCTATGTCCCGATTCTTTCCTGCCCCCATCCAAGTCACAAAGAAAAAGTTTCTTAGCTCTAGCAGAAAATTATTGCCTTGAGACCCCTTGCAAGTCCGATAGGGGGTCTGGGGCCTAACCCATTGTTATTTAGGCACCTGAATTTATCAAGCCGACAAGACCAGATGCGCCGATGAGAAGCTAGACCAGTCAAAACCGTAGCGACGATGCGTATCATCTGCCGAAACGAATTCGATTCGTTCTTTTGAGATAAAGGTTTTCCAATGGCCTTTTGCGATGGGTTTATTGTTGGCGAAGGCTTCGACGCTAAATAGGCCAACATTCGCACCCTCGCTCGCTCGTGCAGAGAAGAATGTGAAAAACTCAATTCCCGCACCGCGCATTTCTGCCCCAAGCGGCTGAGAGGCGGCATACGACTTTGGATCGCTTATTTCTTCGCGCAACTTTTTGAAAGGCACTTCGGTAAGCTGAATACCAACATTCGTTTTGATGTGAACCTGAATATTCGTGAAACCAACTTCGGTTGGTGTTAACTTTGCGTCGGATGCGTTCCAATGAGTTAATTGTCGATAAGCAATTTCTGCCATTGCCGTTTCTAATTCCAAAGAAGCATAGAAAATACTTTGCTCATCTTGTCTTCCAAATCGCGTTCCATCTCTTAATGGCGGATAGCGAAATGGAGTGAACAGCAGGTAATCCAAGTTGCCCCTTGAATTATGATAAGGCGCAATTGGCTTACTCTCTTCAATGAGAGACTCTAGAACATCTTGCTCAGCTGTAGAATCCACCAGCTTTCTAGTGGCTATGTAATGCTGACTCTCGACAATCCGATAGGGCTTATAGTCTAGTTGCCTGATATACCCTTTGCCACGAAGCTTAGTCCATAAGCTCATCCGTGGCCCCTTATTGCATCCAGGTATTGCACAGTCCGATATAGACCATCGACTTGTTCGATTAATTGGACAGGAATACCATTTAAAATATGGTTATGAGCATTGAGCCATGCTTTCTCATTCTCTACATGTCCGCCCATAGTGGCATCGAGACTGCGAAATGCTCTGACAAATAGAACTCCCAACTGTCCTTCTTTACTAGAGGGATCAATAAGACGTCCTTGAGTAGCCATTCTACTTACCGAAGCTTCGCTGATGCCTATAATATCACCGAGCTGTTTGTTGCTTAGCTCCCAATAATCTTTTGCACGCAAAATTGCTTTAGTAAGAACTGCATCACTTGAGGGTGCGGTTAAAGGGGAAATTCTTGGCATACAAACCTTCCTTTCATTTGAAAGTATAACAGATTCTACTTGCATATGCAAGTTTCTGCTATGCAACTATATTTAAGCTGCAGAAAGCATTTAATTAATTATTGACAGCAAGTTAGATGGAATTATTCAGGGAAATTGCGTTTTTCAAGCCTTCAATCTTGGATACTGGCACAGCATACTGATCGGTCAGATTCTTAGGTAAGCGCTTATAAAGCTCTGCTGTTCTTCTATCCAATCGGATGCAATCAAAATAAGGCGCATAACTTGCGTGCATAATATCAACAATATCATTAGGAAGAATCTTAGAATTCTGCGTGGCTTTCGTAATCATCAGTTCAGTCGCAAGCAGCAAGAACAGATCAAAAGCTGGATAGGCCCCCATTTTGGCTTCCTTGGATTTTGCCTCTGCCTCGACAGATGCTATTTCTAGACCTAGCCATTGGGTTGTCTGGTTAATTCGCATAGAGCTGACGGCTGAGTAAGCTATTTCCCTAAGCTTTTTATTGAAATCATCCAATGAGAAGTGTCCGCTTTGAATAAACTTATCGCGATTCTCCATGATATTATCTATCGATTGCTGCAAAGCATTCGCTAATTTTTTTGCATTACCTCTTAGCCCGTTATAAAGTTGTTCTCGGTATTCTGTTTTGGCGTCAATAATGTGCTGCACTAAGTTTTCGATGTCCAAAATCTTACCAAAGAATTCTGTACGAAAAGTCTCTGCGGTTATCTCTCCCAAGAGGAATTGGAACAGTCTCTCTTTAGTCATGACTAGTTGCAAAATTGGGTAGAGGGGATCTGAAGAATCACCTTCACTTTCCTTTAAGTTCATCCAAAAAGCTTTGCTGCTCGGTCGAAACTTACCGTTTTTAATAAGCTGCGCCTCAAGTTGTCTCCGCTTAGCGCGGTTGGGAACTTTTAGCAAAATTTCTTGAACTTCCTTAATGGCATTATCTCTAAAGTCTTTGGCCCATGCATCATCCAAATTGCAGCCAAAAAAGTCGCCGTTATCACGATAAACATCGTTTCTTGCGATTATTTGATTTGTTGCAGAGGACCTAACTTCTAATTCGAACAATTCATATGGGTTTATAATGGTTCTGCCTTTGCAGAATTCTTTGATTAAGCCTGCTCTGGGAACCGCGAATTTCTTGGAATCGCTATCTATATGGACGACTTCACCAAAAATACTCGCTGAAAAGCGTACCTCGATAATGCCTTGACCCAAAAAATTTCTTATCTCTTCAAGAGCAATAACTTTTGCAGGGTCATTGTCTAAGGCGGCAGGATTCGATAGCGTCGAATAATCTGCTGTATCGAGATAGACTTGAAAGGGTATGCGCTCGGCGATGACCATCTCGTTATTAAGACATAAAATACAATTTTCCGTAAGTCTGGAATTCAGCCCGTGTTTACCTTGTGTTTACTGTTGGCTGCGTGCGAACGTATGCGAATGTATCCGCAGCTATACTGCTGCTGGCGTTATGCCGAGTAATTGCTAGGTTTTCAGAAGCCGCGTCCAGCTTCGTATCGGAACGCACACGAGCGCCTGCAACCACAAAGACAAGCATTTGATAAACATTTAAAAATCGACTCTGATAAGCGTGAGGTCGGAAGTTCAACTCTTCCCGGACCCACCATTTCCTTTTAAATGCCAGCAATGCTCTGGTTTGTTGGAACGCATCCTGCACACTCCCGTTCTAAAAATACGCCTAGCATTTCATAAAAGCCGCGTGCCCGTGCCGTTGTGACTCTCATTGCACAACAAGGTCAAATTCATAATAGAAAAAACAATAGCCAAGTCGTCCATGTCTGCTAATTAAGCACTCCTGAAATTAACATGGTTGTGTTCCTTCATGGGCTCGTCATTAGTGCAAATGGTGAAAGAAGTCTGGTCTGCCCGCGCGGTGGTTCACCAGCTTGTTCGCCAATATCTATTGCTACGTTACCGCCGTACAATGCTCGGCTACCTGTGGACATTGGTCAACCCGCTGCTGATGATGTCGGTGACGGCGTTTGTTTTTGCGAACCTCTTTCGTGCCGACCTTAAAACCTTTGCCGTATTCTTGTTTGCTGGCATGATTCCGTGGAATTGCTTCTCCACCATCGTGATACAATCCTCGTGCTCCTTCATTAATAACGAAGGCCTGATCCGGAAGATTTACTTGCCTAAAATGGTATTCCCACTGAGCACATGCATCGGCATTCTCATCGATAGTGTCTTATCGCTAGCCGCGTTGTTTATTATCATTCTCTTGATTGGTGGCCCTGCTTCATGGGCATTGTTGTTCCTGCCCGTTGCCTACCTAATCCTTTTTGTGTTCTCGTTTGGCATTGCCTTAATCATCTCGATTGCCACCGTTTACTCGCGCGACGTACAGCACGTGATTGCCATCATCATGCAAGCACTCTTCTTCCTCACTCCCGTGCTCTACGATAAGTCGGCGATGGCTGGTAAATTCGCCTATATACTGCACCTCAACCCTCTCTCGCAATTCATCGAGCTGTTTCGTCAGCCAATCCGTAATGGCGCACTGCCTGCGCTCGATACAGTGATTGCAGCCAGCATCATGGCTATCATATCCCTTGCTATTGGCTTGTGGTTCTTCTTCAAAAACGAAAAGAAAATCATTTTCCGCTTATGACCTCACGCATCGACATCGAGAATCTTTCCGTTCGCTTCCGGCTTTATCACGCCCGTGGCACGTCACTTAAGGAATACTTTGCAAGTATTTTTAACCCCTCCGTTATTCCAAAATCGCACACCGATTTCATGGCGGTCAAGAACCTCAGCACCAGCATCACCTCTGGCGAGCGCATTGGCATCATCGGTCACAATGGTGCGGGTAAATCAACACTCCTTAAAACCTTGTGCCGAATCTACGACCCCTCCGAAGGCAAGATCACCATTAAAGGCCGCATTGCGCCACTCATCGAGGTGGGCGCGGGCTTTCACCCTGAATTTACCGGCCGCGAGAATATCTATTTTAACGGCACCATCATGGGCTACAATAAAAAGGAGCTGGCTAAGCTTGAACCTGAAGTGATTGCGTTCGCCGAGCTTGAGGAGTTCATCGATACCCCCGTGAAATACTACTCCACGGGCATGTATATGCGCCTCGCTTTCTCGCTGGCGACCGCTGTTCATCCCGATATTCTCATTCTCGATGAAATGTTTGCGGGTGGCGATGCTTCGTTCATCGCCCGCGCCAAAGCCCGCATGCACGAGATGATCGACCGCGCAAGCATCATGATCATGGTGAGCCACGACGAAACACTCGTTCGCAGCTTGTGCACCCGCGTATTGTGGATGGACCACGGCCAACTTATCGCCGATGGCAAGCCCGATGAAATTATCGATCGTTACCTTAAAGGGGCATCACCTTCGGCCACGTAAGGCGTGAAGCGCGAGCGTCGACGAAGAACCAACTCTGTCAGTTAAAAGGGTGCACATGACTCAGCGCATCGCCATTATCGGTGCAGGCCCTGCTGCATTAATCGCGGCAGAAACACTCGCGCAGGCGGGGATGGCCGTCGATGTCTATGACCGCATGCCAAGCCCTGCACGCAAATTGCTCATTGCGGGTCGTGGCGGCCTGAACCTCACCCACAGCGAACCGCTCGAGCTATTGCTCACGCGCTATGGCGCAGCAAGCGACTGGCTCGCCCCTGCCATCCACGCCTTCTCGCCGGAAGCGTTGCGCAGCTGGTGCGAAGGGCTAGGTGAGCCAACCTTTGTTGGCAGTAGCGGCCGCGTTTTCCCGCGCAGCATGAAAGCAGCCCCGCTGTTGCGCGCATGGCTCAAACGGTTGGAAACACTTGGCGTGCGCTATCATCCGCACCACACATGGCTAGGCTGGCAGGAGGGTGCATTGCGTTTTGCAACACCTCATGGCGAAACCATCCTCACTGCTGATGCTAGCTTGTTGGCACTGGGCGGTGCCTCGTGGCCACGGCTTGGGTCGGATGGTGGCTGGGTCACCATCCTGCGCGACGAACATATCAGCATCGCCACTCTTGCCCCTGCCAATTGCGGATTCACCACCGATTGGTCAGAGTATCTACGCGAGCGCTTTGCGGGCCAACCTCTTAAACCCGTTTCCATCACCCATCAGGGCATCACTCAGCAAGGCGAGGCGATGATCACCAGCCACGGCATCGAGGGCGGCGTTATCTACGCGCTTTCCTCCGCCCTGCGCGAAGCCATTACGCGTGACGGCCAAACCACCATCATGCTCGATCTTCGTCCCACCATGAGCATCGACGCCCTGCAAATGAAGCTTGGCACACGCGGCAATAAATCGCTCAGCTCGTTTCTGCGCAGCGCGCAATTCTCACCACTTGCCATTGCCCTGCTGCACGAAACCACGCCCAATGCCGCCTCACTCGATGCGCCTCAGCTTGCCGTGCGACTAAAATCTTTACCCCTCACACTCACGAACACGTTTGGCATGGCACGCGCCATTTCAAGTGCGGGTGGCATCACCCGCGCAGCGGTAAACGAGCATTATATGCTCCACGCCAAAGCGGGCGTATTCGTCGCGGGGGAAATGCTGGATTGGGAAGCGCCCACGGGTGGCTATCTGCTGCAAGCCTGTTTCAGCACGGGCGTCGCCGCGGCAAACGGTATTCTGCATTACCTCGGCAACGCCAAATGACCTCCACGCCATGGATTGTCTATATGATCCTGTGTGCCGATGGCTCCCTATACACGGGTATCACCACCGACCTTGATGCCCGCCTTGCGAAGCATGCCAATGGCACAGGCGCCAAATACACACGCGGGCGCGGGCCGTTTCGCCCCCTCCTCACCGAGCATTATCCCAGCAAAAGCGAGGCCTCAGCGCGTGAGGCCGCAATTAAAAAGCTCCCCAGACAGCAAAAGCTGCGCCTTGCTGGGTTATGATAGAATAAACAAGGGCTCATGGCCGCCCTCCACCCTTCAGGGGCAAAGGCACAACAAACCCGTTGACAACCCGCCAATCCCCCACTAGAAAGCGCACCCTACTGCAACCATAACAACAAGAAGAGCGCGTCATGAAAACGTACTCGGCAACGCCGAAAGATATTAAAAAAGAATGGGTTATGTTCGACGCTAAAGACGTCGTGCTGGGTCGTCTGGCCAGCCATATCGCGAAAGTTTTGCGCGGTAAGCATAAGCCAAGCTTCACCCCGAACATGGATTGCGGCGATAATGTCGTGATCATCAATGCTGACAAAGTGAAGCTCACGGGTCGCAAGCGTGGTAAAAAGGTGTACTACTACCACACCGGGTTCGCGGGCGGCATCAAAGAGCGTTCGGCTGAGAAAATCCTATCGGGTGAGCACCCAGAGCGCGTAGTGAAAATGGCGATTGAGCGCATGTTGCCTAAGGACAGCCCACTTGCGCGTCAGCAAATGAAAAACCTGCACGTGTACAACGGTGCAGAACATCCGCATGCAGGTCAGACCCCTAAACTGGTCGATTTTGCGGCAATGAACGTTAAAAACGCACGATAATAATAGGATAGATCATGGCAACGGCAGCAGAAATCGAAATCAACAACGCCCGCACCCCTACCATCGACAAATTGGGTCGTGCTTATGGCACCGGTCGTCGTAAGGATGCTACCGCCCGCGTATGGGTGAAGCGTGGTTCGGGTAAAATCACCGTGAACGGCAAAACGCTCGAGCAATATTTCGCGCGCCCAGTACTCCGCATGATCATCAACCAGCCTTTCGCTGTGCTGCAGTCCGAAGGCAAGTTCGACGTGATGGTAACCGTTGCTGGTGGTGGTCTTTCGGGCCAAGCCGGTGCAGTGCGCCACGGCATCAGCCGCGCGCTCGATGCTTACGATCCTTCGTTCCGCCCTGTGCTTCGCAAGTCGGGCTTCATGACCCGCGATAGCCGTGTGGTTGAACGTAAGAAATACGGCCGCGCTAAAGCACGCCGTAGCTTCCAGTTCAGCAAACGCTAAGCGTTTCATTTTGGAAATACCAAACCCCAGAATGGCGCGAAGCCTTCTGGGGTTTTTTCTTTTTGTGTTTTCCCCTACGCACAAACATCGGTAAGGAATGGTCATGAAAGCAATCAACACAGTGATTTTGGGTGCCTCGGGCTATACGGGCGCGGAGCTATTGCGCCTGCTGCAAAACCACCCTGCTTTTAAAATCGTCGCCCTCACGGGTGATAGCCAAGCAGGCAAGCCCATCGAAGCCGTTTATCCGCACTTGCGCGGCCGCAATTTGCCTGCGCTGGTGAAACATACGGAAGTTGATTTTTCACAGGTGCAATTGGTGTTCTGCTGCCTGCCCCACGGCACCACGCAGGAGATTATTGCTGGCCTACCCGCCCATATCCGCATTGTCGATCTCTCGGCAGATTTCCGCCTACAGGATGCCGCTTCCTACGAAGAATGGTATGGCCACGCCCACCGCGCGCTCGACCTACAGAAAGAAGCCGTCTACGGCCTCACTGAATTGAATCGTGAACAGGTCAAGGCGGCGCGCCTTGTTGCAAACCCAGGCTGCTACCCCACCTCCATTTTGCTGCCCATGCAGCCGCTCATTGAAGCCAAGCTCATTGATGCGCATTCCATTATCGCCAATTCACTTTCGGGCATCTCAGGCGCGGGGCGCAGCGCGAAGCAGGAGATGTTGTTTAGCGAGCTCGATAGCGGCGTCTCCGCCTATGGCATCGGCCGCCACCGCCATGTCGCCGAGATTGAGCAGGAACTCACCGCCGTAGCGAAGCCAATCAAAATCTCGTTTACTCCGCACCTCGTTCCCATGACACGTGGCATGCTCAGCACCATCCACGCCACACTTGCTGATGGCATCACCATCGAAAAAATCCGCGCCACACTGGCCGCGCGCTATGCTACCGAGCCATTTGTGCATGTGCTGGAAACAGGCAGCGCCTCCACCCATCAAGTGCGCGGCACCAACCAGTGCGTTATCAGCGTCCACGCGGGGCGCCTGCCGAATGAACTCATTATTGTTTCGGTGATTGATAATTTGGTGAAAGGCGCCAGCGGCGCGGCACTACAAAATGCTAACCTGATGTTTGGTTTGCCTGAAACAACGAATCTGGAATTAACGGCGGTGTTTCCTTAAACCCTACTGGGTACACTTATATTTGATACCGCCCGCCATGGTCATCGCGCCAGCACATTGAGCCACATCTGCGGTCGTTGTGTAGTAGGTGGTGAGATCGAACTGGGGAGTGATTTGGCGCTGAGCGACAGATTCACTGTTGCCACATCCTGCAACAAGCAATAGGGTTATTATGCATACACCTAAACGCTTCATGCAACCAGCCATACACCAAATCGCGCCCAATTGCTATTAAAAATCAATCCGTTATATTTTGCAGTGCAACATAACCCATCCCGACACAGGATACATTGATCATGAGCCAATCGCAAAAACCCCTGATTTTACCTTATAATGGCATCATGCCAACCATCCACCCTGATGCATGGATTGCACCCGGTGCGGTCGTGATTGGGGATGTGCATATCGGTGCGGAAACGGGTGTGTGGTTCGGCTGCGTGATTCGGGGCGATGTGAACTCCATTCGCATTGGTGCACGCACCAATATTCAAGATGGCACGGTCATTCACGTTACCCGCAAAACGGGGCCAACCACCATCGGCAGCGGCGTCACCATTGGCCACCAAGTGCTGCTACATGCCTGCACGCTCGAGGATGATTGCTTCATCGGCATGGGCGCCACCATCATCGATTTTGCACAGGTGGAATCCGGCGGGTTTGTGGCGGCGGGCAGTGTGGTCACCCCAAAAAAGCGCATCCCCAGCGGGCAAATGTGGGGCGGCAACCCCGCCAAATACATGCGCGACCTGACGCCCGAGGAAACGGCCTTCATCCCCATTTCGGCGGCGAACTATGTGAAACATGTGCACGAGTACAAGGCCATGAATATATAATATATCGTTATATACCAATATATTATAAGCATATCATCCTGCCTTATTCAGGCAGAATCGTCACAAAAGCTTCACACACAAACCACCCCCCTTTTGGTAGAATTAAACTAGGAAATTCTAACCAATAGCGGTGCAATGTTCGAGAACTCCAGAGACTTCCTCAAGCAGCTTGGCGTCTTCGCGCTGGGTAAAAGCTTGCTGACGTTCAGCGTGCTCGTTGCAGGTGCTGTTGGTGCGGCCACGGGTGTTGGCGCCTTAATACCTGCGCTGGTAGTGGGCGTTGGTGGCTTTGCCTTCACTGCCGTACGCCGCTTTCACAGCCAAGCAATCTATGAAGAGAACATGGTCAATCTCTACCGCGATAACATCGCCGACCAGCTTGGCATCGCGCCCGAGGAAGTCACGCGCGCAAGCCTGAAGGAAGCAGCGAAAGACAACGAAATCATTGGAAAGGCGCTAACCCGCCAGCGCAAGAAAACTTTCCTCACGCTTGGTACTGCGGCGCTTGCAAGTGTGGTTAGCGTTGGGCTTATCGGCTGGCTGGGTGTGGCAGAAAGCTTGACCACCATGGCAAGCGAATCATCTGTCGGCCTACTCAAGGCAATGAGCGGATTTCTTGGTGTTGGGTTTGTTGCGGGTATCAGCAACCTCATCATTCACGAGGGGCTGGATGCATTGGTCGGCTATAAATCGGGCATCAGCAAAGCAGCAGCACATGATTTGATTTACCAGATGGATCTCGAAGTTAAACGCGGCAAACCTATCAGCCGCGAGGAAGTGTTTGGCGTCATGGTCGCGGGCGATGAATCCCTGCATAATCGCATCACCAAACAATACAGCAAAAGCTACGGTAGCATGACTCAAGGGGAAAAGAGTCGCGTGCTACATGATTTGAACTTGGCAACCACTATGGACAAACTCGCCATCGCCATTTCCGAGCAGAAAGTTCGCCCAGGTTATTTGGCCTACGCGGCGGATGACCCGCGCTTTACAGCACCACGTAGCGCGAAACAGGTGGAAGACATCCCAACCCCCGATAAACCTGCACGCGCAAGTTTTGTCGAGCGCCTAGGGCTGTTACAGCACCCCAATGAGCTGGGTCATGCCGATCGCATAAGCGCGAAGGAATCGGTGCAGCTCGGTGGTGCCGCGCGCTAGCACCTACTCGGGGCGAAACAGCATCGCGCCAAAAATAGACTCCACTTTCTTCGGCTTGCTGCCAACAGGCAACAAGCACTGGCGATAAAGAATCTTGCGCCCATCATCGGCATAAAAATGATTGCTCTCGACTAATGGCTGGCGCGATTCCATCACCTGACGAAAATGGGGTGCAAGGTAAAATGCGTTCGGGCCGACAAGGTGTAAATTATTCGGGTCAATCCCTGCGCGGGCGTAGGCCGCTGTAATTCCCTCGCCCAAATAGGTGAAGTTGAACTGCTCAATATGCTCGATATCCCGCGTTTGGAGCAAAAAACAATGGGGCCAATCCTCGCCTAACATGTCGGGGTCAATATCGACTTCATCGGGCATCACCCGACCACGGCACAGGCTTTCCCAGTAATTGTAAACCCGCTGGGTAATGCGTCGTTCAACAATCAGTCGCCCTTCATCCATTACTTCCCCGCAGGCTAGTCTATGATTTTATAGCTCATTCCACCGAAAATAGCCTCAATCACGCCCTGTGCTTGCCCAAGGGGCAGCAGCACCTGACGATAGAGCACTCTGCGCCCTTGCATGGTGGCAAACTCGCCTTCATCGAGCACGGGGGCTTTGCTATCGACCACTTTGCTGAAATGGGTGGAGAGGCGGAACGCATTGGGCCCCACCATGAATTGGTTATGCGCATCAAGCGACGCATCGAAATAGGCCTTCATGATGTTCTCACCCAGATAGGTGAAATTATAATCCTGAATATTATCGATATCCCGCGCCTGCAGCAGGAAGCAATGTCCCCAATCCGCACCCAGCTCTTCAGGGTCGAGGTCGTTTTCGACCGGCATCGCGCGCTGGCCACGTTTCTCATTCCAATACCGCAACAGCCGCGCGCTCAAGCGGCGCTCGCCGTAGGGATAGATGCTCGTTTCTTCGGTCATCCATACCTGCCCGTGATGTAATCCTTCGTTTGCTGATGGATGGGGGCTTCAAATATCTGCTCCGTCGCCCCCGTTTCCACCAGTTTACCCAGATGGAAGAATGCCGTCGTATCCGCCACGCGGCGCGCCTGCGCCATCGAGTGGGTCACGATGATGAGTGCATAATGCTCGCGCAGTTGGGCAATCAAATCCTCGACCTTACCGGTGGCGATGGGGTCGAGCGCGCTGCAAGGCTCATCCATCAAAATCACCTCGGGGCTCACGGCCATCGTGCGCGCAATGCACAAGCGCTGTTGCTGCCCACCCGAGAGGCCGGTGCCAGCAGCATCAAGGCGATCCTTCACCTCGTCCCACAGCGCCGCGCCGCGCAGGGCTTGCTCCACAATCGCATCCATATCCGCTTTGGTTTTTGCCAACCCGTGAATACGCGGGCCATAGGCCACGTTCTCATAAATCGACTTAGGGAAAGGGTTCGGCTTTTGGAACACCATGCCCACCCGCGCCCGCAGCAACACGGCGTCAAAGTCGGCGGCATAGATATCGCGGCCATCCAGCGTCAGACTGCCTGTAATGCGGCAGCCCGGGATGAGGTCGTTCATGCGGTTGATACAGCGTAAGAATGTCGATTTCCCGCAACCCGAGGGGCCAATGAACGCCGTTACGCTATTTGGCATAATATCAACCGACACGCCAAACAGCGCCTGCTTCGCGCCATAGAACACGTCGACATTATTAGCTTCGATGGTGGGGCGGGTTTCGGTCATCAATTCCACGTTAGCTGAGATTTGTTGCGCAATCTAATCGCCACCCAGTTGAGAAGCAACAAAATGGCGAGCAAAACCAAAATGGCGGAGGAAGTTTTTTCAATAAAGCCCAATTCGGGGCTCGAAGCCCACATATAAATCTCAACTGGCATCACGGTGGCGGGGTCGGTTAAGCCTCGCGGCACATCCGCCACAAATGCCACCATGCCCACCATCAGCAACGGCGCACTCTCGCCCAGCGCGCGGCACACGCTCAAAATCGTTCCTGTCAAAATCCCCGGCAACGCATAGGGCAGCACATGGTGGCGCACCACTTGCAATGGCGTGGCGCCAAGCCCCGTCGCCGCATGGCGCATGCTTGGTGGCACCGCGCGAATCGCCGCACGGCCAGCAATAATCATCACCGGCATAATCAGCATCGCAAGCGTCAGGCCGCCTACCAGTGGCGACGAGCGCGGCATGCCAAACCATTGCAGGTAGACCGATAAGCCCAGCAGCCCATAAATAATCGAAGGCACCGCCGCGAGGTTATTGATAATCACCTCCAGCGCCTCGGCCACGCGCGTTTTACGCGCAAATTCCTCGAGCGTAATTGCCGCCGCAATGGAAATCGGCAAGGCCACCACCAAACACACCACCAGCGAGAGCAACGAGCCCACAATCGCCCCCATAAAGCCCGCTGCCTCAGGCGCACGGCTATCCCCACGTGTAAAGAAATCGGTATTGAAACGGTTACGCACGCGCCCGTCTTTCTGCCAACCGTCTACCCACGCTATCTGGCGGTCTTTCAATGGTCGCTGTGCCTCGGGCAAATTGCGGTCAATGCGGCCTTTAAGCAATTGGTCAACATTATCCGCCAGCGGTAGCGAAACCGTTATCACCTTGCCCCACTGATCTGGCTGCTTCATCACCTGCCGCTTGGCATCGGCGGCGGCAAAGGTTCCCGCGAGAGATAAAAACTGGTGGCGCGTCACTTTATCTGTCAGCGCATCAGCTTGTGTTGCCTTCATCGCAGCGTTGGTGAGCGTATAAAAATCCACCTGCGATGCATCCTCGCGCAATTGCTGCGCAATGGGCGCGGTGTCCAGTTCGAGCGTTATCTCATGCCGCATGAACCCGCTTATCCCAGGACGAATAATGGTGATGAGCAACACCACCAACATCAGCCCCGCAAAGGCCAGCCCCGCTATGCCATACGCCTTGAAGCGTGCCTCCGCACGGTAGCGCCGCGCGAGCCCAGCATTGATGGTGGCGGTGATGTCCGAAGCGTTACTCATATTGCTCCCGATATTTTTTCACGATGATTTGTGCAAACACATTCAGCAACAGTGTGAAGCAAAACAGCGTGAGGCCAAGGGCAAACGCCGCGAGGGTTTTGGGGCTATCGAATTCTTGGTCGCCGGTCAGCAACGTTACCATCTGCACCGTCACGGTCGTCACGGCCTCGAGCGGGTTTGCTGTCAGGTTCGCACTCAACCCCGCCGCCATCACCACAATCATCGTTTCACCCACCGCGCGCGCCACCGCCAGCAGCACCGCACCCATAATGCCCGGTAATGCGGAGCGCAGCACCACGCGCTTGATGGTCTCGGATTTCGTGGCGCCCAATCCATAGGATGCATCACGCAGACCGCGCGGCACCGCAGTCATCATGTCATCGCTGAGGGATGACACAAACGGGATGATCATAATCCCCATCACCAAGCCCGCAACCAACGCGCTTTCCGAAGCAATGGAAAGACCAACGCTCGCGCCGATGCCATGCAAAAACGGCGCAACGGTAATCACCGCAAAATAGCCATAGACCACGGTGGGAATCCCCGCCAGCAACTCCAGCACCGGCTTGGCCGTACGGCGAAAACGGGGCGAGGCATATTCCGATAAATAAATTGCGCTCATCAAACCCACCGGCACCGCGAGCAGCAGTGCAATCAGTGTAATCATGAAGGTGCCAGCCAGCAGCGGCAGCGCACCAAAGGCGCCACTTGCCCCCGCCTGATCAGCGCGCATGGCTGTCTGCGGGCTCCATTGCACGCCAAACAGAAAATCAAAAAACGGCACATGCTGGAAGAACGCGATGGCCTCACTCACCACCGAATAAATAATCGCCGCTGTCACCAACACCGCGAACGCCGCCGATGCCCACATCAACGCCATCACTACACCCTCGGCGGGGCGGCGGCGGAAAGCGGCAATAGCAGCGCCCATCGACATGAATCAGCCCTCCCAAATCGGCAGATACACGGTGAAGCACGTCCCCTCACCCACCACGGAATCAACAAGGATGACACCGCGATGGCGCTGCACAATGCCCTTCACGATGGCCAAGCCAAGCCCCGTGCCACCCACTTGGCGCGTGCGCGCGGAGTCAACACGGTAGAAGCGCTCCATCAGCCGTGGCAGATGCTGCTTGGGAATACCATCGCCTTGGTCGCGCACACTGAGCGCCACCACGCGGGTCAGGTTGCGCATGTTAATGTCCTGCGGCAATTCCGTCGTCACCTTGGCGCTAATCGTCACATCGGAATCGGCATGGCCATACTTGATGGCGTTGCTCACCAAATTATGCACCACCTGCGCCAGCTCGTTGCTCTCGCCTTTCACCTGCGGCAGGTTATCGTGCACATTGAGCACCAGCCGCACATTCTTCTCGGCAGCTAGGCGCTTGAGTATTTCGGCTTCCTTGCGCAGCACGTGGGCTAAATCCATGGGCTCAGTCGGCACCGAGTGCACGTTCATCTCGATCTTGCTTAAGCTGAGCAAGTCGCCAATCAGCTGCTGCATGCGGTCGGATTGTTCGAGCATGATTTTCAAAAACTCTATGCGTGCGGGCTCATCGTCGCGCGCGGGCCCGAGCAAGGTTTCCACAAACCCTTTAATGCTGGCCAGCGGCGTGCGCAGTTCGTGGCTGGCATTGGCCACGAAGTCGGCGCGCATTTGCTCGACGGCTTTCAGCTCCGTAATATCATTCATGGTGATGACGGTAGAAATCCCACCCGCGGTCGGCACCGGAAAACGCTCGATGATGGCGAGGAAATCCCTCACCACGGGGTCTTCAATCCGAAATTCAATCTCGCGCCCCTTCAGGTCATTGATCACTGAAGAAATCGCATCAATCAGGTAGGCGCTGCCAATCACATCCTTGAGCTGCTTACCCGCAAGGTTCTGGCCGAAGATGGCACGCGCCGCGCGGTTGGTGCGTACAATTTTCTTCTCATCATTCACCATGATGAGAATATCAGGCAACGTATCGACCAAAATCTCACGCTCGGTGATGATGGTCTCCATCTGTTTTTTCTTCACATCCCAACTGGCCTGCAATTTGCGCAACGCATCCGACAATTCCGCCGCCGAGCCCAGAAAACTTAAATCTGGTGCAGCGACACGCTTATCCTGAGCAATTTCGTTTACATAATGGGTGAGCGACGACACATTCGACAAAAATGGGTAGATAAGAAGCCCTGTGGCGATAAAAATCACCGCATAGGCATACATCATCTGCGCAAGGCTCAGCACGCCCAGAAAGACATCCAGTCCCAACACCACAAGGGCAGGGCTTGAAATCAAAAGCACCGATTTAAGCAGCGCATTAAACGAAACATAGGTCTTTTTCATGTCCCCACCATTCCCCAAATCGGTGACTTATGCAAGAAAAACGGGTGGTTACACCCCCTTATGTTTTGGGTTGACAGTTGGGCGGGCACGAGTATATTCCCGCCTCCTTTTAACACAAAAACAAGAGAGCGCGCTATGCACGCAGTTATTATTACCGGTGGCAAACAATATCGTGTAACCGCAGGCAGCATTATCGAAGTTGAAAAACTCGAAGTGAATGTCGGCGATACCGTCAAAATCGACCAAGTTCTGGCGCTTTCGGGCGACAAAAACGTAATCGGCAGCCCTGTGGTTGCTGGTGCGCTGGTCGAGGCACAAGTGCTCGAGCAAGGTAAGGCTGACAAAGTGCTTATCTTCAAGAAAAAGCGCCGCCACAACTACCGCCGCAAAAACGGCCACCGCCAGCGCTTCACGGCGCTCCACATCACCAGCATCTCGCTGAACGGCACCGCACTGGTTACCGCTGAGAAGCGTACACCAAAACCACGCGCTACCACGCCTCAGCCCGAGGGCGCTGTTTCGGCCAAACCAGCCAAAGCTGCTGCCCCGAAAGCCAAAGCTGCCGTGAAACCAGCAGCGAAAAAGCCTGCTGCTGCTAAAAAACCTGCTGCTAAAAAAGCAGCGAAATAATTACGCGAACGAAGGAGTCTAAGTCATGGCACATAAGAAAGCTGGTGGATCATCCCGCAACGGTCGCGATTCAGCAGGCCAGCGCCTCGGCGTAAAAAAATTCGGTGACGAGCAAGTTGTTGCTGGCAACATCATCATCCGCCAACGTGGCACCACCTACCACCCTGGCGTGGGCGTTGGTTTGGGTCGTGACTACACGATCTTCGCGACGGTCGATGGCCAAGTGAAGTTCAGCAAAAAAGCTGGCAACAAGAACGTGGTGAACGTGGTTGCTGCCGCCGCTGCTGCTACCGAAACTGCTAAAAAAGCACCTAAGAAAAAAGCTGCCGCCGCCTAAGCGCGCACTTCACACGTAAAACATGGAAGGGAGCGGCTTCGCTCCCTTTTTTGTTGGAGTCATTATGAACTTTGTCGATGAAACAAAAATCTACGTCAAATCGGGCGATGGCGGCGAAGGCTGCGTGTCGTTTCGTCGCGAAAAATTTATCCCCGAGGGCGGGCCTGATGGCGGCGATGGCGGGCGCGGTGCAAGCATCATCATGAAGGCGGTCACGGGGCTCAACACCCTTATCGACTACCGCTTCCAGCAACATTTCAAAGGCGCCAAAGGCCAGCACGGCATGGGCAAACAGCGCTACGGCAAAGCCGCGAAAGACATGATGCTCGAAGTGCCCGTGGGCACCCAAATCTATGACGAAGACCGCGAGACACTGTTAGCCGACCTCACCGAAGAGGGGCAAGAAATTGTGCTGGCCAAAGGTGGCCGTGGCGGCTTGGGCAACATTCACTTCAAATCCTCCACCAACCAAGCGCCCACGCAATCCGTCCCCGCTGGTAAAGGCGAGGAGCGCACACTGTGGCTGAAGCTGAAATTGCTATCCGATGCCGGTTTGCTCGGCCTGCCCAACGCAGGTAAATCCACGTTCTTGGCCGCTGTCAGCGCCGCGAAACCCAAAATTGCGGATTATCCCTTCACCACCCTCGCCCCGCAATTGGGCGTGGTCAGCGTGGGCGATGCCGAGTTTGTCCTCGCGGATATTCCCGGCCTCATCGAGGGAGCCGCCGAAGGCAAAGGGCTTGGCACGCGCTTTTTGGGGCATGTGGAGCGTTGCGGCGTGCTGCTGCATTTGGTGGATGGCACGCAGGACGATGTCGTTGCCGCCTACAAAACCGTGCGCAGTGAGCTGAACCAGCACAGCGATGATCTGGCCGAAAAGCCCGAGCTGGTGGCCTTGAACAAGTGCGATTCACTCACCAAAACCGAGATTACGAAAAAGAAAAAGCTGCTCGAAAAAGCCAGCGGTGGCCCCGTATTCACTATCTCGGCGGCCGCACGCACCGACATTGAGCCCTTGCTGGTCGAGATGCTGCAAACCATCATCGATTATCGCGGCGAGCAAGCCCCGCCACCACTGCCAACGCATATTGCCGGCGGGAATATCGAGGAATAGCGCGCGCTATTTTTTTGGTTTTTCCGCTGCTTCAGGCATCACTTCCTCAGCACGCACAAGGTTCGGGTACATGCTGAAAAACGGGATGCGCCAACCATAGACCTTGAAGCGATAGCGCTTGCCCACGTCCAAATTCCCATACACGTCCGAGCTGTTATATTTCATGAACCAGCCCGCATCGTCGTTACGAAACACGCCTTGGTCGGTGAAAATAAGGTAGGTGCTCTCCACCTTGTCATCCTTGCGCGAGGACTCCGTGGTGATTTGTTTATCCTTCACCAACACATTGTCAATGCTGCGCTGGGTCAGCCATTGGTAGGGTGCATTGGTGAATAATAAGGAGATGAGAATCAGCAGCGGAATGGCAATAAGCAGGTATTTTTTCATGGGTGCCTCGTTCAAGTAACGTGGCGCTTATACTACCCTCACGCGCATGCGTCGAGATTTTATCCCGCACCTTCTACCATTACCCTATTCACACCGCCCCATTCGCTGCTATAAGTCTTACATGAGTAAAACCCCCACATTGGCTACGGCCAAGCGCATCGTCATCAAAATCGGCAGCAGCTTGATTGCTGAGTCGGCGCGCCTGCGCGCAAGCTGGCTAGCGGCCATGGCGGCGGATATTGCAAGCCTGCACGCGGCAGGCAAAGAGATCATTTTGGTTTCTTCAGGCGCGGTGGCGCTAGGGCGTCCTCAAGTGGGCTTGGGCAGCCAAAAACTAAGCTTGGAAGAAAAACAAGCCGCCGCCGCTGCGGGGCAACCCCTACTCATTCAGGCATGGAGCAAAGCCTTCGCCGCGCACGATATTCACGTCGCCCAATTACTGCTAACGCTCGATGACTCCGAGGATCGCCAGCGCTATCTCAACGCCCGCGCCACCTTCACCACGCTGCTGTCGCACAAGCTGATTCCTATCGTGAACGAGAATGATTCCGTCGCCACGGCAGAGCTGAAGTTCGGCGATAATGACCGCCTCGCCGCCCGCGTTGCCGTCATGCTCGGGGCGGATGTGCTCGTGCTGTTTTCCGATGTCGATGGGTTATATACAAAGAACCCAAGCCAGTTTTCCGATGCAGAGCATATCAAGCTCGTCAAAGATCTTACACCCGCCATCATGGCCATGGGTGGTGGTGCGGCAAGCAGCATCAGCAATGGTGGCATGAAAACTAAGCTGGAAGCCGCACAAATGGCCACCGCCAGCGGCTGCCACATGGTCATTGCCAAGGGCACAGAAAAACACGCCTTATCACAACTTATCGAAGTGGGGCATGCCTCGTGGTTTGTCGCCGCTACCAAACCCCACCTTGCCCGCAAGGATTGGATCGCCTCGGCGGTCAAAATCAGCGGTAGCGTGACGGTGGATGCCGGTGCGATCAAGGCGCTGAAGGCAGGGAAAAGCTTGCTTCCCGCAGGCGTCACCGCTGTTTCAGGGAAATTCGAGCGCGGCGATATCATCGCTATTCATGAAGCTGGCGGTGCGCCTGTTGCAAAGGGCATCGCGGGCTATAATGCCGCTGAAACTAAGCAAATTCGTGGCAAAAAGTCGGACGAGGTCGAGGGCATTCTCGGCTACTCACACCGCGACACGCTCATCCACCGCGACGATTTGGTGATGCTATGAAACCCCTCCAAACCATGTATGCGGGGCGGTTAGAGCGCGTGTTCGCCAACCTAATCGATAGCCTCATCCTCATCATCCCCAGCGGGCTAGTCGGCGCGCTGCTGGATGATACAGGGCTCACCACGCTCGCCACCTTTTTGCTCAGCCTTGGCTATTACACCCATTTCACTGCCTCAAGCTGGCAAGCAACCCCTGGCAAACGCATCCTTGGAATCCATGTCGTCCGCACCGACCAGCGCGCCCTCACCCAGCGCGATGCGGTGGAACGTTTCTTGGCATTCAGCATCCCCAGCCTACCACTCTACACCAGCCTGCTCACGATGGAGCAAGCGCCCATGCTGGTTTTTTGGCTCAGCCTGATATGGTTCGCGCCTATTCTCTTCACTGCCGAGCGCATCGGCACGCATGACCGTTTATGCGGCACGCGAGTAATGGTCGGAAAGGTCGGCACATGACGAATATTAAACAAACCATGGAGCAGATGGGGCGTGATGCCCGTGTTGCTTCGCGTATACTTGCGCAGCTTTCTGCGCAAACCAAACAACGCGCCCTGCATGCCGTGGCCGCCAGCATCCGTGCGCATGCCGAACATATTATGGCAGCAAATACGATTGATATGAATGCAGCCACGCACCTTTCCCCCGCCATGCGCGATCGCTTGTTGGTCGATGCAAAACGCATCGAGGGCATCGCTTCGGGCGTCGCCAGCGTGGCCGATTTGGCCGACCCTGTCGGGCGCGTGCTGACGAGTTGGGATATCGATCATAGTGGTCTGCATTTCGAGAAAGTGGCGGTGCCCCTCGGTGTCATTGGCATCATCTATGAATCACGCCCCAACGTCACGGCGGATGCAGCGGCGATTGCGTTCAAAGCGGGCAACGCCGTCATCCTGCGCGGCGGGTCAGAAAGTTTGCACACCAACCGTGCGATTTTAGCGGCGTTTCATGAAGGGCTCGCAGTCGAGAAAATATCGCCCACCGCGGCGCAACTGGTGCCCACGACCGACCGCGAAGCCGTCGCCGAAATGCTGACAATGAACGACTACATCGACGTCATCATCCCCCGTGGTGGCAAAACCCTCACCACCCGCATCCGCGAGGAAGCACGCGTGCCCACGTTGCTGCACCTCGATGGCAACTGCCATATCTATGTCAGCGCACATGCCGATGCGGCCACCGCGCGCGCGGTCGTGCTGAACGCCAAAATGCGCCGCACAGGCATTTGCGGTGCACTCGAAACCTTGCTGATCGATCGCACAGTGATGAACACCATCGCCCCCACTCTTATTGCGGATTTGCTCGCCGCTGGTTGCGAATTGCGTGGCGACGACTCCATCCGCGCGCTCGATACACGCATTATTGCAGCAACGGATGAGGATTGGGTCACGGAATACCTCGCACCCATTCTCGCCATCAAAGTAGTGAACGGTGCGGACGAAGCAATTGCCCACATCAATCAGTATGGCTCACACCATACGGATGCGATCATCACCGCCGATGCAGCCGAAGCCGAGCGCTTCATGGCCGAGGTAGATAGTGCCATCGTTCTCACCAATGCCAGCACCCAATTTGCCGATGGCGGCGAGTTCGGTTTTGGTGCCGAGATTGGCATTGCCACTGGCCGCCTGCATGCGCGTGGGCCTGTCGGTGCGCCTGAGTTGACCACCTATAAATACCGCGTCACCACCACCAAGCCAAACGGGGCGGTGCGTGCGGGCTGATAACAACCGTCTCTCGAAGGGTTTATGATGAGGCGAGTTCTAGGAATGACCGCGCGCAACACCGCAGTGTAGCAGCGCTACATGAGGATGTGAGCACGGACATGACAACGAAATCGACCATCAGAAATCCTTCGCGCAAAATCGGTTTGCTCGGTGGCTCCTTCAACCCCGCCCACGAAGGTCACCTGCACATTTCGCTTGAAGCCTTGAAGCGTTTGCAGCTCGATGAAATCTGGTGGCTGGTTTCGCCCAAAAACCCACTCAAGAAAGCCGATGATTTGGCCGATTATACCCTGCGCCTCACCTTCGCGCGCGGGCTTGCCAATCACCCGCGCATCCGCGTGCTGGATGTCGAGCAGCGCGAGGGGCTTTACTACACCATCGACAGCATCCGTTTTTTGCAATCGCACCACCGTGATTGCAGCTTTGTGTGGCTCATGGGGGCGGATAATCTTGCTGGCTTTCATCGCTGGCGTAACTGGCGCGAGATTGCTTCGCGGCTGCCCATCGCCGTGCTCGACCGCGCACCCTATGGCATCAAGGCGTTGCACGCGCGCTTTGCAACTGCCTATGTGCACCACCGCCTGAGATCCGCCGAGGCTGCGCGTTTGGCGGATGCTGCAGCGCCGCAATGGGTCTATCTGTGCATCCCCCGACACCCACTCAGCGCCACCCTGTTGCGAAAAACGCTTGGAAGAAATGCTTTTTTGCGCCATACTGCGCCCGATAAAACCTCTTAAGGAGTAACGGCTATTCCACCGCGCACCACTGCTAAAAAGCCTGCTAGCTCTAGCAAAGCTACCTCGAAAAAAACCACTGCACCGAAATCGGTAGCAGCCAAAGTGGCCAAGCCCGCTGCAAAATCCGTCAAAAAAGCACCTGCTAAAACCACCCCTGCCAAAGCGATGAAGAAAAACGCCGCCGTGAAAGCGCGCGCCAAGGTCGAAAAAACCGTCGCCAAAAAGGCAGCCGCACCTGCCAAAAAACTCACCCCCGCACAGGCCGCAACCGAAGCCTTGTGCAAACAGATTGTCAAAATTATCGACACCAACAAGGGCGAGGAAATTACCACCCTCAACCTACGCGACAAATGCAGCTTCGCGGATTTCATGATTGTGGCCAGCGGCCGCGCCCCACGCCATGTGAGTGCACTGGCAGATTATGTGGCCGATATGCTCAAAAAACAAGGCACGCCCCCCCTTTCCATCGAGGGCAAAGAAACCGGCGATTGGGTGCTGATCGACGCGGGCGATATCGTCGTTCACATCTTCCGCCCCGAAGTGCGCCAGTTCTACAACATCGAAAAAATGTGGGCGATGCCCATGGTGACCGCTTAAGGCCACCGTGCACATCACCATCGCTGCTGTTGGCAAAGCCAAGCACAAGCCCGAAGCGGAACTGATTGCCCACTACCTGAAGCAAACGCGGTGGGACATCGCCATCAAAGAAATCCCCGATGCCCCAAGCAACATGACGGCGGATGCGCGGCGCGCGCGCGAGGCCGAAGGCTTCCAAAAACTCCTCACCCCGCAAACCCGTTTATTCGTGATGGATTCCACGGGCAAATCCCTCACCAGCCCCCAATTCGCCAAGCTGATTCAGGATGCTCAGAAAAACGCGACTAAACATGTAATGTTTGCCATCGGTGGGCAAGATGGGCTGGATATATCCCTCATCAAGGCCGCGCACACCACCATCGCTTTCGGCGCCGCCACATGGCCACACCAGCTGCTGCGCGCCATGCTGATGGAACAAATCTACCGCGCCTACACCATTACCATCGGCCATCCCTATCATGTCGGCCACTAGTCTTTATTTGCTCCGAACATCGGCATACTGCCTAGTTCTTCGCGCAGCTTCGCTGGCTCATGGCTGACGCGGTTTGCTAACCGCGTACGTTTACTACTTGCACGTCCAGTGCGCACTGCTAAAACCACCTCATGAGCACACCAAAACCTGTCATGTTATGCATCCTCGATGGCTGGGGCGAAAGCGCCGAGCGCGAGCACAACGCCATTGCCCAAGCACACACGCCGAACTTCGACGCCATGCGTGCCACCTATCCCTTCGGCACCATCAGCGCGAGCGAGCTGGATGTGGGCTTGCCCACTGGCCAAATGGGCAATTCCGAAGTCGGCCACATGAACATCGGCGCGGGCCGCGTGGTGATGCAGGAACTGCCGCGCATCGATGCTGCGATTGCCGATGGCACGCTTGCCAACAATACTGCACTTCTCAACTACATTGCCGCACTCAAACAATCGGGCGGCACCTGCCATTTGCTCGGCCTACTTTCCGATGGCGGCGTCCATTCACACATGAACCACATGGCGGCACTCGCCAACGCGGTGGCGGCCAGCGGCGTTCCCGTCGCCGTGCATGCATTCCTCGATGGGCGCGACACTTCACCCAAAAGTGCACTTGGTTTTGCTGCACAATTCGAGGCTGCCATTGCTGCACAACAACTGGTTTCCATCGCCACCATCAGCGGCCGTTACTACGCTATGGATCGCGACAAGCGCTGGGATCGCGTAAGCTTGGCGTATGAAGCATTGCTGTACGCCCAAGGCAACAAAGCACCGAACGCCGCTGCCGCCATCACCATGTCGTATGACGCCGACAAATCCGACGAGTTCGTCATGCCCACCATCATCAATCGCTACGAGGGCATGAAAGACGGCGACGGCATCCTCATGGCCAATTTCCGTGCTGACCGCGCGCGCGAAATCCTGCATGCGCTCATCGATCCCAATTTCAACGAGTTTGCACGCGAGCGCACCGTGCGCTTTGCCGCCACCCTCGGCGTGGTGGAATATAGCGAGAAGCTGAACCCGCTCATCCCCGCCATGTTCCCTGCACAAACGCTGGTGAATAATTTGGGCGAGCTGGTGGCGAATGCTGGCATGAAACAACTGCGCATTGCCGAAACCGAAAAATACGCCCACGTCACCTTCTTCTTCAACGGTGGCCGCGAGGAGCCCTTCGCAGGCGAGGATCGCATTCTCGTCCCCTCCCCCAAAGTCGCGACGTATGATTTACAGCCAGAAATGTCTGCGCCCGAAGTGACCGATAAACTGGTCGAGGCGATTGGCAGCGGCAAATATGATTTGATTGTGGTGAACTACGCGAACACCGACATGGTCGGCCACTCGGGTGATTTGGCCGCCGCGATGAAAGCGGTGGAGGCAGTGGATGCCTCATTGGGTCGCCTCAAAACCGCCATCGATGCAGCAGGCGGCGCCATGCTCATCACCGCCGATCATGGCAATGCCGAATGTTTGCACGACGATGAAACGGGCCAAGCACACACCGCGCACACGCTCAATTTCGTTCCATGCATCCTTGTGGGCGAGGCCTATAAAAACACGCCAAAGAATCTTGGCCAAGGCATCCTTGCCGATATTGCGCCCACCCTGTGCGCCATGCTTGGCATCACCCCACCGCCAGAGATGACTGGCCGCAATTTGCTTGCCCATGCGCGCGCGTAGCTTGCTCATGGTGGTGGCGATGTGGGCAAGCATTGCCCACGCCCAAGCGCCGCAGCAAAAGCTCGATTCAACACTCGAGAACCTTGCCAAAAGCAAAGAGAACGAAGCCGCCATCCGCCGTCGTTTGGCCGAAACAGAGCGCGAGCTTGAAGCGATGCGCGAGCGCGCGGCAACCCTTGCCGAGCAATTGCAAAAGACCGAACGGCGGGTGGATAGCGAAGAAGACGCGCTGGCCAAGGTGAATGCTGAATATGCCGAGAAGCGCCGCGAGTTCGAGCGCCGCAAGCATGATTATGCAGTGACGGTTGTCACCCTGCTGCGCATGCGCAACATGCCCACCACCGCACTTTTCTCGTCGAGCGAGGATACGCAAACCATGCTGCGCACCGCCAGCGTGCTTGAAAAAACCAACGAGGCCGTCGCCGCAAAGGCAGCCCGTTTACGTACCGACATGACACAAATGAAGGCGCTACAAACCTCCGCAAAAACGCGTGATGCGCGCACCAAAGCCGAAAAAGCGAAGTTGGCGGATGAGCAAAAGAAACTCGAACGCGAACTCAACGCACGGCAAAAACTGCAAGCACGCCTGAGTGCCGACCAGATCCGTGAAGCCGCCAAAGTGTCGGAGCTCTCACTCGAATCCAAATCACTGCAAGAGTTGATTGCCAAGCTTGATGCCAATCAGAAAGAAAAAGCCAAAGACAAATCCGCGCCGAAGCAAAACGCCAAGCTGCGAAGCTTCGATGGAAAAAAAGGGAGCGCGCGCGCGCCTGTCTCGGGCGATGTTATCCACCGCTTCGGTGACAAACAGAACGATAACGGCACCTATCGCGGCATGGTATTCAAAGCACGCGCAGGCGCCACTGTCGTCGCCCCGTTCGATGGTGAAGTCGTGTTCACTGGGCCCTTCCGCGATTATGGCAACATGGTGCTCATCAAACACAAGAACGGCTTTATTTCGCTCATTGCTGGCTTGGGCAAAGTCAATACCAGCCTCAACCAAGCCGCCATTCGCGGCGAGCCAATCGGCACCATGCCACAAAACGGCAAAACCGAGGCCTATGTGGAATTACGCGATAGCAGTGCCAAGCCTATTGACCCCGCCAACTGGTTCGCTAATGTCGTTGGTAATTAAATGCTACAACTTGTAGCATCTACAGTAACACATTATGGCGGATGAAGCTCGCCGCAATGAAGTGGCGAAAGCGCAGTGTAGATTTACTACATGAGCATTTCGACGAAGCTTTATTGCAAGTAGGTTCGCCGACAGAATGAAGTTAATGGAGATGCCTTTAAAAACACTTTCGCACGGATTGTTCATGCGCTTTGCCACCCGCTTTCTTGCTGCCCTTTTCCTCACCACCACCCTTGCCAACGCAGCCACCCCTGCCGCGGCACCCAAGGCCAGCAGCAGCTCTACGTATGAACTACTCAACCTGTTTGGTGAAGTGTTCGACCGCGTGCGCAGCGATTATGTCGAGCCCGTAGCGGATGACAAACTCATCGAGTCGGCCCTAAACGGCATGCTCACCTCGCTCGACCCGCACTCGGGCTACATGAACGAAAAAAGCTTCGGCGACATGAAAATCCAAACCAAGGGCGAATTTGGCGGCCTTGGTATCGAAGTGACCATGGAGAATGGCCTCGTTAAAGTCGTCTCGCCGATTGACGATACACCTGCTGCCAAAGCTGGCATCAAACCCGGAGACTACGTCAGCGAGATCGACGGCACCGCCGTGATGGGTCTCACGTTGCAGGATGCTGTCGATAAAATGCGGGGTGCGGTGGGCACAAGCGTCAAACTTACAGTTCTACGTGAGGGCGCGAAAGAGCCACTGAACATTACCATTAAGCGCGACCTCATCAAAATTCAATCCGTACGCAGCCGCTCGGAAGACGATGTCGCCTACCTGCGCATCACCTCCTTCTCGGAAGCGACATCCGAAACCATGAAGGCAGCCTTCGAGAAAGAGAAAAAAGCCATTGGCGGTAAACTCAAAGGCGTCGTGCTCGATTTGCGTAACAACCCAGGTGGTTTGCTCGACCAAGCGGTGGATGTGTCGGATGCTTTCCTCGACCATGGCGAAATTGTTTCTACCCGCTCGCGCAAACCCGAGGAATCGCGCCGCTATAGCGCCAGAAAAGGCGATATCGCGAACGGTTTGCCTATTGTTGTCCTGATTAACGAAGGCTCCGCCTCTGCATCCGAAATTGTGGCGGGCGCCTTGAAGGACCACAAACGCGGCGTGGTCATGGGCACCAAATCGTTCGGTAAAGGCTCCGTCCAAACCGTGATTCCGATTGAAGATCATGGCGCCATCCGCCTCACCACCGCACGCTACTACACCCCATCGGGCGTCTCGATTCAGGCCAAAGGCATCGTGCCCGATATTGTGGTCGAGCAGGCGAAGGTGGAAACCATCAAACCGACTGCCAATTTCTCGGAAATGAACCTGCCTGGTCACTTGGATAACGATCAGAACAAGGACGAGGGCGCGGCACCTGCCGCCGCAAATGATAACAAAAAGGACAGCAAGAAGGATGCCGCCAAGGATGATAAGAAAGACGGCAAAAAGGATAAGAGCGCCGATACTGACTATCAGCTCAGCCGCGCACTCGATCTGATTCGTGCTGTATCCATCTATCAGCGCAACGAAAATGCCGCCGCAGAGCCAGCCCCTGCAGCAGCAAAACCTGCTGCAAAAAAATGAGGTAGATCATGGCAGGCGGTCGCAAAATCAGCCTCCCACATGTCAGTAGCTTTGCCCTATGGGCGACCATTACTGGCTTGCTTGCGCTTGGCATGATGACCACCCTCGTCGACTTCATCGGGCTTTCCGATCACGAATCAAAACGCGCGAACGAGGCAAAGCAGCGCTTCGTTATTAATGCCGTTACGGGCGAGGTCATGCTCAGCAGCGACCCCCATGCTGTCGAAGAAACGACATTCGATGTTGCCACCCCTGAGGCCGAGCCGCCTGCTGCTGCTGAAGCAGAAGCACCTGCGCACGCTGAAGCTGCGCCCGAACCCGCCCCCGCTGAAGGCGAGCACAGTGCGACTGAAGCACCGACTGAGCCTACGAGCGAACCAACCACAAGCACCGAACCCGCGAGCGACCATTCCGCTGCCGCGCCAGAAACAGCCACCCCTGAAGCCGCGGCACCCGAGGCGGCACCAGCACCTGCACCAGAGCCCGTCATCGCCAATGCCCCCAGCTTGCGCACCGCCCCCATCGAGGCATCCCTCACTGCACCCGTACACACTAAAAACAGCCTTGTCCCCGCTCCTGCGCGTGAGGTGAGCGAAACACTCCATGGCCTCACCCTGCCCAAGCGTGGCGATAACGATCTGCTCCCATCCAAACTTTATGCCCGCCCCTTCGCGCGCAAAGAAGGGCAGGCCGCACTCAGCTTTGTCGTCATGGAAGCTGGGCTTGATACGCAATCCATTGGCCTCATCATGAATTTGCCGCCGGAAGTCACCGTTGCCTATTCACCCTATAGCCGCAAATCCACCAGCTACAGCGAAAATCTCCGTAGCCTCGGCCACGAAGTATGGACCATGCTTCCTGCCATGAACGACAACTATCCTTCCGATGACCCAGGCCCGATGGGCATCATCAGCAAAATGCCGCCCGAGGAAACATTGCGCCGCACGCAAGAAGTGCTGGCCGCCATTGCTGGCAGCGTGGGCCTCATCACCGCACCAAACGAGGCGGTAACGACCTCGGCAGAAAATATTGCGCCCGTTCTTGGCGAAATCAGCAAGCGCGGGTTGCTCATGCTTTCCACGCACCCCACACGCACCCTCAGCCAAATGACCACCAATCGCGGCATATTGGAGATGATGCGCCGCGCCGATTTAGTGCTCGACCCCGCACCCAACGAAGCACAAATCCGCAGCAAATTGGCAGGCATTCTTGCCGCAGCAAAAGAAAAAGGTGACTATGTGGTCGTCCTTTCTGCGCGCCCACAAAGCCTACAATTACTGGCCGAATGGCTGAAGGCCAACCCACTCGATGAATCGATTGCGCTGGCGCCCCTTTCAGCCATGTTCGTGCCCAAGGAAGCGCCTCAGCCGAAGGCCGAGGAAGCCGCCGCCGCTGAAGGCGAACACGCTGCCCCGCCCAAGAAGGAAAAGAAAAAAGAGAAACCCGCCGAGAAAAAGCAAAAGCCCCTCCCGCAGGATAAATACCTCAAGCCTGCAGCGGCCGAAAAATCAAGCGGCGGGCACTAATGAGCGCCTATAGCAACCTACCTTACCGCGACGGCGTGGGCATCATGCTTCTCAACGCACAGGGCAAGGTCTTCGTCGCCAAGCGGCTCGACACGCTGGCGGAGGCATGGCAAATGCCGCAGGGAGGCATTGATGCGGACGAGGAGCCACGGGCAGCAGCTCTGCGGGAACTCACCGAAGAAACTGGCGTACCCGCCGATAACGTCACCATCCTTGCCGAATCCGCTGATTGGCACCGCTATGATTTACCCGACGATTTAATCCCCATCATCTGGAAAGGCCAGTATCGCGGCCAGCAGCAAAAATGGTTTGTCATGCGGCTTGATGGCGATGATTCCCTCATCAACATCCATGCCGATGACCACCCCGAATTCAGCGAATGGAAATGGATCCCCATGCACGAATTGCCCGAGGTGATTGTGCCCTTTAAGCGGGAATTATACGCGACGCTGGTGGCGGAGTTTTCTAAATTTTCTTCCTAAACACACCCCATCTTGCTGCGTCAAAATAGTTGAGATGCTAGGAGTGGCGGCGCACAGAAGCGCAGTGTAGCAGCGCCACATGAGCATTCGAGCACCGACACGACAACGCAGATCAGCTGTTTTCACGCAGCAAACTACGCGCGAATCATCGTACTCGCACCACCTGCGGTAAACACTTCAATCAGCAACACATGCGGAATGCGCCCATCAAGAATGTGGGCTTGCTTCACGCCGCCGCGCAGGGCATTCACGCAGGTTTCCACTTTCGGAATCATGCCGCCGGTAATGGTTCCATCGGCCAGCAGCGCATCAATTTCTTCGGCATCAATCTCGCTGATGAGTTGTTTCTCTTTCGTCAGAATCCCTGCCACATCGGTCAGCATCATCAGCTTATGAGCCTTAAGCGCGCTCGCAATCGCGCCCGCAGCCGTATCGGCGTTGATGTTATAGGTCTCGCCGTTCGGGCCCATGCCAATCGGTGCAATCACAGGAATCATGCCGCTGGCCACAATATTCTGAATCGCTTGCGGATTGACCTTCACGGGCTCGCCCACAAAGCCCAGATCCAGCACGCGCTCGATATTGCTATCGGGGTCCTTCTTCGTGCGCTTGAGTTGCTGCGCTTCAATCAGGTTGCCGTCCTTGCCCGAAATACCAATCGCCGTGCCGCCCATTTGGTTGATGGCGGTGACGATTTGCTTGTTGATGGAGCCTGAGAGCACCATCTCCACAATCTCGACCGCCGCTTGATCCGTCACCCGCAAGCCATCGATGAATTCGGATTGGATTTTAAGACGCTCTAGCATCGCGCCAATTTGCGGGCCGCCGCCATGCACCACCACAGGGTTGATGCCAATGGTTTTCAGCATCACAATATCGCGTGCAAAGGTTTCCGCCGTGCGCTCGTCGCCCATGGCGTTGCCGCCGTATTTGATGACAAAGGTTTGCCCTGCAAAACGCTGAATATAGGGCAGTGCTTCACTTACCGTTTTGGCGGTGCGCAGCAGCAGTTCTTTGGTCTTAATCGTTTTAATTTGCATGGGCTAAATCTTCCCTTCCAATGCCTCAATAACAGCATCCTGCAAGGCGTCAATCCCCTGCTTACCATGAGAGCTAGTCGTCACCAAATCAGGGTGCGCGGCGGGGTGCTTGCGCGCCACGGCACGTACACGTTCCTGCACGCCCTCTAGGTCATCCGCCTTGTCGGCTTTGGTCAGCACAAATTGATAGCTCACGGCCGCATCATCGAGGCGCTTGAGCATTTCGTCATCCGCATCCTTAACCCCATGGCGGCTATCGACGAGCACAAACGCGCGCGCCAATTGCTGCCGCCCACGCAAATAATCGAACAGCACCCCTTGCCACTGCTTCACATCCTTCTTCGCCGCTTTGGCATAGCCATAGCCCGGCACATCCACCAGATGCAGCACCTCGTTGAGGTTGAAGAAATTCAACTGCCGCGTCGCCCCTGGTGTACCCGAGGTGCGCGCAAGGTGGTTTTGCCCTACCAGTGCATTCAGCAAGCTCGATTTACCGACATTGCTGCGGCCAATGAACGCCACTTCAGGCAGATTCAGCTCGGGGAATTGATCCATGGTCGCCACGCCCGCCACAAAGCGGATGGGTTTGGCAAACAAAGCGCGGCTGAGTGGTTCACCCGTCATTTCTTTTTCTTGCTTTCTTTCTTCTCCAGCAAGCCCTTCTTCTCGAGGTGCGTATTGATGTAAAGCTGCTGGAAAATCGTCAGTGTGTTGTTCCATGCCCAGTACACTACCAATCCTGCGGGGAAGCTTCCGCAGATAAATAGGAAAATATACGGCATCCAGCTCATCATCGCTGCTTGAACGGGGTCAGCAGGTTTGGGGTTCAATCGTTGTTGAAGCACCATCGTCACGCACATGATCAGTGGCCATACCCCAAGATGTAAGATGCTTGGCGGATCCCACGGAATCAACCCAAACAGGTTAAAGACGTTGGTCGGGTCAATCGCCGAAAGGTCATGGATCCAGCCAAAGAACGGCGCATGACGCATCTCGATGGTGACAAACAACACGCGGTAGAGCGCAAAAAATACAGGAAGCTGAATCAGAATCGGTAAGCAGCCCGAGGCAGGATTCACCTTCTCGCGCTTATACATCGCCATGATTTCTTGGTTCATCTTCATTTTGTCGTCTTTGTAACGATCGCGAATCTCCGTCATTTTCGGCGTCAGTTGTTTCATCCGCGCCATCGCCGTCATCGATTTACTTGCGAGCGGGAACAGCAAGCCTTTGATAACCAGCGTCAGCAACAAAATGGCGACACCAAAGTTACCTACCAAGCCTTGGAAGAAGCTGAGCAAGCCAAAGATGGGGCGCGCGAGGAAATAGAGCGTGCCAAAATCTACCGAGCGGTCGAACAGCGGAATGTTGTATTGCAAGCGATAGGCATCAAGCTGCTTCATCACTTTTGCGCCTGCAAACACGCGCACCGTGTGCGCTGCATCTTGCCCCACCGCCACATTCATCGGTGTTGCGCGCATGTCGGCTTGGTAGGCATCAATCTCACCGCGTTTAAACTGCTTATAGTTGGCATCAAACACCGCATCGCTCTCGGGAATAATCGCCGACAACCAATACTGATCGGTGATCCCAAACCAGCCTTTGGTGGCTTCAAATTTCTGCGGGCCATCCTCTTTAAGCGTCTTGTACGCCACATCCTGCAACACCTCGTTCATGACGCCAACAGGGCCTTCATGCATCATGATGGTGTGCTTGGAAATATCAGCATAATTGCGGCTGACAGAGCCATAAGGATAGAGCTTCACCGCCGCGCTACCATTATTCTTCACGCTATCGGTGATGGTGAACATGAAGTGCTCATCCACTGAAATTTTGCGCGTGAACGTAAGACCCGCACCATTGTTCCATGTCAGGGTAATGGGCTTATCGACGGTTAGTTCCGTATCATTGGATTGCCAACGCGTGGCGGCAGTGGGCACCGCCGCACCATTTGCCGCAAGCATGCCCAGCTCAATAAAATACGCATCCGCCGCCGAGGCGCGCGTGAACATTTTCACTTCGGGTGAAGATTTGTCGAGCTTCTCGTGGTAATTGGCGAGCGTTAAATCGTCGAACCGCGCGCCCACCAAACTGATGGAGCCATGCAGCGCTGGCGTGTTGATGCGAATGCGCGGCGCGCCTTCAGTGGCATCAAGCGCCGTATCAATCTCTGATGCCTTGGGCGCAATGGGTTCCTCAGCTACTTTTTTTGCCATCTCTACTTTTTGTTGCGCGACAATCGCCAATTGGCGTGGGCGCTCGTAGAAATATTGCCAGCCGAACATAATTGCCGTCGCAGCAACAATCGCGAACACTAGGTTTTTCGTTTCGGGGCCTTGGCCAACAGGAGCAGTCATGGATTATATTACCTTCAAAGTTAACAGCTACCATTCACGTCATGGTACGGGGTCATCACCGCTACCACCCCAAGGGTGACAACGGGCAAGGCGTTTTATGGCAAGCCATGCCCCCTTGCAAGCCCCATGTCGTGTAATCGCTTCTGCCGCATAATGCGAACAGGTGGGGTTAAAGCGGCAGCTAGCAGGCGTAACTGGTGAGATGGCATATTGGTATACCCGTATCACCCCAAGCATCAGCATTTTAATCACACGCTGCATCAGCGATGCACCCCAGCGATGGCGCGGCTCATAGCTGCACGTAAATCGCCATACGCAGCCTCCGCCGCGTTGGGCTTGGCCTTATCCAGCGCAATCAGGATATAATCATAACCTTCTTTGGCAGTTTCGGGGAAAATCTCCGCCACAAGCGCCCGCAAGCGCCGTTTAGTGCGGTTACGCAGCACCGCATTGCCGCATTTGGTGGTCACCGTGTAACCCACCCGCGCCCCAGCCTGCCCTGCAACATCCGATGGTGCGGCGCGTAAAATAAAATACGGCGTCGTAAACTTGCGGCCATGCCTCAAGCGAAGAAAATCCGCGCGGTTTTTTAAGGTGGTGATTACTAGTGTCATGCCTATCCACTAGCACATACGAAAAAAATGAATAGCCTAAGTAAGCCTAGGTCACGCAAGGCATGACCCGCATAGCGGCGGGAGCTTGAGGGTTAAGACCCTCATCATGCACGAATTGCTGAAAAAAACCTCAGTGCTTAAGCGCTGAGAACTTTACGGCCTTTAGCGCGGCGTGCGGCGAGCACTTTGCGGCCACCAACGGTTGCCATGCGCGCACGGAAACCATGGCGACGGGCGCGAACAATTTTGCTTGGCTGATAGGTGCGTTTCATAGCACTCTCCTTTGTGGTAGTGTTATTTAAAGAGGGTGCCTTATAATGGCGTCACCACGTGCTGTCAAGCCTCGGTTTTAGCCTCACCCAACCGCGCAAAATACTTATCCCATTCAGTAGGCAACTATCTAGTTTCGGTTGTAATTGAACAACTAATCGCTAGAATCAACCCATGTTTACTCATTTACGCTATCTGGCTTTTATTAGCTTCTTTCTGATGCTCATTGCGGCTGGATTTGTGGTATTCTACTCCAACGGCCTGAAAAATAGCGGTATTACAAAATTATTCACCCAACAGACGGTAGCGACCTTATCTAGCTATTCTGCCACCGTTTGGGATCGCTATGCGGCGGAAATAACCGCTAACCCAACATCGCCCTACCTGCCCTCTTTTGCCAGTGAAACCAAACGCTTCTTCGAAAAACACCCCGTCAGCAAAATAACTATCTTCTCGCCCGATGTGGTACGCCTCTACTACCAATCCAATAACGAAATCGCCACAACCGATGGCAGCACACGCATTACGTTATTCGATCTGGAACAAGCGCGGGCCGGAACGCCTGTTATTCGCACCCATAAAAGCGTGTTTCTCGCGGGGAGTAGCAATCCCAACAGCGAACGCACCATGCTACAGGCGATCATTCCCATCATGAGGGTGGGAAGCCCAGCGCCCGAGGCATTGGCAGAGGTGTATATTGATACCACTAAGCAAACGCAGCTCATCGGTGATGGCCTGCTTTTCTTCCTTGGTGGCGTCCTTGTCCTATTCACCATTGTAATGGTCGTACTGCTCGTCACTGCTAATCGTGCGGAAAGCATCATTACCAAGCAGCACGAAGTGAACATGGAATTGATCGCCACCGCAGCACAAGCGGAAGCACAAAGCCGTGAAAAGTCACAATTCTTGGCCAGTGTCAGTCACGAATTGCGCACACCATTGAACGCCATCATTGGCTTTTCGGATATTATTCGCAACGAATCGCGCGAACTACTCCAAAAAATCCACCAAGAATATCTCGATGATATCAATGCTTCAGGCAAGCATCTGCTCAGCCTGATTAACGACATCCTCGACTACTCGAAGGCTGAAGCAGGCAAACTGCAAATCGAGTGGGCAGAAACAGACGCCACAAAAATCGTGCGCAACTCGCTGCGCATGGTCATGCCGCGCGCCGAGACGGCACAAGTTACGCTGGTTGAAGACTTGCCCGGCCACCATCTCGTGATTGTTACCGATGCCAAGAAGCTCAAACAGGTATTGCTCAACCTGCTGTCAAACTCTGTAAAATTCACTCCTGCTGGGGGTGAAGTGCGCTGCCAAGCGTGGCACGACGTTACCACAGGCGCTCTCAATCTTCAGGTGCGCGACACAGGGATTGGTATTGCGCCCAAAGACATTTCGCGCGTCATGACACCCTTTGGTCAGGTGGATTCTGCCCTCTCGCGTAAGTATGAAGGCACCGGACTTGGTTTGCCGCTTGCCAAAAAATTCATTGAATCTATGGGCGGCGAGTTTGCGATTGAAAGTGAACTCAAAGTGGGAACAACCATTACCATCACACTGCCCAAAGCTCCGCCTGGGTGGGGCACGCCAGCTATGAACAACCAGCAGGCTAGCACCAAGGAGGAAGCCGATGTCGCACCAGCCGCTTAGCACCTCTACTGGCCGTATTGGTGTTCCTCAAATTCGTGCTGCCAAAGCAAACGAGAAAATCGTCATACTTACCGCCTACACCGCCCCCATGGCCGCCCTGCTCGATTCACATTGCGATATGCTCATGGTTGGTGATTCGCTTGGCATGGTCGTCTACGGGTTCGACTCTACCTTGCCCGTCACGCTCGACTTGATGATTGCACACGGGGCTGCTGTGGTGCGCGCCAGCAAGCGCGCCTGCGTGGTGGTCGACATGCCTTTTGGAAGCTATCAAGCGTCGCCGGAGCAGGCATTTATAAATGCCTCCCGCGTCATGAAAGAAACGGGTGCGGCCTGCATCAAAATGGAAGGCGGGGTCGAACTGGCCGAAACCATCCGCTTCCTTACCCAGCGCGGCATTCCCGTGATGGCGCATATTGGGCTCATGCCGCAGCACAGCAACACGCTCGGCGGCTTCAAAACCCAAGGGCGCGATGACGCTGCCCGCGCGGCTATCCTTGCCGATGCAAACGCCGTTGCCGAGGCTGGCGCGTTTGCCGTCGTCATCGAGGGCGTTGTCGAGTCGCTTGCGACGGAGATCACCCGCACCATCGCCATCCCTACCATTGGCATCGGCGCCTCCGCCGCGTGCGACGGTCAGGTACTGGTGGTGGATGATATGCTCGGCCTATTCGAGCGCAGCCCCAAATTCGTCAAAAAATACGCGGATATGCGTAGCGTCATTACCACTGCGGCCAGCACCTATGCTGCGGAAGTTCGTAGCGGCCAATTCCCTAGCGACGCACAATGCTATGGTGTGGTAACGACAGATGCACCGCGCAAAGTGAAAAAGTAATCTATTTCCCGCCCAAGGTTGGCGCGCCAACATCACTCGGTGGCCCCAAAGGTTGGGGCTCCGCGATGCCTTTGGCTTTCATTTCGTCTTTCTCGCGCTGAGCTGCATCAAAATCTTTCTGCACTTGGTCGAGGCGGTTCAAGCGCTCATCAACAAAATAGCGCATAAAATTAAGCTCGCCTTGGCTATATTCCTCGGGGTTCTTAACCACCTCTTCGATGATGGCCAGCGCCTCGCCAAACTCGCCGCGTTGCTCATGAATAAAAGCTGGCAACTGTTGTGCCCATAGCGGAATGCCGCGCACGCCCGCTAGCTTACTCGCCAATTCCAGGGCGCGACCAGTATCTTTGAGTTTATGGGTCGCCAGATAGGCGCCTTGGGTCACCCACCACCATTTTTCTTTGGCGCGACCATCCGTGTAATCATCGAGATAATCGACGATGTAACGCACATCATTGGCATTTTGTGTTTGGCTAAAATAATAGGATGCCATGGCGGGAATGTAGTTGGATTCATTGTTCAGTTTCCCAAGCAGGGTGAACCAATGGTACAGCTTGTTAAAATCGTATTTATACAGCGCCGTGAAGCGCCCGAATGTGTCGCCCGCACTTTGAATACTCAGTGCATGCAGACGAAAGAATGCTTCCTCATCGCCAAACGATAAGGCGCGCACAGCACGCTCGCCTGGCACATCGGGAACAACACTCATTTCGGGTTTAATCGCGCGCGTATGGTGCCAGAATGCTGCTTGTCCTGCCAGCATCAACGCAAACACGGCGACTGCTGCTTGCATCGCGGGTTCGCGCAGCGCCTTGCGTAAACTGGCATGCTGGCTAGGCTTTGTGAACATCCGCAGCATGGTGCGCTTGCCTTACCTAGAATTGTTTGCGTTTAAAATCGATAACACAGGCTGCCAGCAGCAACGGAATAAATACACCCGCTTGCATGAGCACCAAGGCCGCATCTTCATACGAGCGCGCACCGTAAATTAGCCAGTTACTTTTAGCGAAAAGGTCAAGCCGTGGCACAACCACTGCAATCCCATCCATGAGCCATTGGGCACCCACATTGATGTGCTGCTCCTTGAATACATTGCGCACACTGGTCGTCGCCAGAAAGAATCCCATCATGCGCGACAAGCTATAAATCGCAAGCGAGGCCAGCACCGTCCCAACCCCACTTTTGATCGTCAGCGAGGCAAACAACGCCACCGAGACCACCAACCACGATTCCAGCAACAAACTGACCGACCACAACCAGAAGCCTGTCTGGTTAAGGATACCAATAACCCCTATCAACGCTACCGTTGGCAACACGAGGAATGTAGCCACGGCTGCGAATCCAAGCCAGTAGGAAAGTACGAGGCTTGTGCGCGAGATGGGGCGCGACAGCAAGACATCGATTTCCTTCGCATCGAACGCATTGCGCATATGAAAGCCAATAAAGACAATAATGCCAATCATGATAATGACGCGCGCACTCGCCGCAGTGAAGGCAATCGCCATTTGCTGCGTTTCCAGCATCGCTGTCGATCCAAGGACATGAGAAATATAGGCGGCCGCAAGAATCCCAAGCAACAAACCAAGAAATAATCGGTCACGTGTCGCCGTCATCAACACATAACGAATGCTGCTTAACATGGCTGCTTAGAGCTCCTTCAGGCGACTATTTAAACAGCGGACGGGGGTCGTCTAAGAACTTCTCGTAGACCTTCTTGTCGACAGGATGCGTACTTCCGTCAGAGTTCACAATCGTTGCCTTGATAAAAATAATGAGCTCACGCTTTTGCGAATTCTCCGTGCGGCCTTTGAATAGGTTCCCAAAAAGCGGCACCTCACCCAATCCAGGCATCGAATCGGTCTCATTGCGGGTGATGTCTTCCATCAAGCCACCAATGACCATCACACCGCCACTTTTCACTTTCGTAATCGAGTCAATCTCGCGCGATTCAATAATGGGGGTATTGATATCTGGAATCGCATCAGCCGCCGCTGTCGTTGCCGCCTGCGATCTCAAAAAGCCTGTGACGGGACTCAGCTCGAAGTCGAGCAAGCGTGTCAAGGTTGGGCGAACATTGAGTGTCACCTCTTGTGTATCGAGATTAACCGAAGGCAAGATGCTCATGATGATACCGATCGGCACCGTCCGCTGCGGGCAATCCAGTGTTGCCTGAGTGGATTGGGTCGAGCTCGACGAGGAGCTGGTGCTTGCTGGCGTGTAGGTGCACTCGTAATAAACTTGGTTTCGAGCAAACGTCAGCACGGCTTGCTGGTTGTTGATCGCCGACAAGCGTGGGCTTGATAGGGTGCGCGTTGTACCGAATTGCTGGGTCAGCGCAACCACGGCCCCTAAATCCGGCTGGTTAATCCCAAAGGTGAGCGCCGTGCCGCGCGCGCCGTCCGATGCCATGCTTGGAATCCCTCCAGGGATATAATTGCCAAGGCCGAGATAGCTATCATTCACGTCACCAATCACGCGGTTCCAGTTGACCCCTGATGCAAATTCATCCGACAAGGCCACTTCCACAATTTTTGCTTCAATCAGAACCTGAGCTGAAGAGTTGCGGGTCATGAGCGATAGAAAATTCGCGATCATTTCATGCTGACGCTGCGTACCATTAACCGCGAGAACACCGGCTTGACGGTTGATGACAAAGTTGCCTTCGCGCGTAGTTCCGGCGCCAGCCGCTCCCGTCGGCGAGGGCGGTGGCGTACCCGCAGTAGGGCGCACAGCATCTGTAGTTGCGTCCTGTGCCACGGGAGAATAATTCAGAATTTCAGCAATCGAAGACTGCAATGCCGACCACAGATCACTTTCTGCACTTCCAGTGATCGTCCCTTCTGAACCACTTGACCCCACGCCAGAGGACGAGTCTGAATCACTTGAGCCAGAACTCGATGAAGAAGAACTATTGCTGCTGCCACCACCAATGCTCGTGCTGGAGCTGTAGGTCGTTTGGCTCGAGCGCACTAAGTTCAAAAAGTCGAGGGAGTAGTTCTTCACGTAGGGTAAATCTCTCTCCACGCGAATGGAGCTACCCGTAACGCTGTAACGCAAATTGGCCAGCGAGGAAATACGGTCGATCACTTCATTAAAAGGCCTATTGGTAGCGCGCAGGTTGATACCCGCCGCATCCAAGCCCGGCCCCACTTCAATATCAACCTCGGCCAAACGCCCAAGCTCAAAAAGCACGTCGCGCAACGGCACATCATCGGTCACGGCAAGGGTCACCAACTTGGTATTGGCAACCTTCGGTGGTTTCGGCGCGGCCAGCACCTGAGCAATATCCGGAATCGGCGGAGCACTGAGCGAAGCAGTTACCGTCGGGTCTGTCTCCGCGAGCTCCTTGTTAATCTCGTTTATCTTACGAAAATCATCAATGGTCAGATTTTTCTGACGATCAATGACATCTGTCTTTTCGCCATCTTTAGGAACGAAAGAATCGATAAAAGTACAGGCGTAAAGTGGCGCAACGCACACCGTAACTATTGTCCACCGAGTCCATGTACTTATTGGCATTCGTGATCCCCATCAGGAATGATTTCACCCTAGACTAGTAACACACCACTAATAGTCGACAAGATGTTTGTGATAGGATGTGAGTAACCTCAAACCATTCATCCGCAACGCCAAATCAATTGCCAATAAATCCGTAGAGTTGCCAGAATTGATTCGCCACATTTGGCCACACCACACATAGTAAAAGCGATGCCGCAAGCGCAGGGCCAAAGGGGAATAGTTCGCCGCGGCCAATCATCCGCCAGCCAAGGCCAAACACTACACCAAGCACGCCCGAGAAAAATAAGAACGGCACAAAGCTTGCGCCGCTCGCAAGCCAAATGCCCGCACCAAATAATAACTTCACATCGCCGAGGCCAAGACCATCCTTATTGCGCAAATAGAGGAAGCCATATTTGAGGATGAGGCCAATCGTAAGGCCAATGAAACCTGCTACAATCACATCCGTGAAATCAGTGCCAATCGCGTAATGATACAGCACGCCAAAAACAATCATCGCAATCTGCACTTCATCGAGGATGATGTAATGCTCTAGGTCCGTGATGATAATGGCGACGATGCACCACCATAACCCCGTCACTGCAAATGCCTCGAGGGTGATGCCATAACGATACGTCGCCACCAGCGCTCCCAATGCACAGGCAAGTTCCGTCAGCGGATAGCGCGCGCTGATTTTTGTTTTGCAGTGCCGACATTTCCCGCGCGAAAAAACCCACGAGAGGACAGGAAATAAATCGCGCACCGCAAGTGTAGTACCACAACTGGGGCAGCGCGATCGCGTCATGCCAATCGTTTCGTCACGCGGCAGCCGATAAGTCACCAGCGTCAGGAATGAGCCAATGCACGCGCCCACAAACGCAATAAATCCCAAAATCATCCAGCTATGTTCCATAAAATCAATCGCTTGCGGTTCTTGGTTGCGCTCGCTGCGGCTTCGTGGCAAAAACAGGCGCACCTACTATATATAGTTTTGCTTGGCAGCCTTCGCTGCAAAGCGACACTAAATACCGTGGTCACGTTAGCGCCAAGCCAACGCAGAATGCAAAACAAAAACTCGACCGAGCCCATGACCGTGAATAAAACCATCGCCATCGCCAACGACCATGCTGGGCTTATGCTCAAGCAACTCCTGTTGGCCGAAATCGAAGCGCTTGGTTTCACCGCGCTCGACCTAGGAACGAACACGGCGGACTCCGTCGATTACCCTGATTACGGTTACGCCGTCGCCAAAGCAGTGACGGATGGCCGCGCGCAATTTGGCGTTGCCATTTGCGGTTCAGGTATTGGCATTTCCATCGCGGCGAATCGTGTCGCTGGCGCACGCGCCGCATTGTGCAGCACTGGCCTTGCCGCCGAGCTGAGCCGTCAACATAACGACGCCAACATTCTATGCCTCGGCGCCCGCCTGATTGGTGATGCCGAAGCCAAGGAATGTTTGAAACGTTTTTTGGCCACGCGCTTTGAAGGCGGGCGGCACGAAAACCGCGTAAAAAAATTAGGATAGTAAGGGAAAACTCAATGTCAGCCACGTTGCTTGATTTCGTAAAGGACGCCTCCCGCCTCGGTAAAAGCCGCGAGGAAATCAACGCCGTACTCAAAACCGCTGGTTGGCCCGAGGATCAACTTGCCGCATTTTGGAGCAAATATAGCGACGAGCCATTTCCCGTGCCTGTGCCCAAACCTACAGTCTATGCCTCGCCGCGCCTAACGATGCTCAATCTCTTCTTCTTCATCGTGCTGTACATCACCATCTACTCGGCTCTCTCCATTCTTTTCACCATCCTTGATTACAATTTGCCAGATGGGCGCGGCCAAATGCGCGGCATCTACTATTCATCGCAACCAATTGCAGATGCCATTCGTGGCTACCTCGCCGCTATTTTTGTCAGTGCACCGCTGGTTTATTTCACCTCGCGCCAACTTAACAAATCGATGGTGGCTATCGGCCAGTTCATCCACGGCACGCGCCTCAAGCTCATGAACCTCTCGCTGTTGATTGCCGCGCTCGTCATTTTGTGTAACTTCATCAGCTTCAGCTACTATTTCCTAAGCGGTGAGTTAAGCATTCGCTTCATACTGAAGGTACTCATACTCACCGCCACCAGCGCTGGGATATATTACTTCTTCAAGCCTGAAATTGCTGCGTTCGAGAAAAAGGCATAACCCATGCAAAAATTCCTACGTATTTTTGCGATTGCCGCGCTGCTAGGGATTGTGGGTTACGCCCTCACCATCACGGGTTCCCCCGCCCACACGCGCATGGTGAACGAGGATATGGATACGCTGGAAGGACTGGAGCAGCTGCACCGCGCGCTCACGGCGTATCACCAGCAGAATGGTCATGTGCTAACGAGCCTGAACGGCAAAGCGCTCAACGCTATCAATAGCGGTTCGTACGGCTCCCAAAGCTGTGGCGGATACTACAACAATATCCATTTCAGTGATGAGCAACTCAAACGCTATCACTACACGCCTAACGCCACTGGCTACAAGATTTGCACGAACTTCAATACGAATTGGTCAGAGGTTAAGCTGAATCGCTATACTCATGACAATCTTTACAATTGGGCCGAGAATTTCCAAAAAGGCCAAAATTGCTTTGAACGCACCATCCCAGAATGTAAGAAAAGGAATTAACCATGACCAACACCGCACGTAAACTCGAGGAAACCATGAGCACCACCACCGCCTACTTCACCGCGCCACTGTCGACGACGGATAAAGACATCTTCAACGCCATCCAGAATGAGCTTGGCCGTCAGCAACATCAGGTGGAGCTGATTGCTTCCGAGAACATCGTATCCAAAGCCGTGATGGATGCGCAAGGCTCCGTGTTCACCAACAAATACGCCGAAGGCTACCCTGGCAAACGCTACTACGGCGGCTGTGAGTTTGCTGATGTGGTAGAGCAACTGGCGATTGACCGCGCGAAGAAACTCTTCAACACCAACTATGCCAACGTGCAGCCAAACAGCGGCAGCCAAGCCAACCAAGGTGTGTTCAACGCGCTGCTGAAGCCCGGCGATACCATCATGGGTCAATCGCTCGCAGCGGGCGGCCACCTCACCCACGGCGCGCCCGTCAACCAGTCGGGCAAATGGTTCAACGCCATCACCTACGGCGTGCGCGAGGACACCCACCTGCTCGATTACGATGCGATTGAAAAGCTTGCATTGGAGCACAAACCCAAACTCATCATCGCGGGCTTCTCGGCTTATCCACGTGTGGTTGATTGGGCGCGCTTCCGCCAGATTGCCGATAAAGTCGGCGCATATTTCATGGTCGATATGGCGCATATCGCAGGCCTCGTTGCTGGTGGTTCCTACCCCTCGCCACTGCCGCACGCGCATGTTGTCACCACCACCACCCACAAAACCCTGCGCGGGCCACGCGGCGGCATGATTCTTTCCAACGTGCCTGAACTCGTGGTCGGCAAAACGCCGATGGGCAAAGACCAAACCCTCGAAATGGCCATCAACAGCAGCATTTTCCCTGGCATCCAAGGTGGGCCGCTGGTGCATGTCATGGCAGGTAAAGCCGTGGCCTATGGTGAAGCGCTGCAACCAGCCTTCAAGCAGTATGCGCAAGCCGTGGTGGATAACGCCCGTGCACTCGCAGCAGTGCTCGTCAAACGTGGCCTGAACATTGTGAGTGGCGGTACGGATAATCACCTCGTGCTGGTCGACCTACGCCCCAAAAACGTGACGGGTAAAGCGGCGGAAGCATCGCTCGAGCGTGCTGGCCTCACCTGCAACAAAAACGCCATTCCGTTCGATCCTGCATCGCCGTTCGTCACCAGCGGCGTGCGTTTGGGAACCCCTGCGGGCACCACGCGTGGATTCGGCATCAAAGAGTTCGAAGAAATCGGCAACCTGATTGGCGATGTACTCGATGGCCTTTCCAAAAACCCCGAAGCGCCCGAAGCGAACGCGGCGGTGGAAGCTGCCACCAAAGCGAAGGTGCGTGCGCTGACGGATAGATTCCCCATCTATAGCTAGGAGATTTTGTGCGCTGTCCTTTCTGTAACCATGAGGATACTCAGGTAAAAGATTCTCGCCCCAGCGAGGACGGCTCCTCCATCCGCCGCCGCCGGTTCTGCCCTGCGTGCAATTCGCGCTTCACCACGTTCGAACGTGTGCAACTGCGCGAGCTGACGGTGGTGAAAAGCAATAACGAGCGCCGCTTGTTCGACCGCGATAAAATCGCCCGCTCCATGGCCATTGCCCTGCGCAAGCGCCCTGTGGATGCGGATTCGGTGGAAATGGCCATCAACCGCATTGTGCAAAAACTCGAATCCGAAGGCGAGTCCGATATCCCCACCCGCCGCATCGGCGCACTGGTCATGGATGAACTGAAAAAACTCGATGCCGTCGCCTATATCCGCTACGCCAGCGTCTACCGCGATTTCGGCACAGCGGATGATTTCGAGAAGTTTGTCGATAAGCTGTAATGCTCACCGATTCCCACTTCCTCCTCCACGCCACGCGCCTTGCTAGCCGCGGCTTTGGACGCACATGGCCGAACCCCAGCGTCGGCTGCATTATTGTCAAAAACAACCATATCATCGGCCTTGGTCGCACGGCGGATGGTGGCCGCCCACATGCGGAAACCGAAGCGCTGAAGCAAGCTGGCGATGCCGCACACGGCGCCACGGCGTATGTATCGCTCGAACCCTGCGCGCACCACGGAAAAACCCCACCCTGCGCTCAGGCGCTTATCGATGCAGGCATCGCCCGCGTGGTGATTGCGTGCGAGGACACCGACCCCCGCGTCAGCGGCAAAGGCGCCGCCATGCTGCGCGCAGCGGGCATTGACGTCATCATCAAACCCACCGCCGAAGCCATTCGCCTCAACAAAGGCTTCTTCCGCCGCATCGCGCAAAACCTGCCCCATGTCGCCCTGAAACTCGCCACCAGCCAAGATAACTTCATGGCACGGGGTGATGGCGGCGGCCAATGGCTCACGGGTGAATTTGCGCGCCAGCACGGCCACCTGTTGCGCGGGCAGTTCGATTGCATCGTCACGGGCATCGGCACTGTGCTCGCGGATGATCCTCTTCTCACCGTGCGCCCGCCCATTGCCCCACACCCCAACCTTGTGCGCGTGGTGGCGGATAGGCAGTTGCGCCTGCCGCTTAGCAGCAAGCTCGTGAAAACTGCCAACCAGTTCCCGCTCTGGGTCATCACCCATGCCGAAGCGGTGGAATTAAACGCCAGCCACGCCACCGATCTGCGCGAGGCAGGGGTGAAATTTCTGGTGGTGGAGGATAGCGCCCTTGCCCCACGCACCATCCTTGCCGCACTCGCCACCGAGGGCATCACCCGCGCTTTTATCGAGGCTGGGCCTACGCTTTCCGCCAGTTTCCTTGCTTCAGGCCTCGTCGAAACCCTGCACCATTACTGCGCCCCCATCACGCTCGGAAATGCTGGTAAATCGCCGATAGATGGACTAAATACCACCCTCTCTAGTGCCACCCGTGTTGATGCCCGCACGCTAGGTCAGGATTCATATGAACGGTATGAGCTCTCCTAGACACCAGCAAGAAAGCGGTTTATATGCGGCGAGTGCTAGGAGTCGGCGCGCACAGAAGCGCAAGTGTAGCAGCGCTACATGAGCATTCGAGCACGCCGATGACAACGCAATCGACCATAGAAACCGCTTGGTAGTCATGTTCACAGGATTAGTAAAAACCCAAGGCACCATCCGCCGCGTCGACCAACGTGGCGATTGCATGATCACGATTGCGATGAAGGATCCCTTTGCTATCGAGGTGGGTGATTCCATTTGTGTGAACGGCATTTGCCTCACGGCCGTAAAGGTAAGCGATAACGAGTTCAAAGTGTCCCTCTCCGCCGAAACCATGAACCGCACCACCGCGAAGGATTGGGCCGTGGGCACAGTGGTGAATCTCGAACCATCGTTGAGTGTGGGCGATGCCATGGGCGGCCATTTTGTGAGTGGGCATGTCGATGGTTTGGCGCGGGTTGTCGCTGCCGAAAAAAGCGGTGATTCCACCATCTGGGAATTCGAAGTGCCTCCCGCACTCGCTCGCTTCATTGCCCCCAAAGGCTCCGTCACCCTCGATGGTGTTTCGCTCACTGTGAACAACGTGAAGGACACACGCGGCGTTGGCGGCACCACCGTCACCATCTTCAGCGTCAACATCATTCCCCACACCGCCAAGGTAACAAGCTTTGGCAGCTTGAAGGTGGGTGATAGCGTCAACCTCGAAGTCGATATGCTCGCGCGCTATGTGGCGCGGCTCAAGGAAGCGCCATGATGAGAACGACAGGGTGTAAAACTTCTTTGTGTGAGGTGAGCGCTAGGAGCGCCCGCGCACAAGGAGTGAGTGTACACTTAGTACATGACCGACTGAGCACGGACGCGACGCCGCGATCGACCACAGAAAGAGTTTTATGAGCACACTCGCCACCACCGAAGAAATTATCGCCGAGGCCAAAGCAGGCCGCATGGTCATCCTTGTTGATGACGAAGACCGCGAGAACGAGGGCGACCTTGTCATCCCCGCACAATTTTGCGATGCCGCTGCTGTCAACTACATGGCCAAACATGCACGCGGCCTCATCTGCTTGGCGCTCGAGAAACCACAAGTCGAGCGCCTCGGTTTGCCACCCATGGCACGCCACAATTCCAGCCGCCACGCCACTGCCTTCACGGTGAGCATCGAAGCGCGCGAGGGCGTAACAACGGGGATTTCAGCGGCGGATCGTGCGCACACCATCAGCGTCGCCATGAACCCATTGGCGCAGCCTTATGACATCGCATCCCCTGGACACATCTTCCCGCTTGAGGCGCGCGAGGGTGGTGTGCTGGTGCGCGCAGGCCATACCGAGGCCGCAGTCGATATTGCACGCCTTGCGGGCGTCACCCCAGCGGGCGTGATTTGCGAAATCATGAACGATGACGGCACCATGGCACGCCTGCCTGATCTGCTGAAATTCGCCGCCGAGCATAAACTCAAAATCGGCACGATTGCGGATTTAATTGCCTATCGCCGCCGCAGCGAAAAGCTCGTCAGCCGCATTGTCGAGAGCACCATTTCCACCAGCTTCGCGGGCGAGTGGCACTGCATCGCCTATGCGCAAAGCCCCGGCTATGCCGAGCATTTAGCATTGATAAAAAATACCGTTAGCAGCACAGCACCAACCCTTGTCAGAATGCATGCGCTGGATGTGTTGCACGATGTGCTGGGCGATAGCTCGCATGGCAAAGCAGGTATTCTGCATGCAGCTATGAAAACAATTGATGCCGAAGGTTCGGGCGTGGTGGTGCTGCTGCGCGAGCCGCGCCGCACCGCCGCCAGCGATGGGCTGAAGCTGAAACGCGGCGAGGAACCCGCAACCCCCATCCTGCGTGATTATGGCATCGGCGCACAAATATTGGCCGATTTGGGCGTGCGCGAGATGACTCTGCTCACCAATTCACCAAAAACCATTGTCGGGCTGGAGGGTTATGGGCTACACATCGCCGGCCACCGCCCTATCGAGGTCCTATGAAACCCATCCTACTCGTCGTCGCCCCCTATTATCACGACATCAGCGAAATGCTGATTAGCGGCGCTACGGCTGCCATTTATGCCGCGGGTCACACCGCCGAAATGCTCTCGGTTCCGGGCGCACTCGAAATTCCTGCCGCCATTGCCATGGCCGCCAAAAGCGGTAACTACGATGGCTATGTCGCGCTGGGCTGCGTTATCCGTGGCGAAACATCACATTATGATACCGTCGCGAATGAATCTGCACGCGGACTCATGTCACTCTCCATCGGCCATCACCATGCAGCGATTGGCAACGGCATTCTCACCTGCGAGAACATGGAGCAAGCGCTTGAGCGTGCCGATGTGGCACAGGGCAACAAGGGCGGCGAGGCAGCAAAGGCTGCCCTGCGCCTGATACAAATTCGTCAGCTTTTTGGATTGGAACACGCATGAACACCCCTCGCCCATCCCTCATGCGCAAACGCGCCTCGCGCCTCGCTGCGGTGCAAGCCATGTATTCCGAAGCGTTGATTGAAAAGAGCACCTTGCCCGCACTGCTTGCGGCGCAAATGCTGCAAAGCTGGGCCGATAGCCGCACCAACAACACCGACGATTTACCCCACGCCAGCCAGCCTGAAGTGGCGCTACTCAACAAACTCATCGAAGCGGCGCAAGACCATCGCACCGCTATCGAGGCTGCGATTGCCGCCAACATTCTGCCCAACTGGAGCAAAGCACGCATGAGCCTGCCGCTGCTTTCCGTGTTGCAAGTATTCGCGGCGGAAGTGATCGCCTACCCATCGCGCGGTGCCGCCACCTTGGTCGATGAATATACCGAAGTCGCCGCGCAATTGGTAACGGATGACGAGCTTAACTATGCCCACAAAGCATTCAACTTGCTGCTGGATGCGCTGCGCCCCAAAGCCGCGTAAACCGTGGCCGAGCGCTCACGCATCGCCCGCTATTTTGCACCGCTAGCAACGGGTGAGGCGGGTAGCTTCAACCTCACGGATGATGCCGCACTCCTTGCCCCGCCCGCTGGCCACCAACTCGTCATCACTACCGATAGCGTCATTGAATCCATCCATGTGTTGGCGGGCGCCACTGCACAACAATATGCACAAAAGCTCATGCGGCGTAACCTCTCCGACCTTGCGGCCATGGGCGCCACACCGTGGCGCTACACCATCAATTTACATACGCCGAAAGGTCTTGCAAACGATTGGTTCGCGCAATTTGCAGCAGCACTCGCCGAGGAGCAGCAACGCTTCAACCTCACGCTCATCGGTGGTGACAGCACCTCAGGCGGCGCCATCATCCACACCACCATGACCTGCTTTGGCCTCATCGACACTGCACCATTGCGTCGCAATGGCGCACATATTGGTGATGATATTTATGTCAGCGGCACGTTGGGCGATGCGGCCTATGCCCTCCACTTGCTACAGCAAAACGCACCCCTCGATGAAGCTCTCGCTAACCGTTATCACTGCCCCACCCCGCGCCTTGCACTTGGGCAAATGCTGCGCAGCATGGCCACAAGCTGTATGGATATTTCGGATGGCTTAGTAGCCGATATCGAGCAAATTTGTGTGGCCAGCAATTGCGGCGCGCGCATCGACCAATCAGCGATTCCACTCTCATCGCAGCTCACCAATGCTGCACAAAAATATGCGTTTGCACTCAGCGGCGGCGATGATTACGAGCTATGCTTCACTGTGCCAGCAACGCAGCGCGCGGCCATTGCGGCACTGGCAAAAAAACTAGATTTGCCCCTCACCCGCATGGGTGAAATCATCGCTGGCACGGGGGTCAAAATCATCGATGCTTCAGGCAATCAGGTCGTGCTCAGCCACACGGGCTATCAGCATTAGCGCCCCATGTTGCGCGGGCTGGCACCCGCCGCACCCGCCCGCCCAGGCGAATTAAAGCGGCCAAGATTGCCCATCATTTGTTCCATGAACGTCACGCTATGGCCCTCGGTCGGCGTGGTTTTGCTGACAATCTGCACCGGCTTTCCGTCTTCCTTCGTAAATTCACCCAGCTCTTTGACTTTTTTATCGGCATCGAACTGCACGGCAATAATATGCTGCTCGGTCACCTCAGGCGCAAAGATACCCACACGCTCCTGCTTTTGGGTGATGTAATACCAGATCTCCTCACCAAAATTGCTGGTGGTGGTGGGACTGCCCAGCAGCGCCGTCACATCCTCGGGCCCTGCTTGGCCGATGATGATCTGTTTTAGATCCACCGCCTCGGCGCTATGCCCGCGTGTATCCACAATCGGTGAGCAGCTTGCCAATGCGAGGGCAATGCTGATAGTAAGAAGCCCACGACATACGGATGCGATATTCATGCTAAGTACCTTACGCAAATTATTTGTTCCCAAACCGCCAGAAGCGGTGAACGCCACCTATATAGCACTGGTCAAGGCTGCGCGAAACCCGTTTTTCTACACCGCGCTCAACGTGCCCGATACACTCGATGGCCGCTTCGAGTTGATTGTGCTGCATTTGTTTTTGCTTCAGCATCGCTTGGTGGCGGCATCCCCAGCACCGCAGACACTGCAAGATTTCTCTCAGTTCCTTAGCGAAGCCTTCTTCTACGACATGGATAATTCCATCCGCGAGTTGGGCGTGGCCGATACAGGCGTCGCACACCGCATTAAAAAAATGGGCAAGGCGTATAATGGCCGCTTGGTTGCCTATACCTCAGGCCTTGCCGATGCCACGGCGCTGCGTGCGGCGCTTGCCCGCAACCTCTATGGTACGGTGGCGCAGGGCGACGTGGAATCGCTCAACCGCCTTGCCATCTATGTCGAGAAAATGACTGCGCAGCTTGCAGCCACCGATACCACAACCATCACCAGCGGCGCCTATACGTGGCCGGATGTGGCGCAGGTCATCGCTCCATAGAAATCTAGCTCGCGGCCACCGCTTTGCGTGTCGCTGCGTTGCGCGCTTCGGCTAGCTGATAAGCACCAAGCCCACGTGCGGTGAGGATGGTGGGCTTACGGATGAATTGATTAAACAACGCGGGTAATCCCGATGCCGCCTGCGCCACCACACTGCGCGCCACCGTTTCGTTCACCGCATTCGCTGAGGTTTTTGTTGCCGCCTGTTCCGCTTGCGTGGCTGCTTGGGTGGCCTGTTGGCTTGGCGCGGTTGCGGCCGTTTTGGGGGTGGTCTGCGCTGCCTGAATATCGCCACGCGCCACGCGCAATGCCGTTAAATAGTCATCCTCAATCGGCGCATTTGTAGCTGTGACAGGCGTTGCGCGCGGGGCAAAAATTTCTAACGCCTCGGCTGAATCCACCACGCCTTGCGCAATAAATTGCGCAGCAAGCGAGCTCGATGGCAACGCAATCGGGTTGCGCAGCACAGGCTTGGGTTGCTGCACGACATTTGGCGAATAGGCGGCAATCGCGGCGGGTGCGGGCACAGCATTGGTCAGCTGCTGGCGCGCCAATGCTGCTGCATCATTCACCCCAGCGGCGGAGATAGGCGTCGCCACCACCCGCACATTAGATGCAGGCGCACCCGCGTCTACGGATACTCCGAGTAATGCCGTCGTCATACACCATCTAGCTCACGTTTTTTTAGTCTTGTTGCCATCATTATAGCAAAAACTAGGGCAATTAGCCAGCCTGCGGGCGGTAACGCGCAAGGCATTGAATCAACTAAGATTAACGAGAATTAACGGGATTGTCATAAATTGTTCATTTTACATCCAGCCCAAAGCGGCCTAGCAATAGCGCCATGAAAAACGTCATGATTTCATGGTTAGCCTGCGTTCTTGGCTTGGTGCTATTATTCGCCTGGCTTGGTAGCGACATGTTGCCCAAAGATAAGCTAGCTCAGGATGCTAAGCCCCTCATCCGCGCGGATTTTACCTTACAAAGCGCGGACGATAAAACTGTCACCGCCAACGATTTGCGTGGCAAATATTTGCTGGTCTATTTTGGCTTCACCCATTGCCCAGATGTTTGTCCAACCACCTTGCTACTGATGAACAATGTCATCGACCAACTGGGCGAGGATACTGCCAAAATCCAGCCTGTGTTCATCTCGGTCGACCCCGAGCGTGATACCCCCACGCTTGCGGCTGAGTATGCTCGAAATTTTTCCAAGAATTTTCTTGGGCTAAGCGGCAGCCCCGAGCAAATCAAGCGCGCGGCGGATAGTTTCAAGGTGTTTTACAGCAAAGTAGAAGACAAAGACTCCGCTTTAGGGTATGTTGTGGATCATTCTAGCTTCATCTATTTGATGGATAAAGACGGGTCATATATCACCCATTTTGCGAGCACTGTATCCGAAGCCGAACTGAAGAAGGAGTTACAGCATTATGTTCCATAACATCCTTGTGTCATTTGCTGCCCTCATGTTTGCCGGCGCGGCCAGCGCGGCTGAACCATCCGTCACCTTCACCGATCTGCACGCCCGCCCCACAGCTGGCAAGGTTGGCGTGGCCTTCTTCACTGCCACCAGCACCGCCAACGATACCATCGCCAGCGTCACTTCCGATTGCTGCAAAGCGGTCGAGCTTCACCGCACCGAAAAACTCAATGGCGTGATGAGCATGCGCCGCATCCCGCAAATGTCGCTCAACAAAAACAAACCTGTGCGCGTGCAACCTGATGCTAAGGGCGGAGAACACGTCATGCTCATTGGCCTTAAAAAGCCTCTCAGCGAGGGCGACACGGTGAAAGCAACTTTCACCTTCAGCAAAGCACCCGCACAAACGGTGGTATTCCCCGTGCAATCGGCAAGTAGTAAGGCCACGGTGCACGAACTGCACTAAAACCTAATTGCACCGCACTTCGTTTATCGTTAGGGTAGGGCGCAACCCACACCACCCGAACGGTTGCCTGCTATGACAAAATCCTATCCCCCTATGACCAAACGCCGCGGGCTGATGTTCGTGCTCTCCTCGCCCTCGGGTGCTGGTAAAACCACCCTCTCGCGCCGTTTGCTGGCCGAGGAAGAAGGCGTGGCCATGTCGGTCTCGGTCACCACGCGTGCGCCCCGCCCAGGCGAGGTCGATGGCAAGGATTATTACTTCATCGACAGCCCGAAATATGACGCAATGGTCGAGGCCAACGAGCTGCTGGAGCATGCCGTGGTATTCGACAACAAATACGGCACCCCCAAACAGCAGGTGATGGATTCCCTCGCATCGGGGCGCGATGTGCTGTTCGATATCGACTGGCAAGGTACGCGCCAACTGGCACAAACCTGCCGCGCGGATTTGGTCAGCGTGTTCATTCTTCCCCCCACACTCGATGAGCTGGAACGTAGGCTTAGAAGCCGCGCACAAGATAGCGAAGAAGTCGTACAGAAGCGCATGGCGCGCGCGGTCGATGAAATTTCGCACTGGGAAGAATATGACTATGTGGTGGTGAACGAAGACCTCGACAAAGCCATGCAGCATATCCGCCGCATTCTCTATGCCGAGCGCTTCAAACGCTGGCGCCAGCTCGATATCGGCGATTTCGTCGGGCAGCTATGCAAGCGCTCTGGCTAGCCGCGCAAACATCGCCAAATCACACACTTCCGCGCGCAAGGTCGGGTCAATTCCTGCCCGTTCGCACAGCGCAATCGCATCCACGCCGAGGGATTTCAGCGATTGGCGCAACATTTTGCGGCGGTGGTTAAAGGCGGCTGCCACCACGCGCTCCAAAGCTTTCAGTGGCACATCCTCGCGCGGTTTATCCAGCACCCGCGCCCGCAAAATGGCCGAGGTCACTTTCGGCGGCGGCGTGAAGGCACTCGCTGGTACCTCAAATAAAATCGCCGCATCGGTGAGCTGCTGCATAATCACCGATAGCCGCCCATAGGCATCGTCACCCACCTGCGCCACCATGCGTTCCGCCACTTCTTTCTGCAACATCACCGTGAAGCCCGTCAGTGCCGCTGGGCCTTGCACTGCCGCTAGTTGCAGCCAATCGATGATGAGCTGCGTGCCAACATTGTAGGGTAAATTCGCGATAATGCTGCGCGGCGCGTCGCCAATGCTGGTGATATCCACCTTCAGCGCATCTTCCTCGAGCAGTGCGAAGCGAGCACCATATTTTTCCGACAAGGGCGCAAGTGCCGCCAAGCAACGCGCATCTTTTTCGATGGCCGTGAGTTGGCGTGGGTTCGCCTCCAAAATCGCGCGCGTCAGACCCCCAGGCCCAGGCCCCACTTCGATCACCTGATGGCTGGAAATATCGCCAGCGCTGCGGACAATCTTCGCGAGCAAATTGGGATCGAGCAAAAAATGCTGGCCGAGGGATTTCTTCGCCCACAGCCCGTGCGCCTCGATCACCTCACGCAACGGCGCCAGCTCACCCGTCACTAGTTCGCGCCCTTGATGTCGATATAGGCATCCCGCCGCAAATTGCGCAGGTGCTTTTGCGCCTCCAGCTCCAACTTATCGGCGAACAATTGCTTACGAATCACTTCTGCATCGGGCAGCGTTCCAACCGACGGTTCAATTTTTTCGCACACCACCACTAATTGCAATGTATCAGGCGCCATGAGTGGTTCGCTGATATCCCCCACCTCAAGATTACCAATAATGCTGCGCTGCTGAGGCGACATTGCGCCTAAGGTAGTGCGCGCAAAACTTGCCTTCGTTGGCAAATCTACCTTCGGAATCGCATCGCTCTCGCAGCCGCCATAATCTGCCTGCAAGGTGGCCGCCACCGCACTCAGCTTGGCAAGGCTTGCCTTGTCGCGCGTTTTGGGCACCTCGATCGCCATTTGCTTCACCGCATATTCGGTTGCATCATCCAGCTTCGACAGCGCTTTACGCTCGATCACCTGCAAAATTTGCAGTGCATTCCCCGAACGCAGCGGCGGCGTATATTCCCCCACATTCACACTGCGCAGCGCTTGCTGCAACAGCGGCGGCAAGCTCTCCTCGGGCACCCATGTCGGCTGGCTGAAGCGCACATTCGGTTGTTTCACATACCGTATGGCAACATCCGCCATTTGCGTGCCAGCCTTCAAATCCGCCGCCATCGATTCCACAAGGGCAGTCTGCGCGGCTTCTGCTGCAGCGCTGGGTATAGCAACCTCAAGCGCCTGAATGCGCAATTGGGTTTGAGCGGCGGATGCCGTCGCCTTCTGGCCACGCACTACTTCTTCTTGGGTGACATTCACGTTGCGGCGCAGTTTGCGTTGTACCACTTTGCCCCATGCAATCTGTGCCCGCATCTGCGACTCCAGCGACGCCATCGAAAGGCCGCGCGATTTGACAAAATCGCGGATGGTTTCTTTCGTGTCGCCACGCGCCGCCAAACTATCAATGGCCTTGGCCAGCTCTTCATCGGTCACATCAAGCGATTGGCGTTTGGCGTCCTGCAGTTGCAGCATTTCGTCGATCAGCGATTGCAGAATGCGCGGCGTGATTTTTTCCTGATTTTCGGGCGTAGGCTCAATGCCTGCGGTTGCCATAATCAAGTTGCGGCGCGCCTCCACATCCGTCGTCGTGATAATGTCGTCGCCCACCACAGCGGCAATGCCCACGCGCTGCGCCATTGCATTAAGTGGGGCAACCCCAATCAGCACTAGAACGAGTAATGCACAGGCACGATAGCTCATATTATTTCCCACCAAATTCTCCGAGGTTTTTGAAGGCCACGCGGAAGGTGAATTCCGTTGTTGGCTCAATATCGCGGTCACGTGCAAATACACGTAAACTATCAAGGGCAAAAGTGAAACATTCGTTTTGATAGATAAGTCCGCCACCACTGGTCACCATCTGGTCAAGCTCAAGATCGCGCCGCGCGCTGCCATAAATACTCCATTCATTGCTCAGCGGCAGCGTGGCATTGATGAGCCCTTCACGACTATCTGGCAAATAGCTATTATTCCTGATCGAGCGGTAGGAGCCATAAAACGATAGCCATGGCTTGTTGAAACCAATATCCACCTCATTCCTGTTCAGCTCTGCTTCCTGTTTATCGAGCGCGAAACGGTAGGCTATTGTGATAGGCTGATAATTCGCCGAGATCCGCCCAATATAATCGGAGAAGCGCTCACCCTGACGCGTCGAATTGGGAAATGGCGTGTCGCGCTCGAAATTATAGTTCTGTCCCAGCATTCCCTCAACCGTCACCCCATCATTCGAGTAGTAATGCCCTCGCACGCCATACGCCGTCCGCGATCCACTATCCACTAAATCCAGCCCTGGCATGCGGTTAATGCTGAAGAGATTCGTATCGGTCAGTTCGATCAGCCTGCTATCTTCGTTCGAGATCCTGCTGGTATTGCCGCTAGTGGGTTGCGCAACCGTAAGCATCACTGGCTCCAGAATCAGAGCCCCTGAAGCCAATTGATTGATGAGTGGGTAGCGCCACTCCATCGCCGCTTGCGGCATGGTACGCGTGGTGGTGCCACTATATTGCTGGCCGCTGCCAAGCGCCACATCATCACTACGATAAATATCCTGACGCAGATTTAGCGTCGTGGTCAGAATATGCCCACCTTGCGTGACATAAGGCAGAGTAAGCCCTGGCGTCAGCGACACACGGCTTTGTTGTGTTCCTTGTTCACGTGCCAGCCATTGTGCATCGGCCGCCATGTGGAATTTTAGCCCATCTATGCCGCCTGCAAGAGTTTCGTAGTACCCCTGCAAAATCGGCAGCAACAAAGGGGTGGTTTTACTATCGTCCGTTGCCCGCAAGCCTTGAATACCCAGCCCTTGCACCAACGCAAAATTACGCCCCTGCGCCACTTCGTAATACGCCCGCGAGAACAAGGTTTGCTGGTCACCAAAACCATAGCGGCGCAGATAGGTATCATCACTAGCATGCTGGATATCGAACCCGATACGCGTATCCTCATTCAGCGCCTCCTCCCCGCGCGCGAACAGGTGACCACGCAGTTGGCTTCCACCCACCTCATTACCTGCATCATCGCGCTCCTCGGGGTTGGTAATCGACCCACGCAGTCGGTATTTCCCATCGTTCGTTAGTTGATTATAATCCGCCTGCAACAAAGGGCCTTCCGAGGTCGTGATCCACGGCGTGATGACCACATCTTTGTCTTCATCAATCCGCCAGTAATAGGGAATTTTGGCCATTCCACCGAAATACGGGTTGGTGCTATACGAAGGTGTCAGCAGCCCACTACGACCCGAAGCATCGGGCGTGGGATGCGAAAGGTAAGGTGTGTACAGTACCGGTACGCCCCACATTTCCATGAAGGCATTTTGGTAGGTCACACGTTCTTCGATATTATCGACCACCGCACTATCGGCATTCATTTGCCAGAACGGCGCACTCGTCGCACACAGGTTGCACGGGGTGTAGGATGCTTTTTTAAGTTCCGTCACACTCGAATTTACCTTCACCGCCTCGCTCGCCACCAATACCGATTTATCGGCCAGCCGCGCCTTAAAGTTATGGATGACAGCGCGCTTCATAGCGTCTTTCAGTTCTGCCTTTTCAGCAAAATACACATCCCCCGTAGGTTGCAGCATCGTCACTTCGCCCGTGGCCACCACTAAATCGGCCTGCTGGTAATAGGTGATTTGCTTAGCCATCAGAATCATGTCGCCTTGCATCACCTCGACATTCCCGCGCGCAATCACGATACCATTTGCTTCATCTACCCCCATTTCATCCGCGCTGAAGGTAACAGGCTGGTCGGCCTCCTGCTTGGCGATGGCCACTTTAGTGGCAGGTGCATCCTCTTGCTGGTTCAGGTAAAGGCTCGGCGCAGCAATAGCTGCGTAAGACTGCAAGGTCGCAAGCATAAGGATAAGATAGCGCCGCATCATATTAGCCATCCTCCAAATGGAGTAACGCCGCACTGGCAATCATCACCACAATCAAGCTGGGTGCCCATGCTGCAAGCACAATCGGCAAATCACCCGTTGCGCCCAAGGTATAAATCAGGTTGGTCATGAAATAGAGCACAAAGCCCGAGGCAAGGCCAATCACCAACATCATCCCTGTGCGGCCACGGCGCGGCGGGCGCATCGAAAATACCGCGGCGAGCAGTAGCATTCCTGCCAGCAGCACAGGCAACGACATCAAGCTATGGAAGTGCAATTTATGTTGCAAGGCCGAGAAGCCCGATGCCTCTAACACCGCAATAAAGCCAGGCAATTGCCAGAAGGAAAATGTCTCGGGCGAGGAAAAACTATCCTGAATTTGTGCCAAGGTAAGCTTGGTGGGCATAGGGTAGTGTGCCACGGTCACTGGCAATTGTTCAGGCGCACTCAGCACCGCATTTTCAATCACCCACTCGCCTTGCATCAGTTGCGCCCGCGGGGCATCCACCCGCCCAATAAAGCGCGAGCCGTCGAACATCTGGATCGTCACATGTTCAAGGGCATAGGTCGCAGGGTTCATTCGCAGAGCATGCAAAATATACTCGCTGGCGGTCGCATTCTGAAATGCAATCCCCCCCTCGTCCACCTGCCGCAGCCACAGCCCCGAAGGCAGTAACGATAGTGTCTGTGGCTGGTTGTTGACATACTTCGTTTCCAAGCGGTCAAATCGGCTGATTGTGCTCGCGGCAATCGGGTTCATCACCGCCACAAAAATCACACCCAGCGCGCCCACAACCACCACACCAGGCAGCAGAAACTGCCACACCGAAACGCCCGCTGCACGCGTGACCACCAACTCGCTACTGCGCGTCAGGCGGTTCAGCGCAATCATGCTGCCGATCATAATCGCAAAGGGGTACACTTTCTCGGCCGTGGTCGGTAGTTTGAGGAGCACCATCTGCACCACCACACCAAACGGCACGGTTCGCGGCGCATCGGCAACACGGCGCACCAGCTCCAGCAATTCAATAACGCTTACAATCGCCAGCACCACGCCAATGGTCGCCAATATAGCAAACAAAAAATGGCGCCCCAGATACAGCGATAACGTAAGCGGCAGACGGATCATACGGCCTCCATCTTGCGCGCAGGCCGTCGGCCACGCACTTGTCGTGCGCTGATAAGCATGTAACAGCTTGCGCCAAGCACACCCAGCACCAGCACATACATGCCGCCCACCATCCATGCCTGTTTCAAGCTGGCGTTGCGCGCCGCAAAATAGAGCACCATCATCACCACCACGCCAAGCGATGCCAAGAACACACGCCGCAGCTGCCCACGGCGATTAAACTCGCTCGAGAACAACATGGCGAGCGCGAACGCTGGCAAACTGAGCGCCAGCAGCGGCCACACCAACCGATGGTGCCCTTCTGCGCGATAGGATGCGGTTTGTTTCTCACTCGCACCTTCGACACGCAACAATTCACCGACACTCAATTCGTCGGGCTTACGTTCACGCGTCATATCGTGGCCATAGAACGCGATATCCATCGCATATTCGTCAAACGCTAGCCAACTCACTTTGCCTTCGCGCCACTGCTGGCGCATGCCATGATTCAAATAAAAACGTGGACCCGCGCTGGTTTGCTCCATGCGCCCTGTGTCGGCAATCATCGTCACGATGGCTTTGGGGTCACGGCTATCTTGCAGCAAAATACCGCCAAGATTATTAGCTTCGTCGCGCTCGCGCACAAATACCGTCATCCCATTCATCGGCGTATTAAACACGCCCTCCTCGAGCAGCACCGAAGCATATTTATCGCGGAAGAAGGTACGGATATCCTGAAATTTTCCATTCGCCAAGGGCAGCACATAAAGCGACAGGACGTAGCAAAAGATCGCACACAATGCGCCCATCGTCAGCGCTGGTTTGGCCAGCTGCCACTTGCTCACTCCCACGGCGTTAAGCACAATCAACTCACTCTCCACCATCAGGCGATTATAGGCATACATCACCGCAATGCTGACCGAGACTGGCACCAACACAAACAGGAGTGATGGCAGCATCAACCCTGTCAGCGTCAGAAAGTCAGCAAAGGTAAGCCCACGGCTCACCATGAAATCGAGGAATTTGAGAATTTGCGTCAGCCACACCAGTGCTGTCAGGCTTGCGGTGATGATCACCGTCGGCCACAGCAAGTGCATAAACAAATACCGCTCATATTGACGCATGAAAATCTTATAGGCTGCCTTGCAACCGAGCGCAACTTTGCTATAGCTGATGGGGCATACTCTTTTTCACTCCATCCCGAGGGTTCTCATGATCACTGTTAGCTTCACCGCCAAACCATCCACCTCCAGCAAATCAGCGGCTCTCGCCGTGTTCGTCGGCGAGGATGGCTCGCTCGCCCACGTGAAAGATGCCCTCGGTAATACCAGCGGCTATGTGGCACAGGCCATCAGCGCGGCAGAGTTCAAAGGCGGCAAAGGCGCAACACTCACCCTGCTCAACCCGAACAAATCCCCAACCCACCTGCTTGTGATCGGCCTTGGCAAAGCGGCGGATGTGACCACCCTCACACTCGAGGAATTAGGCGCGGCTGCCGTAGCTGCCGCCCTTGCTGCAAAAATCACCCACCTCGATATTGCATCCGCTTTACCAAAAACCGTGAAGCTGGATGCTGCCATCGCCGCTGCCCGCGCGGCCTCAGGCGCCAAACTGCGTGCTTATGCGTTCGATAAATACAAAACGAAAACCAAGGCCGAAGATAAACCCAAACTCAAAACCGTTAGCGTCATCACCGCAGCACTCGATAAGGCGAAAAAGGCCTACGCCCCGCTCGCTGCAATTGCCGATGCCGTGAGCTTCACACGCGATATCGTGAGCGAGCCTGCGAACGTCATCTACCCTGAAACCCTCGCGGCTGAGGCCAAAAAACTCGCCAAGCTTGGCATCAAGGTCGAAGTGCTGGGCGAAGCGGCCATGAAAAAACTCGGCATGGGCGCATTGCTCGGCGTCGGCCAAGGTTCGGTGCGCGAAAGCCAACTCGTTATCATGCAATATAACGGCGGCAAAAAGGGCGCGAAACCTGTCGCCATCGTCGGTAAAGGCGTGACGTTCGACACCGGCGGCATCAGCATCAAGCCATCGGGTGGCATGGAAGAAATGAAGTGGGACATGGGCGGTTCCGCCACCACCATCGGCACGCTCATGGCACTCGCTGCCCGCAAGGCGAAGGTGAACGCCGTCGGCGTCGTCGGCTTGGTCGAGAACATGCCCGATGGCAACGCCCAACGCCCGGGTGACGTGGTGAAATCCATGAGTGGCCAAACCATCGAAGTCATCAATACCGATGCCGAAGGGCGTTTGGTGTTGGCGGATGCGCTGTGGTACACGCAAGACCGCTTCAAACCCGCCTGCATTGTCGATCTGGCAACGCTCACGGGCGCCATCATCGTCTGCCTTGGTTCGTGGCGCGCGGGTCTGTTTTCCAATAACGACAAACTGGCCGAGCAACTTGCCGCTTCCGCCAAGCGCGTGGGCGAGCCCGTCTGGCGCATGCCGCTGGGCGATGAGTACGACAAAATGATCAACTGCGACATTGCCGACATGCAGAACGTGGGCGAGGGCCGCGAGGCTGGCTCCACCACCGCCGCGCAATTTCTCCAGCGTTTCGTGAACGACGTGCCATGGGCGCATCTCGATATCGCAGGCGTGGCATGGCAAAACAAAGTGCGTTTCCCCACCGCCCCCAAAGGCGCCGTGGGCTGGGGCGTGCGCCTGTTGAACGATTGGGTTGAACAGAACTATGAAGATTAATATGAAGGGGGCTCTTTGCCCCCTTCGCTAACGCTGACCCCAGCCGCACGCGGCTCGCGCAAAGCGCTACGCAAGGCACACTAACGGAGCGAGAATGCCCACCACCATCTCCTTCTATCATCTGCTCTCCACCTCGCGGGAACGCGCGGTGCCAAAGCTGATGGAAAAAGCGCTGGCCAGTGGCGCGAAGGTGGTGATTCTGTCGAGTGTCGAAGCCCAACTTAAAACCATGAGCGATGCGCTGTGGAGCAACGACCCAGCCAGTTTCCTGCCCCATGGCAGCACGCGTGATGGGCACAAGGAGCAGCAACCCATCTACCTCACCCTTGTGGATGAAAACCCGAGCGGCGCCGATATTCTCTGCATCCTCGATGGCTCCTCGCCTGCATCGCTTACCAGCTACAGCAAAGTGCTCGATGTGTTCGATGGTAGCAACGAGGAGGAAGTGGCAGCCGCCCGCAAACGCTGGGCGGCCTACAAAGCCCAAGGCCTCGCCCTGCAATATGTGAAGCAGCAACCTGGTGGTGGCTGGAAGGTTGAAATGACCAGCGAGGCTACCGCAGCCTAGCTACCGTCAGCCCCTCGGGGGTGGGCAGCAATACACTTTCAAACCGCGTGCTATCGGCTAGGGTTTCATTAAACCGCAACATCGCTGCCTTCGCGGTTGGGGATGCAATGCCGAGTTCCTCACCCGCCAGCGCACCGAACAACAGGCTGTTGTCACCCACAATCCACCCGCGCGGGTTCATGCGCGGCAGCACAGCGTCCAAATAATCTGCATAGCCCAGTTTTTCCGCATCAATAAACACCCAATCCCACTGCGGCGTTGCAGGTGTTTCAGCAATCCATTGATGCGCATTTGCATGAATAATTTCAATCGCATTTTTGTGCGGCGATGCTGCAACATGAGCTTTGGCCAATGCAGCATAATCCGCACCATTTTCAAGGCTGGTGATGCGCCCATGCGCGGGCAAACCGCCCGCCATCCACATCGCGCTCACCCCCATGAAACTGCCAATTTCGAGAATTTTTGCTGCACCTGAAATGCGTAGCAACCATTGCAGCAAATATCCCTCATACGCCGACATTTGCAGCCCTGCGCGCTGGCGTTCACCCTGCTCACGTGCTGCGACAATCCATGCGGGCTCGTCGCCCACAAAGGTGCGGGTGATATAGTCGAAAGCGGGGTCGCTACCGCGTGTTTGCATTAGGCCATGGCCTCATAAGCAGGCAGCGTGAGGAACTCGACATAATGCTTGTCGAACGTCAGCTTCAGCACCAATTGCTTCGCGCGCTCATAGGGCACGGCTGCGAATGCCGCTTCACCAATCTCGGCGCGCAGTTTGTCCATTTCTTGGTCGGCCCAGCTGGCAATCAACTCCTCAATAATCGGGTGGCCTTGGTCGGTGCTGGCACCATGGTGCAGCCATTGCCACAGCTGGCTGCGCGAAATTTCCGCCGTCGCCGCATCCTCCATCAAATTATAGAGCGGCACGCAGCCAGAACCATTCAACCAATGCGCGGTATATTGAATCGCCACCGTAATGCTGTTGCGCACGCCCGCTTCGGTGATGGTGCCCGTCGGCACTGCCACCAGATCCGCCGCACTCACCTTCACGTCTTCGCGCAGTTTGTCGCGTTGGTTCTTGTTTGGCATCAAGCGGTCGAACACTTCCATCGCCACCGGAATCAACCCTGGGTGCGCCACCCATGTGCCATCATGCCCTGCACCTGCTTCGCGCTCTTTGTCGGCGCGCACGGCGGCGAAGGCTTTTTCATTCGCGGCTTCGTCGCCCTTCACTGGGATGAACGCCGACATGCCGCCCATCGCGAACGCGCCGCGCTTGTGGCAGGTCTGGATGAGCAGTTCATAGTAGGCCTTCAGGAACGGCACATTCATGGTGATTTGTGTGCGGTCAGGCATCATATGCTCGGGCCGCGCATGGAATTTCTTGATGGTCGAGAAAATATAATCCCACCGCCCACAATTGAGGCCCACCGCGTAATCCTTCAACGCATGCAAAATCTCGTGCATCTCGAACGTCGCGGTAATCACCTCAATCAGTACGGTGGCTTTAATGGAGCCGTGCGGAATGCCGCAATACTCTTCCGCAAAGGCAAACACATCCGCCCAGAGTTGTGCTTCCTCGGCATTTTCCTGCTTGGGGATATAAAAATACGGCCCCGTGCCGCGCTTGATGCGCTCTGCCGCGTTGTGGAAGAAATACAATCCAAAATCGAGCAACGCACCGCTGATGGGTTTGCCGTTCAAGGTCACATTCCGCTCGGGCAAATGCCAGCCACGCGGGCGCACAATCAGCACGGCTAAACCCGAATCATTGAGCTTATATTCTTTGCCCTCGGGGCTACTGAACCGCAAGCTCCCGCGCACTGCCTCATACAGCGCCTGCTGTCCTTCAATCACCCGCTCCCATGTCGGCGAGAGGGAATCTTCCAAATCCGCCATGAACACTTTCGCGCCACTATTGAGCGCGTTGATGATCATCTTCGGTTCCGCTGGGCCCGTAATCTCCACACGGCGGTCGAGCAAATCGGCAGGCACCTCGGCCACTTTCCAATCGCCCTCGCGGATGGCTTTCGTTGCGGGGTTAAAATCGGGCTTCACGCCTGCATCGAATTCCTTCTGCCGCTCCGCGCGTTTGGCGAGAAGCTGCACGCGCCGCGCGCCGAATTTTTCCTCGAGCTGCGTGATGAACGCAAGTGCCTCAGGCGTTACCAAAAACTCGCATCCCTTAGGAATCGGTGCGTGGATGTGAACAAGGTTATTTGTTTTGGCGGCAGTGCTGGTCATGGTGCTCTCCTAAGGTGTGGCGCAAAGCCTAATCACTCACGCCAACAATGCAAGGCTTGATATCTAGCGCATCCACCACTAACTTGCCACCCATGTTCAACAAACTGAAACAGACCATTCTTCTTGTCTATCGCGCGGGCGATAACCTTGTCGATAATTATGGACTCGAGGTGGCAGGTTACCTGACCTTTCTTTTGCTGCTTGCCCTCTTTCCCTATTTGGTGCTCATGGTTTCTGCAGCAGGTCTCATTGGCCAAGGCGAGGCAGGGCGGCAATTCATTAGCGTGGTGCTCAACAACTTGCCAAGCGATGCGGTGGCAACCTTGCTGCCGCGTATCGAGGAAATCTCCTCGGGTCCACCGCAGAACCTTCTCACCTTCTCCATTCTGGGCGCTATCTGGACGGCCTCCTCCGCCGTCGAGGCGTTGCGCGGCGTGCTTAACCGCGCTTATCGCGTCCACAAACCACCTGCGTATTTCTGGCGGCGCCTGATGTCGATCGGACAAATTTTTGTTCTCACCTTTATATTGCTCGCGGTGATGCTGATCGCGGTACTCGCCCCTATCGGTCTAGACTATATCACCGAGCATACTGGCATCCCGTTAAGTAGCGAAGAAAGTCATTTCTACGCTACTTTCTTCAAGTATTTCGCTGTCAGTATTCTATTCGCAGTGGTCGCCATTTTGTATTACGTGCTGCCCAACATTAAGCAAAGCTTGCTAGCTGTCGTGCCAGGCGCGGCGCTGGTCGCCATGCTGTGGGTGGGCGCCGCGTCACTCGTCAGCTTCTACCTGAACGATATCAGCAATGTCTCGCTCATCTATGGTTCGCTCTCGGGCTTCATCGCTACGCTGATTTTCTTCTACGTTATGAATGTTATTTTCATCTACGGCGCCGAATTTAACCACGAATTGATGACCCTAATGGGCGCACGCATCATTGAACGCGAAGCACCGGAAATTCCTGAACCAGTGCGCGAAGCACCCAAAATTCCCGAATCGGTTAATAAGGACTAGCTAAGCGCCAGCCCCGCCACACGGCCTGTCATCAGCAGCCACGCAAACGCCACCGCAATCGCGATGCCGTAGGGCACGGGTTCCTTGCTGGTTAACAAGCGCGGCATCACCCGTTCAGGGTTCTTGCGCCGCAGAATGGGCGTCAGAATGCGGCGCAGTAAAAGCACCACCACCACCAGTATGCCACCCGAGACCGATGTTAAGAAAATAAATTGCAACGTGGCCATACCCCAGCCCGTCCACAAGCTAAGCGCCACCAGCAGCTTAATGTCACCACCACCCATCAGCCCGAGCGCAAAAAAACCTAGCCCCACCGCCAGCATCAGCGCCGCAGTGCAAAAAGCGGGCAGCCAGTCTGGAATGGGCAACATGATGGCCGCCACCACATACAAAACAATGACGATCAGATTTAGTTTATTAGGAATAATGTAATGCACCGCATCCGACACCACCACCCACACCATGCACAGCATGAGGGCGAGGGTGAAAACATGCTCTGTGGATAACTCGGAAATGCTCATAGCGGCTAGCCTAGCACCGCCGCAAGCGCGTGCGCAAACTTTGTGAGGCACCTTAAAGCTAATCCACTTGTCAGCACCCTCCATATCGGCTATTTTGCAACACAACAAATTACAAAAACAACACTCGGTAGCCATGCAACACGCCCCTACTACGCCCGATGTTTCAATTCCACGCGGCCATATCCTTGTGATTGGCAACGAAAAGGGCGGCTCAGGTAAGACTACCACCTCCATGCACCTCATTGTCGCGCTGCTGCGCCTTGGTTTCAAAGTCGGCAGCATGGATATCGATGCCCGCCAGCGCTCGCTTTCGCGCTACATCGAGAACCGCAAAAACACCATGGCCTCGGAGAACACGACTTTGCCACTGCCCGCGCATGTGGTCATCAACCGCAGCCCTTATATCACCACTGCCGAGGCCGAGGCCGACGAGCGCGACCGCTTCACCCGTGCATTGGCGCGTCTGCTGGCGAATTGCGATTTCGTGGTGATCGATTCCCCAGGCTCGGACACCTACCTCTCGCGCCTTGCGCATTCGTATGCCGATACGGTCATCACCCCCGTGAATGATAGTTTTGTCGACCTCGACGTGCTCGCCGCGGTGGATGGCATCAGCATGAAGATCATCAAGCCCAGCATCTACAGTGAAATGCTGTGGGAGCAAAAACTCCAACGCGCTAAGCGCGACAAAGGCACGATTGATTGGGTGGTGATGCGCAACCGCCTCAGCAATATCGACGCGCGCAATAAGCGCATGATTACGAAGGTAATGGAGGAGCTTACACGCCGCCTTGGTTGCCGCACTGCCCCAGGTTTCTCCGAGCGCGTCATTTTCCGCGAGTTGTTTTTGCTCGGCCTCACCGTGCTCGATGTGGTGGAAACCAACAAATCGGGCACCCTCTCCATGTCGCACCTTGCCGCCCGTCAGGAAGTGCGCGATTTGCTCAAATCGCTTCAAATTCCCGAGGTGGATGCCCGCATTGCCCATATTCGCACTGGCGCGAAAGGCGACGTGCTGACCGACCCACGTATTGCGCCTGTCGCCAAAAAATCCGAACAACCAGTCGATGTTTCAACTGCAACTACCGAGGATTCCGCGTCAGCAGAAACCTCTCCACCCACCGCGCCCACGACAGCCGCCGAATCGGCTGACACTGTCGCCGCTTAACATTTCTAAGGCCCTCTCCCATGCATCTCCCCGCAGCTTCTCTCTTCCGCGCGTATGACGTGCGCGGTATCGTTGGCGAAACGCTTTGCGCCGCTGATTTTCTTGCCATTGGTCAGGCCTATGCCAGCCACGTGGCCGATATATGCCAAACCCGCACACCCCTCATCGTTGCCTTGCGTGATGGCCGCGAAAGCTCGCCCAACCTATCGGAAGCCTTCATCGAAGGCATGATGCGCGCTGGCGCACACGTGCTGGATGCGGGCGTGGGTCCCACCCCCTTGTGCTATTTTGCCACCCACCATTTGCACGCCGATGGCAGCGTGATGATCACGGGTTCGCACAACCCACCTACGCATAACGGTGCCAAATTCATGTGCGATGGCAAAAGCCTGTTCGGCGATGAGCTCGCCAGCCTTCGCCCCCGCATCGAACATAACAACATGCTCCACTCGCGCGGCAAGCGCGAAGAAGTCGATCTGCTCGACGAATATGTTTTCGAGCTGAAAAAATCGGTGAACGAATCAGGCGCGCTCGATAAGCTTAACATTGCATGGGACGCGGGTAACGGCGTAGCGGGCATCGTGGTTGCAGAATTACTGAAGGGCTTGAAGAACGAGCACACCACCCTCTACCTCGAGAGCGATAGCCGCTTCCCGAACCATCACCCTGATCCATCCGTGGCCGCTAATCTTGCGGATTTGCAAACGGCTATTCTTGCGGGTAAAGGCAAAATCGCCATGGGCGTCGCGTTCGATGGCGACGGCGACCGCATGGGTGCAGTCGATGATTTAGGCCGCGTTATCTCGCCCGACCATATGCTCATGCTATTGGCGGATGATGTACTCAAACGCAGTGCCGGAGCGACAATGATTGCCGATGTAAAAACCTCGGATCATTTCTTCAAACGCGAAAAAGCCGCAGGCGGTAATCCGCTTATGTGGCTCACGGGGCATGCCCACATCAAAACCAAAATGCGCGAAATTGGTGCAAAGTTCGCGGGCGAAGCCAGCGGCCACATCTTCTTTGCCGATGAGTATTATGGTTTCGACGATGGCCTCTATGCCGCGCTGCGCCTTGCGCGCATCGTTGCCGAATCGGGCACTAAGCTCAGCAGCTTGGTCGATGCATTGCCCAAGATTTTTGCCTCGGCTGAAATGCGTATCGACTGCGCCGATGATAAAAAATTCGGCGTCATCGCAGATTTGCAAAAACAATTTCCCGATGCCATCGCGCTGGATGGCGTACGCGTCACTACGCCAGACGGCTGGTGGCTCATCCGCGCCAGCAACACGCAGGCCGCCCTCTCCGCGCGTGCCGAAGCAAGCTGTGCCGATTCGCTCGCCCGCGTCATGCATGCCATGCATACGGCACTGACGGCAAACGGGGTTGAAATCAAAGAAGCCGCAGGGCACTAGAAATAACCCACTGAAATACATATATTTATATCGCGTTCCAATGGAATGTCGCTGCGTAATGGCTCAGGCGGCCATACGTTAACAAAGATTGACAAAAATTAACTATTGTGCTAGGCCGCTAGGCAGCAAATCGTCAGTCTTAACTCTTTTTAAATACAATCTTAACAAAACTGTCACATTTGTCGGTTATAACCAATGCTATGTTTCTAGACTGATAGAAAAAATTAAAACCATCTCATCAAGCAATGCTCAAGGAGCCTAAACCATGTCGAATAACGCAAAAAACACCTTCAAAGTTCGCCCCGATCTGATTAATGACGGCGTCCGAGATTTCGACACAGTATCGGCCTATGCGGTCGAATGGTTGAAGCAAAACCCAAAACAAACCCAATTTACGGGCTCGTTCAAAGAGAAGCAGAAGGCTGTTGAGCAAGCAATTGTCGATCTAAACGGCCTAAAAACCCGCGAAGGCAAAGAGTGCGACGTTAAAAAATCGGATCCTACCATTCGCATCGGTCAAGTACTCGAGTTGCCAGCAGGTAACCCACTAGTGAACCCTAAGCAGCACAAAGAACTATGCGTCGCTCCAGTTCCTGCTCCAGTGCCTGCGGCTCCTATTCCTGCACCTGAGCCTGCTGCGCCCGCGCCAGTACCTGCTGCGTCTGCCCCTGTGCCCACCCCTGCACCTGCTCCCGCACCTAAACCAGCGCCTGCGCGCGCACAGCTCATTGTCAGCCAAGAGGGCACCGTGCGTAGCGGCGTCGCGCTCGATGGCGCAATGTATTTCCTTGGCCGCCCACCGCAGGATGCCCCTGCTGAAATCCGTGGCAAGACCACCAAGCTGCGTGATGGCATGAAAACCAACACCACCGAAGGCGTACGTACCGATGTTGGCAACACACCAAATGCTGGTCAGGATATTGGCTACACGCCTGAGGGCAAACAAATCAATCTGCACCGCGCGGGTCCGGGTGGTGCTGCACTCAACTTCTTCTCGGTTGGTAACGGCGAGCTGGAGTTCAAACCACAACAAACTTACCTGCGCGGACCCAATGGTGAAATTCTTGGGCCAAACCCCGAGTTGAACCAAAAACTGGAAACCGCTGGCCGCTTCATCAAGGATACGGATGGCGCAACCCGCGTCGTGGTCGATGTCAACGCGTTGATTTCCGAGAACCGCCGCGAGAACCCCGATTATAGAGGCTTCCTGCGTGATGCCTTTACCGCCACCAACCGCATCGAGGCGCTCAACAACACCGCCGAAGGTATGCGTCTTGCCACCACATGGATTGGTCTTGAGAACGTTTCTGCACGCCTCAGCGAGGCTCAAGCAGCCAACCCAACCACCGAGCGTGCCGAGCAACTGCTGCAACTCACCACGCAAGCAGCGCTCCACCCACTCGTTTGGTCCGACCATAAACATTGCGCCACAGGCAAAGTTGCCGAAGCGCTGCGTGCCGAAATGGATCGCGTGATTGCGACTGCCCCCGCGGCTGACCGTGCCCGCCTGAGCGAAACCTACGTGAAACCGTACGGCGAACTGCTGAACGATCCCACACGTCTGGCCGCTGCGACCAAGGATGCTCGCCAAACATGGCTAAACCCGATGAACATTCTGGCTGAGGAACGCGCCAAGCTTGATTTCATTAAAGAAGGCTACGGCGATATCCCTGTAACCGATGAAAAACGCCGCGAGAAACTTGGCGACATGGCCAATGATCGTAGCGCACGCCTTGGCCGTAAGGAAACCAACGAGCTGCGCGCCGAAGAAGCCGAGCGCGTCGGTAAAATTTACGCTGCCGAACTGTGGTCGAGCTCCATCCGCCCACCTGTGCAGACCGAGATTGATCTGCGCGCTGGCAAATTCAACGATGCTAAGGGTCAGAAGGAAGAGAATCTCGCCCCTGCGCGCCTTGCTGTACTCGCCACGTTGCGTGACAAGCCCGAGGCACTCGAGGCTGCGCTGCGTCACCAGCTCGCCACCCCTGGCGGCTTCCAACTTAGCAGCGATCTGCTGCACCATAGCAGCAACGAAAACACCGGTAACTACCGCATTCTAGGCTATGCCAACGAGGCGGAAGCCCGTGCAGGTGCACTTGCTATTGCCACCAAACTGGCTGGCAAGGAAGAAGCTGAAAACCTGATGCGCAAAGAGCTGAACCCGCTTCAATTGCTCGGCGGTTCTGCCCTCACTGTCGTCACTGCTGGCATGGTCAATCCATACAAAAATCGCAACCAGAACAACGGTCTGTTCGGTCTCGATGAAGCGGTAGAAAAACGCTTGAACGACCCCGCAACGCGTGAGGAAGTGCTTGCTGGTTACCGCGAACTTGTTACCCGCGCGCATGATGTGCAGGCAGCAGCCATCGCCTCCCCATCGGAGCCAGAAAAAGCAGCCGGCCGCATTGCATCCACCGCGATTGTACTCGGTCTCGACCGCAACCGCGCCGAGGATGCGAAGACCCTAACAACTCTCGAAAAAGCCTACGCAGCAATTGGGCCCGCTGGTGTTAAAACCGCTGAAAACCAAATGGTCGTCAACCTCGACCATGCGGGCGAGCGTTATGTCACCGCTTCCTTGTCGAAGCTCGACAATAGCTCGTATGTGAGCCCAGACGCCGACAAAGTCAGCCAAACGCAGCTGAACGCATTGGCACTGAAGAAACTGAGCAAAGCTGCACCGGCAGAAGCCGTAAGCCTGCTGGTTGCCACGCGGGTGACCGCAGCGCAGCAAGGCGAAACCAACCTCGTCGCCGCAATTGATGCGCAGGTAGCAGCGATGCGCAGCGACCAAGGCCCTGCTGGCCGCAGCATCGCGAACCTCATCACCGAGCAGGTGGCTGCTGTGACCGCTGCTGGCGGCACCGCTGCATCGCTTGACGGTGTGAAAGCTGCCGCGAACGATTTCTTCGCTGGCAAATCACGCGCTAATGATGCTGCCGTAACCACGCAGGATATCGTGAGTGGCGTATCCAAACTCCTCGCACTCGGTGCGGGTGGCGTAAGCGCTGCCATGACCGTCATCAGCGAAGGCGTCAACGCATTGCCTGCTGGCGATGCAAAAACTGCCGCGGCCCAAGCCCTCAATGCAGCCAGTGTTGCTGGTGGGTTGAGTGCTGGTGGCGTCACGGCTGCCCTCACGGCTGCGCAACAAGCTGCCAACGCAGCACCCGATGGTGCGGCTAAGGAAGCGCTCCTCAACTCGCTTAACGTTGTTTCATCGGGTCAGGCGCTTGCCGCTGGTGGTGCAGGTGCAGCCCTTGCGGGTGCAAGCATTGGTGCCAACTTGGCCAAAACCCCGACCGAAGTGTTGGCCGCTACGCGCGCCATTGCACTTGGCAGCCTCGTTTCCTCCATCAACACCGATCCTGTGTTGACGGGTGCTATCGCGGCTCCCATCACGGCAGCGGAAACCAAAGCGGCGGGTGAACTGGTCGCCAAAATGAGCACCGATGCCAAAGCAGCCCTCGCCCAAATCGCAGCGGATTCGAAAGACCCCGCCAAACAGCAAGAGCAGCTCAAAGCCTTCACCAAGGAATTCGCTGGCGAGCTCGATCAGCTCAACGCCGATGGTGGCTTCTCGTGGCGCAAAGCGCTTGTGCTACTTACAACTATCAAAGTAGCCAGCCACAAACGCCCACCAGAGCCAACACCTCCGCCTGAGACGAAACCTCCTGAGACGAAACCTCCTGAGACGAAGCCTCCTGAGACGAAGCCTCCTGAAACAACGAAGCCTCCGGTGACGAAGCCACCGGTGACAACGAAGCCACCTGAGACGGAACCACCTTTCACAACGAAGCCGCCGGTGACGACGAAGCCGCCGATAACGACGAAGCCGCCTGAGACGGAACCACCTTTCACAACGAAGCCGCCGGTAACAACGAAGCCGCCGGTGACAACGAAGCCACCGGTGACAACGAAGCCGCCTGAGACGGAGTGTCCGCCTGAGACGACAAAACCGCCTTATACGACAAAACCGCCAGTGACAACAAAACCGCCTCACACGACGAAACCGCCGGTGACGCATCCGACGCCGCACCCTGCGCCTGAGACACCTCCGACGCCGCACCCTGCGCCTGAGATGGTACCAACGAAGCCACCGAAGCTTGGCGCTTTGGGTGTCACGGGTGAAACGGTCACTGCTGCAGTCACGTTGGAGCAGGCGGCCGAAGCAGCGAAACGCGCAGGTGTTGGGCAAACCCCAGCAAATGAGCCGGAGAAAACGCTGCTCGCCAAAGCGGCAGACTTTGTCAAAGGCAAAGACCGATCGATTACCTAAATCGTTCGTATATCTAGCATTAAAGGCGGGGGATCATTCTCCCGCCTTTTTTGTTGCCGCTGGGCATAGCCCAACGCATCCGCAAATAATCTAGGGAACTATGCGGCGCTGGTAACGCCCTTCTTGGCTAGCTCCGACAATACTTGATCGCGGAAATTCACCCCCGCAAATGCCTCATACTGGGCAAGCGTGCGCACATTGCCAAAACCATAGCGTTCGGCCTCCTGCAAGGCGCGCGCATCGGTTGTTTCCTCAATCCCCAGCAGCCGCAGCACCCGAACACGTGACGACGATTCATAGCTATCGTGCCAATCGGGGTGGTCACTCCAATGGTGCACCTTATTCGAGTCAGGCGTGCCATAGAGATGGAACAGGATTGGCTTGGTGGGGGTGAAGATATCATAGCCATGCGTCCAGTAACGCGCACTCATCGAAATCTCTTCGCCAATAAAATAAATATAAGGGTCGTAAGGAACTTCGAGCATTGCCTCGGCCTTGGCGAACACAAAACCACCCGTTGTCACAGCAGTAGGGCTTGGCGCTAGCAGTTCATGCGGCTCGCACGGACGCGAGTGAAAGGTTGGCACCTTATTATGGAAATCTTCAAAAATAACCTTATAGGCCGTCATCTCGCCCAGCTCATTGGGCAATGAATATTGGTTGGGGTAGGTCGACAGCATTGGCTTATCCGAAGGGCACATAGCCAATTCATCAATCAACGCTTGGTCCCAATACGGAATCACGCGGGAGTGAGCATCGATCTGGAAGAAGTGGCTTTCGCCATTATACAAGGTTTGGATCATGCGGCGAGCCCAGCACGCACCTTTCGATTTTTTATAATCGACCTGAATCACGCTCACCTGATGTTTTCGATCACTGAGTACAAACGGTTCTTCACGCAGCGAGTTATACTGCCAGCAAATGCTGACATGCAGGTTATCGGGGTATTTCGCTTTTTCGAATAAGTCCCTGACGGTGTGATAGGTTTCCATATCGCGGTACGCCGCAATATTGACAAAAATCGTTGGTTTTTTGGTCATTTACGTATCACCTACAGCACGTTAACTCGTGCCCAACATTATCAGTCGACCGATACCGATGAAAGTCCAATCCACCAATACCGCCATGCAGTGCGGCGTTTGTCCGTAGATGATGCATGAAAACGCTAGGCGGCGCCGCGGTGTTGTAGCACACGCACCCGAATTGTTATCGCTACAGTTCTGAAGGTTCCATCTCTAAGAAACGCCGGACAGCAAAGGGTTAGCGTACTTTGCCCGTCACACTGCGGCCACTGGCAACCGCAGCAGCATTTTTGACATCGACGCATTGGGCAACGCCCAGCTCCTGCATCAGCGCCTTAATTTCATCGACATTGCGGCCAATCACATTCTTTTCAAGTTTCAGAAGGTCGGTGCCTTTCCATGCAAGCCCGCCCTCAAGCAGCAAGTCATCCCACTTCTTCATCAAGGGGCTTGTGGGCTTACAGCTATCCGCCGCAGGTTTTTCTGCCTGCGATAGGAAGCTCAGAATCGTTGCCACGCCATTTTCCTTATCCGAGGCCAGCACCCTCACCGTATCCCAATGTGCCAGCAATGCTTTCGCGGTTTGGCCTTGGCTGGTGTCCATCCGCGGCAAGGTCGATTGCGCCAGCAGATTCTTCAAAGCGTCGCTGTTGGTTCTGTCGGCAAAGAAATCCGCCAGCTGGTCTTTGCTGATCGTGTTCAGCGCGCGCGAGTTCTTGTTGATCACCGTATCAGCAAGCGCACTTAGCACTTCAGTGGTTTCGGCGCGCTTAGTAGCATCCGCCATTTTGGGGTTATTGCCAATCGTATCCGCCGCCTTCAAGATAGCGTTTATATTCTGCGCATTCGCCTCGACAGGAAGACCCGACTTGGTGAGTTGGGCATAGTGCACCACATGATCCACCCCCGCCTTTTCAAGCGTGAGGCGCGCGGCAGGGTTGTTGACCAGTGTATCGACCAGTGTCGCCGTTGGCAGCCTTTCCCCTTTTTCATTGAAGATAATCGTCTGCAAATGGCGCGGGTCAACCCCATTATTAATGATGGCCAGCAGTGGTACCGTCGCCGCAGGTGGCTGGCTTATTAAGCCCGTCAGCGCCTTTTGGGTTTCGGGGCCTAGATCCTTAACCACTGCCGCCGCGTGGAATGCCTCGAAGGCAGCGCGGTTCTCGAGCGCAAATTTCAATTTTGCCAAGTCATCCTTGCCGCTGTTAAGCGCTACAAACTGCATCAGTTTTTCATCGCCCAATTTTTCGCGCAGGGTGGCTAGCGCTTTGCCGCCATTGTTGGTTTTCAGCTTGCGGGTTTCTTCGTCATCCGTCGACTTCACCTTCATTTCGATATCAATGAGGGCTTTGCGCGATTCAGGCGTTACTTGGCTGGCCACAGCAAGTGCTGCTGCTGCCGCATTAGGCTCTGCGCCATTGGTGGTCGGTGTCAGCATGGTGGTCAGGAAGGTGCGGATAGCAGGGACGTTCCCTTTATCATTCAGCAACGCATCTAAGTGTTGCTTATCGACGTTTGGCACCACGGCGAGCAACGCCTTGGTATTGTCAAGGTGTGGCGGGTTCAGCAGCACATCGAGGCGATTATCTTTCACAATGGCGAGCAGCGATGCCTTGATTTGCTTCGCGGCTTCGCTATTGGCCGAAGCACCATCGGCCTTGAGCGCCACGGCTGCAAGTTCACGCGCCATGTCTGGTTTTTTGGTCAGCAGTGCAAAGACCGTTTTGTCGTTGGTGAAATCATCCGAACCTACTTTGCCGCCATTGGCGTCGCGCGCTACATTCAGAAAGCTCTGGAAGGTTGGCTTGTCGTTCGCCAGCACATTCACAATATCGGCAGGAATCTTACGATCCAGCATGGTTTTACGAATTTCCGTAATATCCATTCCCTCTAACGCGCGCGAGACATCGCGGCCAAGCATGGCATTCAGGCCGTTTTGCCATTCTTGGGGCAGCAGCTTAATACCTTCATCCATCAAGCCACCGACAAGCTCGGAGCCCTTGTTCCACAACTCTTTCATTTTTTCAGGGCCAATCATCACGAAGGCCACAAAGGCTAGGGCAATCAGCCAGAAATTATCCGTCACCGCATCCCAAAGGCGGCCCATCATGCTCAGCTGCTGCTGTTGCTCTTCTTCTTTCTTTTTCCTTGCAGCCGCCGCTTGCCTTGCAGCATCTTCTGCTTCAAGTCGCGCTAGCTTTTCTGCTGGTGTTTCACTCATCGATCAGGTGCCTAGTTGGTAGTATTTTCTACTCTCATACTACACGCGATTGATGACAGTTTCATGACAGTTTTGCATTTATCTGGGGGATTTGCGTTCTTTTTTACCACTGCTGTGCGGGGCGATATTCGGGGTTTGCATCGCAATGGCTGATGCCATAACTCCTCCCTCGGTCTCACGGATGGTAGGCTGGCTTCGCCTTAAATCGCCGATAGGCAAAGATTTTAATTCTCTGACTTAAATTCATAATATCATTTATGTTCTTATTTTTAATCTGTGCCACACAGCTACTTATTACGGTTGCGTAATAAAATTGGTGGAGGTTTGGCCATGCCACTGCCACGGCATCGCGACCCCATTTATATTCCTGCTGCGGCACACGGGCAACCGCCTCAATCACCGCAATCGCCTCCTCCACCTGCGGGTCGGGGTGGCGATAGACATCCGCCTCAGGCGCGAGATTAAAAGCCATATCCGCCACAAATGCCTCGATGGCATGGCCAAGGCGCATACTAGGCAACAATTTAAATTTGATGGGTAATGTGCGCTGAGTTGCATTTTTAATGAACCATGCCCATAGCACCCATCGCCAGAGCTGGGCGATCACCCATGGCGGGCTATAACGTCGCCGCGCATGGTAGAATGCCACCCGCGCTTCAGCCGCAACCAAACGGGTTAGTCCCGCCGCACGGTAGACAGCCGCCAGCGCCCCCACACGTCGCATATCGCTCAGGCGCCCTTCGGCTGCCACAGGGTTCGCTCGCAACTGGCTGTGATTCGGGTCGGTCGAGTGCCGCCCCGTAATGCCGCGTGGGGTTCGCCGCAAATCGGCAAAATGCCCCAATTCCTGACCCGCAATCACCACCATGCGCGCTAAGGCTGGAAAGCCATCGGTGGTGTAGGTTTTTTGTTCCCCCTCAAAGAACGGGTCACCGCCACAGGATATATATACCGCCGTGCCTGCGGCATCGGTTGCCTGCATGCCACTATTTTGCCCATGACCCTGCCATTCATGCACCGCCATCAGGTCGGAAACATTGTGGGAATAGGAGACAAAAATTTCGGTGCCGCTGGCGATAAGTAATTGAATGACTGCAGGGTGTGCCGCCTGAACTAGCACCCGCGCCACCCGCATTTCTTTCGTCGCATCTACCCCCCGTGCCTTCTTCAGCTCGGCGCGCAAATAGGCCCACACATCGGCCACCCCCTGCTCGCCCTGTGCGGGGGCAACTAGGCGCGCCACGCGGGCGCGGGTGGCGGCTGCAAGCGCACCATCGGTCAGCTCCCGCGCGGTGAAGGTAAGGTCGCTGTTACCGGAACCATAGCGCACAAAATTACGCTCATAGTCTGCATTGATGCGCAATTTGCCGGTTTTCACCAACTGCTTGGCCAATACCTCGAGCGCAGGCAGCATTTCCCACGCCTCGGTCGCTGGCAGAAAGCAAAGATGATGATAGAGATTACTGGCCATGCACCCTTGTCCATACGGGAAGAAATGGCGCACCCAGCAGGATTCGAACCTGCAACCGCTCGCTTAGAAGGCGAGTGCTCTATCCAGTTGAGCTATGGGTGCGCGCACCTTCACCCTAAAGCACCACAAAAACGCTGACAATGTGAATCATCGCCGCTATGAGATTTGGCAGCACAATTTTAGGGCGGAGACTTTTTATGAAAAAGACAATCGTACGCGTCGTGATCGGCTTGGTTGGCGTGGGGCTAGTCGGCACGGGTGGCGCTTGGTATACCGCCAGCAGCACTGCCATATCGCAGGCAGAGAAACTCATCACCGAGTTTAACGCAAAAGCGCTGCCCAATAATGGCAAGGCAACCATCACCTACGATAGCCTCTCGCGCAGCAGCTTTCCCTCTGTTGGTGTACGATTGGTGAATCCCGTTATGACCACCAGCATCCCTGCCGACGACCAAGGCCGTGCCGCTGTGGATATGATGTGGAAAATCAATGGCTATACCGATGTGATCACCAATCACCTTAAGAACGAATACCGCGTCGTCAGCGACGGCACAAGCGAACTGCAGCTCAAATCGGGCACCGAGACAATCAACGCCACCTCAACCCCATCGCGCGCCGAACTCTCGGTTGCCGCCAAAAACCGCGCCGCATTCGACCAATGGAATTCCCTTAACTTCGACGATAAAAAAGCGGTTGAAGATGCTGTGAAAAACTTGGCCTCGCTCAATTTTTCTATCTCCGCAGGGGCAATGAAAGACAGCGCCACCAACAACGTTATCTACTCGTACGATGCAAGCAGCCTGAAACTTGCGAACCGTTCGACGGATAATCTCGTTGATTTTGACTTGGATATGGCCTTCATGGGAATGGAAATTACCGATGCGTACACGTCGATTATTCAGCGTGCGGGGCTTGTCATGCAGGTCCCTCAAATTGGGCTCGACCAAGCGCAACTGCCATTCTCTTCCACCCGCGCCGGCAAGCAGGACATGGTGCTCAGCCTACAAGTCAACATGCCGCAGGAAAGAACCAAACCGGTGGTTAATGGCTATGTTCGTGCGCCTAAACTCCTAATAAAAAATGATTTCTACCGCTTCGAGTCGCCCGTGCATATCGAGTTCAAAGAGGAGAACAAGACGCGTAACGCCACAGTGAAGGTGAACGCGAAGCTCGAAGTCGCTCCCGCAGCAGCGGAAGAAAGCAAGCGCTTCTTCGCTATGCTTACTTCCAACGGGGAAGTCAGCGCACTCATGAAGCAAATAGTGGGAGGCAACACCGCTGAACTTGATATTGCAGCACTCAACCAAAAACTGGAAGCTGCATTGCCAACGCTCTCCACGCTTGGGCCGATTACCTTCGATGTCGACATCAATGCCAGCACCCCATCCGTCGACGATAACGCCCCATTGGCCAAACCAGATGCCGACTCGGCACCAGGCGAACATCTCGTGATTGAAGCACTGCGCCTCAATCATGCACGTTGGGGGATCGATGCTAAAGGTATGGCCGCCCGCGTTCCTGGTGCGGCACCATCGGTCGACATCATTGTCATCTGCAAACTTTGCGACACGATGACCAAAGACATCTACGACACTGCGATGGCCGCACAAGAGGTCAAAAAACTACTCGAGCCACAAAGCCCGCAATGGCCACTGAACGAAACCGTGCTTACCAAGCTCAACGGCGCACTTGCCGATATTGGTAGAAAAGATGCGCAAGGCGATATCACGTTCGGTATTAGTTCGCCCTCCGCCGGAAATTTCCACATCAATGATAAACCCATGGGTGAGGCAATGCAAAAACTCATGGCGGTCTTCATGACAGAGGAATCCCCGAAGCAGCAGGCCCCGACCACCGCAACGCCTCCCGCTGATGCAGCTGTGGGCGCACACTAACCAGTGAGAGAACAATCATGACGCAGACCCCCTTCACTATCGGTATCATTCAAATGAGCATGAAGGCCGAGCCGGCAAAAAACCTCGCGCGTGCCGAGGAATTGCTGCGCGAGGCGAAAGCAAAAGGCGTGCAAGTCGCTTGCCTGCCCGAGCTTTTCGCCAGCTACTATTTCTGCCAATCCGAGAACCACGATTATTTTAACCTCGCCGAGGCCATTCCAGGTGGCCCTACCTACCTGCGCATGCAAGCCCTCGCCAAAGAACTGGGCATGGTGATTGTGGCGAGCCTGTTCGAGCGCCGCTGCGCGGGCATGTACCACAACACCGCCGTTGTCTTCGATGCGGACGGGACGGATCTGGGCATCTATCGCAAAATGCACATCCCCGATGACCCACGCTTTTATGAGAAATTTTACTTCACACCGGGCGATACGGGCTTCAAGAATTTCGATACCAAATTTGGCCGCATTGGCGTGCTCATCTGCTGGGATCAATGGTTCCCCGAAGCCGCGCGCCTCACCGCCATGCAAGGCGCAAGTGTCATTTTCTACCCCACCGCTATTGGCTGGCACCCCGCCGAAAAAGCCGAATATGGCGAGGAGCAATGGAACAAATGGCAAACCGTTATGCGCGGCCACGCAGTCGCCAACAACATCTTCATCGCGGCACCTAATCGCATTGGCGTCGAGCCAGAGACCGATGGTGGCAGCCTTGAATTCTTTGGCCACAGCTTCATTTGCGATACCTCGGGCCGCTACATTCAGCATGTCGACGAGAAATTCGAAGGCGTGATGACCGCCGTCATCGACCCGAAAAAAGTCGAGAAACAGCGCCAATACTGGCCGTATTTCCGTGATAGGCGGATTGATGCCTATGGCAAACTTTTGCAACATCCTGATGTAAATCCGTAGGATTTATTTATGACTCTTCGGCTTGATATGAATGTGCGCATTAAATACCCCGAAGCTTTTCAGCAAGCGCTCCTAGCTATCGTAGCACAGGACGACATCTCACAAGGGGCAGCAAAAGCATGGTTTCGCGCGGGCAGCCCACAAGCTGGCGCTTGGCTAAAATCGATGGCAGAAAACAACGATGCTGGTGCAATTGAACTTTTGAAACAATTTAATGCATTATATTCCGCAACCATTAGCGACAGCCAAACGATTAAACTCTAACTGGCTATAACAATTCTACTGAGGTACAGATGACCACCCAATTCAAAATGCCGCCCGAGTGGGCACCACAGGAACGCATTTGGCTTAGCTGGCCGCATGCGCGGGCGGATTGGCCGGGCAAATTTGCGCCGGTGCCATGGGTGTTTGCCGAAATGGTGCGGGTGATTACTGGCAGCGGCCAGCGCGTGGGTCTGTTGGTGAAGGATGCAAGCGCGCGCGCTGAAGCCATGGACATGCTCGACCGTGCAGGCGCAAGCCTCACCCTCGTCGATATCCTCGAGATCAAAACCAATCGTGGTTGGCTGCGCGATTGCGGGCCTATTTGGGTGAAGAATAGCGAGAACAAACTCGTCGCGCTGGATTGGAAATTCAACGGTTGGGCGAAATATGCCAACCACAAGCTCGATAATGCGGTGCCGCCGCACATCGCCAGCTTCACCAAGCACGAAACCATTACACCCATGCACAAAGGCAAGCCCGTCACGCTCGAAGGCGGCGGCATCGAGGTGGATGGCGCAGGTTCGGTCATCGTCACCGAGGAATGGCTGCTTAGCGATACACAAATCCGCAACAAAGGCTTCACCCGCGAGGATTATGAAGAGGTGTTCGCCACCTATCTCGGTGCGCCCAATACCATCTGGCTTGATGCAGGCGTGGTCGGCGATGACACCCACGGCCATGTCGATGATATCACCCGCTTTGTCGCCGCTGGGCACGTTGTCACCGCTATGGAGGCCGACGGTACCGATGCAAATGCTGCCATCCTCACGAGCAACCGTGCTCGCTTGGGGCGCTATACGTCGCTTCAGGTTACCGAACTACCCATGCCACGCCCCGTACTGTTCGAGGGTCAGCGCCTGCCCGCCAGTTACGCGAACTTCCTCATCTGCAACAAAGTGGTGCTGGTTCCCGTGTTTAACGACGCGGCCGATCGCATCGCGCTCGATACGCTGCAAAAATGCTTCCCCACGCGCAGCGTAGTTCCCATCTATGCGCGTGATTTGGTGTGGGGCTTGGGCACCATCCATTGCCTCACCCAGCAGCAGCCTGCATAACCATCGTTGCACGCAGATTCGTCGCCAGAATGAGGTTATGCGGCGCGCACATCCTTCAAGAAGGTTTCCATCGCCTGATTAAGACGCGCGGTGTTGGCCTGAAGCACATCCACTGCGTTCATGGTGCTGGTGGAGCATGAAAGCGCCGTGCTTGATGCAGCGCTCACATCCGAAATATCCGCCGAGACTTCCTGCGTGCGGCTTGCCACACCCGCAATATTTTGGGCAATCTCATCCGTCGCAGCGCTTTGTTGATTGATCGATGACGCAATCGCCGTCGAGTAACTATCGACCTGAACAATCGATGCGCTGATGGTGCTAAGCGCCGCCATCACTTGTTTGGCCACATCCTGAATATTGTCGACTTGGCCTGCAATTTCATCGGTTGCTTTGCCGGTTTGTGCCGCCAGATTTTTCACCTCGTTGGCCACCACGGCAAAGCCTTTGCCTGCCTCGCCCGCGCGTGCCGATTCAATCGTAGCATTCAGCGCCAGCAAGTTGATCTGACCCGCAATGGATTGAATCAATGTCACGATCTCACCAATTTTGTTGGCAGCAGTGCCGAGCATAGTGGCAACTTCATTCGCGGTTTGGTTCGCCGATACAGCCGCCTTCACCGATTCTCCGGATTTCTGGATTTGCCCCGCCACCTCGCGCACACTGGCCGACATCTGCTCGGCGGCGCTGGCCACAGTATTCACATTGCGGGCGGTGTAATCCACAGCCTCGGAAGCCGCGTTGGTTCTTTGGCTGCTGCCCTCGATGACTGTATTCATTTGTTCGGAGAGTGTTTTTACTTTTGTCACTTCCGACACTACCTCATCAATAATCACCTGCACTTGCTGCTCGAAACGATTCGCCAGATCATGCATCGCTTTCTTTTTATCTGCCTGCGCCTGTAATTCAGCTTCTTTCTGGCGTGCTTCCAGCGCTACCTTTTCAAGCCCACTCTTTTTAAAAAGATCCACTTTGCGCGCCATACTGCCAATTTCGGTGGATTGGTTCACATAGGGCACTTCCGCCGTCAGGTCGCCTTCGGTCAGCTTACGCATCACTTCGCTTAAGCGGCGGATAGGTTTGGTGGTAATTTGAAACAGCACAAACGCCACCAGAATATTGACGACTACCGCCACCGCAATCTGCAATATAAAATCATGCTGAAACGGTTGCGCCGCATCGATACCAAATTCGTCCTTCACATGCAGGTAGGACTTATAGCCAAATACCACGCCCACGAATGACAAGAAAATCGCGGTCGCCTGCAGGCGAAACGATAAACTAGACATACAACGCTTCAACGACATAATACCTCACCTTAGAAAAGCACAGCCGAATATTGATATTGTATTTGATTCCAAATGCCATAATGGCGAATTTCTTTCCCCTTTGTTGTTCCATTTTTATTCGCTATGCTGGCGCTTATGTCACATGCTCAGCACCATCACGGCCATAGCCACGCGCCTATTGACATTGCCGCCGCCACCGCCGGCATGCCTTCCCATCTGGCGCGCCTCATGCGCCTTGCTTCCTATGCTTCGGTCGCCGTCGCGAGTGTGCTGCTGTTGGCTAAACTTTTTGCGTGGTGGAAAACGGACTCGCTCGCCATGCTTTCTTCGTTCACCGATTCCGTGTTCGATGTGCTGATGTCTATCGTCAATATGCTTGCCGTGCGTTATGCACTAAAACCTGCTGATGACGACCACCGCTTCGGCCATACCAGCATCGAGGATATTGCGGGGCTTGCCCAGTGCGCCTTCATTTTTGCGGCCATGGCCATGATTGTGCTGCAATCGGCCGAGCGTCTGGCCAACCCCCATATCAACCTCAGCAATCCCGAACTGGGTATCGGCGTCAGCATCCTTGGCATGGTGCTCACCACTGCGCTGGTGCTGTTTCAAACCTATGTCACGCGGCGCACCAAATCGCTCGTCATTGCCGCCGACCGATTGCATTATGTCGGCGACATTCTCTTCAACCTCGGCGTGCTAGCCGCCTTTGTGCTTAGTAGCTTCTACGGGTTAGTGTGGGCAGATGGCGCGATTGCCATTCTCATTGCCCTCATTGTGATCAAAAGCACGTGGCCACTGGGCGTTCGCGCTTTCAACAACCTCATGGACCGCGAAATGCCCGACGAGGAGAAAAAGACGATTCTCGATATTATCGACGCCATGCCCGAAATCAAAGGCTACCATAACCTCAAAACGCGCTATTCAGGCGCGAAGGCATTCGTCCAACTACATGTCGATATCGACGCCAACTTAAACTTCCGCGATGCCCACGCCATTGCCGATAAACTTGAGCATGCCATTGAGCACGCTTTCGAGGGGGCGGATGTCATCATCCACACCGACCCATGGGATAAGTAAGCTAGTTACTGCTTGACTTGGGATGGCTTCAAGTTACTGTAGTTACTAATAATACTCGCAATGCTCGACTTGAATTAGCGCCCAAAAAGAAGATTTATCCAATAAAACCAAGAGTTGCCAACACGGCAAGCGCTTCAACCGAATCCACCGCACAGGAGAAGTTATGTTTGCTTCAAAACACAAAAGCCAAGAAGTCGTCACACGTCTAGCCGCACTGGATAGCGTTCGCACCAACGTTATGATTGCAGATGCTGATTACAACATTGTTTACATGAACGATGGCGTTGTCCAGCTTCTTACGGGAGCAGAAAAAGAGCTGCAAAGAGATTTGCCTAATTTTAATGCTTCCAGATTGCTTGGCAGCAATATTGATGTGTTTCACAAAAACCCTGCCCATCAGCGCCGTATGCTGGATGCACTAAAAGGCACACACAACGCCACCATTACCGTCGGGGGGCGCACCTTCGATTTGATTGCACAGCAATTCTCGACCCAGAAAGCCAAAAACGCATTGGCACCGTGGTTGAATGGGCGGATGCATCGCAGCGCTTGTTGAACCTAGACTACGGCGCACAAATTGCCGCCATCGGAAAATCGCAGGCAGTCATCGCGTTTAACATGGATGGCACCATCATCACCGCGAACGAGAATTTTTTGAATGCGCTTGGCTACAGCTTGGGCGAAGTTCAAGGCAAGCATCACAGCATGTTCGCCGACCCAGCTTATGCCCAAAGCGCCGAATATAAAGCATTCTGGCAAAAGCTAAACCGTGGTGAATACGATGCAGGCGAGTATCGTCGCCTAGGCAAAGGTGGCAAGGAAGTTTGGATTCAGGCCTCCTATAACCCCATCATCGACACGAATGGCAAACCCTTCAAAGTGATAAAATACGCAACGGATATCACCGCACAAAAACTGAAAAATGCCGACTATCAGGGGCAAATCGCCGCCATTGGCAAAGCACAGGCCACCATCGAATTTAATCTCGATGGCACCATCATCACTGCCAACCAGAACTTCCTGAACGCCGTTGGCTATAGCCTGAATGAAATTAGCGGGCACCATCACCGCATGTTTGTCGAGCCTGCGGAGGCCAATGCCCCCGAATATGCTGCCTTCTGGCAAAAATTGGGTCGCGGCGAGTATGATGCGCGCGTCTATAAGCGCATCGGCAAAGGCGGCAAGGAAATCTGGATTCAGGCTTCCTACAACCCCATTATGGATGCGAATGGCAAGCCCTTCAAAGTCGTGAAATACGCCACGGAAGTCACGCAGGTCATCCAAACGGGGCGGATTGCGGAAGAGGCCGTGGCTAACACCCAAGGCGTCGCGGCTGCGGTCGAGGAAATGACGGCTTCCATCAGCGAAATCAGCAAAAACATGCAGCTTTCTAAACAAGCGGCGGAAGGCATCCTGACCGATTCCGCACACTCCAGCGCTGCTGCCGCACAGCTTGGCTCCAGCATGAAGGTGATGGAAAACGTCGTCCAACTCATCAGCAATATTGCTAGCCAAGTTAACTTGCTGGCGCTCAATGCCACCATCGAGGCTGCACGTGCGGGCGATGCGGGTAAGGGCTTTGCTGTCGTGGCCGCAGAAGTGAAAAACCTCGCCACCCAAACCACCAAAGCCACGGAAGACATCGCCAAACAGATTCAGGACGTGCAAAGCGTTTCCTTCAAGGTGGCTGAGAGCATTCAAACCATCGCCAACTCTGCCAACAACGTGAGCCAATACATCACGGGCGTTGCGGGTGCGGTGGAAGAGCAAAGCGCGGTGACGCAGGAGATCTCCAGCAACACGCAAAAAATGGCTGGCTCCGTGCAGGATATCGCCAACCGCATCAAGGCGCTCTCGGCCGTATAGCTCGCGGCTTAGTAAACGCTGATAGTAGGTCATCACGGTGGCGGCCTTCGCGCATGCGCGCTTGGGCTGCCACTATGTGCCTGCACACCCTACAAATCCGTTTAAAACACTAGCCTTACGCACCCCACCTAGGCTATGAAGCGGCTATGGCACAAAAAAAGCACCAACGACCCTCCCTGCCGCCCAAAGCATCGGCACAACCCGCGCGTGGCTATAACGACGCGCGCGCGCACCACAAAAAAGCTCCCACAGGCGGCGCCAGCGGCGGCGGCCACTGGGTCTATGGCTGGCATGCGGTGAACGCCGCACTCGCCAACCCCGAGCGGGTGGTCACGCGCATCATCGCCAGCCCCGCTGCGGAAGAAAAACTGAAACTGCCCGCACGTAAACTCCCCAATCCGCATATCATGGAACCGCGCGAGCTGGATAGAATCCTCGGTAACGACGCTGTCCACCAAGGCATTGCGGCCGAGGTCAAGCCCCTCGAGCCCTACCGCATTGAAGATATCCTCAATATCAAAGACCCCAAAGGCCCACTCGTCATCCTCGACCAAGTGAGCGACCCGCACAATGTCGGCGCCATCATGCGCACGGCGGCTGCTTATGACGCCATCGCGGTAATTTATCCCAAGGACCACTCTGCCCCTGAAACCGCGACGATGGCGAAAGCAGCATCAGGCGCACTCGATATCGTCAAACGCATCCAAGTCACCAACCTCGCCACCACCATGCGCGAGCTGAAAGATGCGGGCTGGTGGATCATCGGCCTTGAAGGCGAAAGCAAAACGCTGTTCTCCGACCTCAAATTCACGCCCAAAACCGTTGTGGTGCTGGGGGCTGAGGGCAAAGGCATGCGCCGCCTCACCGCCGATTGTTGCGACGAACGCGCGCGCCTGCCGATGGGTTCGGGCATGGAAAGCCTGAATGTCAGCAACGCGGCGGCGATTGCGCTCTACCAACTCTACCTCTCGCGCCCACGCCATGGATAAGGCTACCCTGCTTTCCCGAGCCGAGGCCGCCATTGCTGCTGCCAAAAAAGCAGGGGCGGGCGCGGCAGATGCACTCGCCCTCGCAAGCGCCGATATCAGCACCAGCATCCGTAATGGCCAGCCCGAATCCATCGAACAGGCCGAATCCTCCGCCATTGGCCTGCGCGTGTTCGTGGGTGATAGCAGCGCAACACTTTCCACCAGCGAATTCTCCGCCGAGGCACTGGCCAACCTTGCCAGCAACGCCGTGGCCATCGCCCGCGTTGCCCCGCCTGACCCTTTTTCCAAACTCGCCGACAGCAATCTGCTCGCCCATCATTTCACCCCGCTCGAAGCGGCCGATGATTTCACCCCGAGCATGAGTGATCTGCAAGCCCAAGCACGCGCCGCGGAAGCAGCAGGGCGCGCTGTGGCAGGCATCACCAACAGCGAAGGCGGCGATGCATCCGCCAGTCACCACACGCTCGCGTTAGTCACCAGCCATGGTTTTGCGGGGTCCTACTCCTCCTCGCGCTATGCCCTTTCCGCCTCCATGATTGCAGGCACGGGTGATGCCATGCAGCGTGACTACGACTATGCGTACGTCACCCACCACGCGGATTTGCCATCGCCCGAAGCGATTGGGGCCGAGGCCGCAAAACGCACCATCGAGCGCATGAATCCTCGCAAAATTGCCTCGCAAACTGCAGTCGTCTATTTCGAGCCACGTGCGGGTCGCCAACTGCTCGGCGCCTTCGCCAGCGCCATTTCAGGCAGCAGCATCACCCGCGGCACCAGCTTTTTAAAGGATGCCTTGGGCACAAAAATCTTCGCCGAGAACATTCGCATCACCGATGACCCATTGCTGAAACGTGGCCTTGCTTCTCGCGCGTTCGATGCCGAAGGTGTCGCCGCCAAGGCCATGGATTTTGTCGATGCAGGAAGGCTCACCAGCTGGGTGCTCGACACGCGCTCGGCCAAGCAGCTTGGGCTTCAAACTACGGGTCACGCCTCGCGCGGGCTCGCCAGCAGCCCGCACCCATCCACCAGCAACCTCTACCTCCATGGCGGCACCCACACGCCCGAAGAACTATTCGTCGAGCTGGGCGATGGGTTTTACATCACGGAAACTATTGGCCATGGCACCAACCTCATCACGGGGGATTTCTCCGTCGGTGCCTCCGGCTTTTGGATAGAAAATGGTAAGCGTGCTTATCCGGTGAGCGAAGTCACCATTGCGGGCAATCTGCGCGAGATGTACCAGCATCTTGTCGCGGCGAACGACCTCTCCTTCAAATACGCGACGAACGTGCCCACGCTCGCTATCCCACGTATGACCATCGCGGGGAACTGATATGGCACTCTTCTCCAGCCCCTCCGCCCAACTCTATAAGCGCCTGCTAAAAACCTATGTCTGGCGTTACCGCCGCGTGCTGATGATTGGCGTGGTGTGTATGATTGTCACCGCCAGCGCCGCCGCGGGGCAAGCCTACCTCATGCAACCGGTACTCGACGATATTTTCGTCAACAAAAACTCGTCCTACCTGATGCTGCTGCCCATCTTGCTGATTTTTGTCGCTATCTGCGCAGCAGCGGGAGATTACGGCCAATCACTCGCCATGAAATATGTTGGCCAGCGCGCCGTGAGCGACATGCAAGGCGACTTGTTTGCGCATTTAATGCACGCGGATATTTCACTCTTCCACGATCAATCCTCTGGCCGCCTCATCAGCCGTATGACGAGCGACGTAATGATGATGCGCCAATCGGTCAGCCAAGTCATCGTCGGCCTCATCAAGGAATGTTTAACCGCTATTTTCTTGCTCGGCGTCATGCTGTGGCAAAGCGTCACCATGTCGGCCATTGCCATGTCGATCCTCATCTTTGCGGTGCTGCCCATCGCGCGCCTTGGCCGCCGCATGCGCAAAGTGGCGGATGACACACAAGTCCAACTGGGCGATTTCACCGCGCAAATGGACGACACCTTCCAAGGGGTGCGCATGGTGAAAGCCTATGGCCGCGAAGATTTCGAAACCACCCGCGCGCGCGATACCATCCGCAAACTGTTCAAGCTCTACTACAAAGCCTCGCGCGTACAGTCTGCCTCAGGGCCGTTAATGATGCTGCTCAGCGGCATTGCGGTTTCAACCATCATCTGGTTCGGTGGCTACAAAGTGCTGCACGGCACCCTCACCCCGGGGCAGTTTTTCTCGTTCCTCACTGCCATGCTCATGGTCTATCGTCCGGTGAAAATCATTGCAGGGCTCAACACACAACTGCAAGAAGGCATGGCATCCGCCGCCCGCTTCTTCGCCGTGATGGATACTAAGCCCATCATCCATGATCGTCCGAATGCAGCACAGCTTACGGTTACTGCTGGTGCCATTGCGTTCGAGGGTGTCTCCTTCCATTATCACGAGGGCAGTGGTGGCGTTTCAAGCCTCAGTTTTGCCGTGCCTGCGGGTAAAACTGTCGCGCTGGTGGGTGCCTCTGGCTCGGGCAAATCGACCATCATGAATTTGCTGCTACGCTTTTACGATGTGAATGCAGGCCGCGTCACCATCGATGGTGCCGATGTGCGCGATGTTACCATTAACAGTTTGCGTAACGCGTTCGCGCTCGTCAGCCAAGAGATCGTCCTCTTCAACGATTCCGTCCGCGCCAACATCGCCTATGGCATGCTGGATGCCAGCGATGACGCCATCATCGAGGCCGCAAAAAAAGCCAATGCCCACGAATTTATTGCGGCATTACCCGAAGGCTATAACACCCCAATCGGGCCTGCTGGCGTGAAACTCTCAGGCGGCCAGCGGCAACGTATTTCCATTGCGCGCGCCATCCTTAAAAACGCGCCCATCCTGTTACTGGATGAGGCGACGAGTGCGCTCGACACCGCCAGCGAACGCGCCGTGCAGGATGCCCTCACCTTGCTGATGAAAGACCGCACCACGCTTGTCATTGCGCACCGCCTCACCACGATTCAAGAGGCCGACCTCATCCTCGTCCTCGATGGCGGTAAAATTGTTGCCCAAGGCACCCATCGCAGCTTAATCGAGGAGAGCAGCGAATACCGCACCATGCACCAGCTCTATCACCAACAAACGAGCGTAGCATAATGTGCGGCGTGGCGCTCATTCGTGGTGCCTATTCGGCGGTCGGCATCGCCATCACCCCACTGCTCACACTCTGGCTCGAGCGGCGCGCGCGGCGCGGCAAGGAAGACCCCTTCCGCATGGGCGAGCGCTTTGGTTATGCCACCCGCCCCCGTCCCGAGGCACCGCTTGTCTGGCTGCACGCCGCAAGTGTTGGCGAAACACAATCCGTCCTCACCCTCGTGCGTGCGCTACTCGCCGAGCATCCGCACATCCACCTGCTCATCACGACCGGCACGGTCACCTCGGCAGCGCTGGTGGCGCAGCAGAATCTGGCGCGCGTCACGCATCAATTCATTCCGGTAGATACTGCCCCCGCTGTGCGTCGCTTCCTCGGCCATTGGCAGCCCGATTTAGCCCTATGGGTCGAGTCCGAATTCTGGCCGCAACTCTTGTGGCAAGCACAACAACACCACCTACCAATGCTGCTCATCAACGCCCGCATTTCGGAAAAAACCTTCACCAGTTGGCGCCGCTGGCCTCGCACCATCGCCAGTTTGCTTCATAGTTTCAGCGGCATTTATGCAGGGTCGACCGAAGACGCCACCCGCCTGAAAGCCCTTGGTGGCAGCGATATTCATGACGTCGGCAATTTAAAATACGATGCCGCACCCTTGCCCACACAAGCCACGCTTATCGCTGAAATCACCCGTCAGGCAGAAGGGCGCCCCATCTTCCTTGCCGCCAGCACCCATGCGAATGAGGAGCAAGTAATCGCGCAGGCTCATGCAATCATTACGCAGCAATTTCCTAACCTGCTCACCATCATCGTGCCGCGTCATGCCACACGCGGCAATGCAATTGCAACCGACCTACGCAGCAAAAATGTTGCACTTGCCCAGCGCAGTAAATCCGAGGCCATCACGCCCTCCACTAGCATCTACCTTGCCGACACCATGGGCGAGCTGGGCAGCTTTTACACGTTGGCGGATGTGGTGTTCATGGGCGGCTCACTCATCCCGCATGGCGGGCAAAATCCGCTCGAGGCAGCGCGCTTCAACAAGCCCATTCTCACGGGGCCGTATACTCATAATTTTGCCAGTATCATTGCTGCCTTTACAACCGCAAACGCCATCCGCATCGTGGCCGATAAAACCAGTCTTGCTAACGAGGTAAGCACCTTACTTGGCAATGAACCGAGCCGCAACGCCATGGCCGCACGTGGCTATGAAGTGGTCGAACAATCACGCGGCGCAAGCAGCATTATTTTGCAGCATTGTGCTACGCTCCTATCGCGGAGCAACGCATGAAAACGCCGCGCTTCTGGCAGCATAAAAATGCTATCAGCAGCTTGCTGCTTCCTGCCGCGCTGCTTTATCGCATGGGCGCATGGGTGGATCGCACCTTCACCACCCCCAAGCGTGCGCCACTGCCAGTTATTTCCGTTGGCAACATCACAGCGGGGGGGGCTGGCAAAACCCCCACCACACTTGCCCTCGTTCCCATCCTGCGCGCGCTGGGTCATACGCCGCACATCCTCACCCGCGGCTATGGCGGCGCGGCGCTTACCGCCCACCGCGTGAGCGAAACCGATGATTGGCAGCAGGTGGGCGATGAAGCCTTGCTGCTTGCCCGCGCTGCGCCCACATGGGTGGGGCGCGACCGCCTTGCCTCGGCCATAGCCGCACAGCAAGCAGGCGCCACCATCCTCCTATGCGATGACGCGCTCCAGCACCACGCCCTGCACAAAGATATGTCACTCCTCGTGATCGATGGGCCCTATGGCCTCGGCAATGGCTTGGCTCTGCCCGCAGGCCCCCTGCGCGAAGACTTGGCAAGCGCCGTCAAACGCTGCGACGCCGTCATCCTCATCGGGGCCGACGCACAGGCGCTCGCCGCACGCATCACAGTGCCACTATTCACCGCCACCCTCGAGCCCGCCGCCCACGCGCTCGATGTAACTTCCCAACCATGGCTCGCCTTTGCAGGTATTGGTCGCCCCGAAAAATTTTTCGATAGCTTGCGCGCGCGTGGTGCAAAGCTTGTCGCCACCCGCAGCTTTGCCGATCATCATGCCTACACCGCCCATGATTTGAAACAGCTGGAAGATGAGGCAACCCAGATGGGTGCACAGCTTATTACCACCACCAAAGATGCCGTGAAACTGCCCGCAGCGCACCGCTCTCGCATCGCAGTGCTACCAGTCGTTCTGGGCTTTAGCGCTCCTGACAAACTCTCTGAATTTATTGCAAGAACACTTACAAAATCACCTGCTCCTTGATTTTTTTTGCGATGCGGCGTAGGTAAGTAGTATGAACCCATTTACCTTGTTTTTGCTTGCGATTATTTCGCCAGTGCTGCTGTTTATCACGCTGCTGGTGCCGCCTTATGCTGGCATCGTCGCTGCCAATTACATCATCTATGCCAAAGACGGCAACAAAGTGCACCCGCTAGCCGACAAGCTCGACCATGTTTTTTACATGATCGACGTCTACAGCAAATTATTTTCGCACTGGATTCACCATATAACCGAATCCAGCTTCCTCACGTACGCGCTTCCGCTGCTGTTGCCTGTCATCTTTGGTATCATGCTGGCGCTTTGGCTAACGGGCAGACTTTCAGCCAAGCTCAAAGATATTTTCCAGAGCAACAGCTCGATGTAGCTAGGCGTCGCCGAAAAGGTTCGGCTGTGGCGTCACCTCTTTTTTGCGACGCGGTTTGGGGCTAGCCACAGGTGCAGCATCACCCACCGCTACCACCCGCGTGCCATCATGAAATTGTACGCTCAGCACCCCTTGATTTGGCATCGCTGCCGCCGATTGCACCACCTTACCGCTCGCATCTTTCACCAACGCAAAACCACGCTTGAGAACGCTCAGCACGTTGAGCGATTCCAGCATCGCCCCCACATGCTGCACGCGTTGCTCCTGCCGCAATAGCATCTCACGCAGCAGCCGCGGACTTAACCCTGCTGCCACGCGTTCCAATTTCTCCTGCCGCAGTTGCAAGCTGCGCGGCAAGGCGCCCTGCAAGCGCTCGCTCAAGCCATCCAGCTGTTGCTCCATGCCTGCCACCAATTGCTGCGGGCGCGGCAAGCCCCGTGCAAGGCCTTCGATACGCTCGCTAAGGAAGCCCAGATATTTTCGCATCGCGCCGGTTTTGGCGGCGTGCAGTTGCTCCATTCGCGTCAGCAAATCCGCACGCACGGGCACGGCAAATTCGGCTGCACCTGTGGGTGTCGGCGCGCGTTTATCCGAGGCATAATCAATCAGCGTCGTGTCTGTTTCGTGCCCCACCGCCGAAATCAGCGGAATCGCCGAATTCGCTGCGGCACGCACCACCACTTCCTCGTTGAATGCCCAGAGATCCTCGATGGAACCTCCCCCGCGCGCAACGATGAGCAGGTCGGGGCGGCGGGCATCGCCCACAGGAATCGCATTAAACCCCTCAATCGCCGCCGCAATTTTTTCGGCTGCGCCTTGGCCTTGCACAGGCACCGGCCACAGCAGCACATGGCGCGGGAAGCGCTCGCTGATTCGGTGCAGCATATCGCGAATCACCGCCCCCGTGGGCGAGGTAATAATCCCAATCGTGGTGGGCAAAAACGGGATGGGTTTTTTACGTGCGGGGTCAAACAACCCTTCCGCCGCCAATTCCTTTTTGCGCTTCTCCAGCATCGCCATCAGCGCACCCACACCCGCAGGCTCCAGCGCCTCGATGACGAGCTGATATTTCGAACTGCCTGGGTAAGTGGTGAGCTTACCGGTGGCAATCACCTCCATCCCCGTTTCGGGCTTGTGCGCAAGCTTTGCCATCGTGCCCTTCCAGCATACGGCATCCAGCACGGCTTTATCATCCTTCAGGCTCATATAGGCGTGGCCACTGGCGGAATTCACGCCCACCTTGCTCAGCTCGCCGCGCACGCGCACATAGCCAAACGTATCCTCCACCATGCGCTTCACATGGCCAGCAATCTCGGAAACGGTATATTCGGGTTGGTTATGGACAAAGCTCATGCCAAGGTTTTATAGAGAATTGCAGGAGCATTCCAGCGAAAGGTTGATATGAACATTCTAGTCATCGGTTCTGGTGGGCGCGAGCATGCGCTGGTGAAGGCACTCAAACGCAGCCCATCCGTCACCTCGGTCATCTGCGCCAGCGGCAATGCCGGCATCGCGAAGGATGCACCATGCGTGGCACTTTCTGGCAATGCAGCCATCGTCGATTACTGCAAAAGCAAGGCGATTGACCTTGTGGTGGTTGGCCCCGAGCAACCACTGGTCGATGGCGTGGCGGATGATTTACGCGCCGCCAACATTGCCGTGTTTGGCCCCTCCGCCAAGGGTGCGCAGCTTGAGGCATCGAAGGACTTCACCAAAAAACTGTGCGACAAATATGGCATCCCCACCGCGCGTTATGCCACGTTCGATAACCGCACCGCCGCCTTCGAATATATCTACGAGCACGGCGCACCGATTGTGATCAAGGCCGATGGCCTCGCCGCAGGCAAAGGGGTGACGGTAGCGATGACCCCGCGCGTTGCCGTCGATGCGATTGATGATTGCTTCGATGGTGCCTTTGGCGATGCAGGCGCGCGCGTGGTGATCGAGGAATATATGGAGGGCGAAGAGGCAAGCTTCTTTGCTATCTGTGACGGAAAAACAGCAACACTGTTCGCCAGCGCGCAGGACCATAAACGCGTCGGCGATGGCGACACCGGCCCCAACACGGGCGGCATGGGCACCTATTCCCCCACGCCCATCATGACGCCCGAGATGGACGCACGCGTCATGCGCGAGATTATCGAGCCGACCATGAAGGGGCTGATTGCCGATGGCATTCCTTATGTCGGCGTGCTGTTCGCTGGCCTCATGCTCACCAAAGACGGCCCCAAACTGATTGAATATAACAGCCGCTTTGGCGATCCCGAAACGCAAGTCATGCTCGCACGCTTCAATGGTGACCTCGCAGCACTGCTGATGAGCTGCGCGCAAGGTGCCATCGACCCCCAACACCTCTCCTTCGTGGATGATGTCGCCATTTGTGTCGTCATGGCCGCCAAGGGCTACCCCGCGGAATATGAAAAAGGCACAATCATCAAGGGGCTGGACGGGGCGGCGAAGGTGGAAGGCGTCAGTATACTCCATGCAGGCACCGCCGAAAAAGACGGCAACATCGTCGCCAATGGTGGCCGCGTGCTGAACGTCGTCGCCAACGCCCCCGATATTAAAACCGCCCGCGCCCGCGCCTATGATGCCATTGCTAAAATCGATTGGCCCGAAGGCTTCTGCCGTACAGATATTGCATGGCGGGCGTTGGAAAAATAAGGCTTACTCCCCCGCCTTATACCGCTCCACCAGCTTCAACTGGCTGATGGCGAAGGCAATGGTGAGGGTGAACATGCCGAACACTTTGAAGTTCACCCAGAAGTCGGTCGAGAAGCTGCGCCAAATGAACTCGTTCAAGCCCGCGAGGAACAGGAAGAAGAAGCCCCACCGCGCGGAAAGCACGCGCCAGCCCTCCTCCGTCAACTGAAACGCCACATCCAGCACATATTTCAGTAAGCCGCGTTTGCCGATAACCACGCCCCCGAGCAAAATGCTCGCGAACAGCAGATTCACAATGGTCGGCTTGATTTTAATGAACTGCTCATCCTTGAGCACCACGGTCAGCACCCCCATCACCATCACCACCCCACCCGTGATGAGGGGGGCAAGGGCAATCGTGCGCTCCTTCAGGTAAATAATCGCCATGCTGAGGGCGGTAGCCACCATCAGCGCCACTGTCGCCGCCATCACGCCTTCAAGCTTATAGGCGACGAAGAACACCCCGAGCGGTGCGAAATCGAGGACGAGTTTGAGATTGGGGGGTAATTTTTCACTCATATGCAACTCCCAATCGCGCTTTTACAAGGAAGCGCGCAGCAATGGATACCGAAAAAATGAGTGTATACCTTCATACATGACATTTTTGAGGAGGCTCCATTGCAAGCAGATTCAAAGTAAAAGCGTGATTTTGTGGCGCTTTAACCATGCCTTAAGGATTTCAGGGTATACATAGGCTTACATGAAGCAAAATCCGTTGACGTGCAAGCCGCACTATCATCAGATATACTAAAGTAGGAGACGACCATGGCGAACCCGAAGGAAGACCCCAAAACCAAAGTCCTGATTGTTGAGGACGAGGTAGCGATTGTCACCTTGCTGCGCTACAACCTTGAAAAAGAAGGGTTTGCTGTCATTTCCACGGGCGATGGCGAAGAGGCCGTCACCATGGTGAAAGAACACCGCCCCGATATTATCGTCCTCGACTGGATGCTTCCGGGCATGACAGGCGTCGAGGTCTGTAAGCACATCCGCTGGACACAGGAAGTGAAGAACACCCCGATCATTATGCTTTCCGCACGTGGCGAGGAAGGCGACCGCATCCGTGGCCTCGATTCAGGAGCGGATGATTACATGGTGAAGCCATTTTCGCCGCCAGAGCTTATCTCGCGCATCAAGGCGGTGTTCCGCCGCATTCGTCCAAGCTTGTCGGAAAAAGTGCTCGAATTCTCGGGCATCACGCTCGATCTGACCAGCCACACCGCCACGCGTGATGGCAGCAACGTTCACCTCTCGCCTACCGAATTCAGCCTGCTACGCCATTTGATGGAGCATCCAGGCCGCGTGTTCGCGCGCGAGCAATTGCTCGATGCCGTTTGGGGTCACGATATTTACGTCGAACTTCGCACGGTGGATGTGCATGTCCGTCGCCTGCGCAAAGCCCTCAACTACGATGGCAAACAACCTGATCTGATCCGCACCGTTCGTTCCGCTGGTTATGCGCTCGAGGAAAACCCCGAAGGCAAAAACTATCAGAATCCGGACACTGCGGAAGAATAGTCGCGCTAGTCGTAATATGTCCGCCCGCGCTGCCAATTATTCGGGCTACGCCAGCCAAGTGATCGCATACAATCGCTGTAGCCATACGACGTATTCTGCGCGTGTTGCGACACAGCCGAGTTAATCGCCGTCACCGACATGTTGGTTGTTACAACGCCACGCTTATAATCATTCTGACAACTACGGCGGTCATCAGAAAACGTCACTTGATTGAGCGCCGCGTCAAATCGGCACCGATTATAGCTCGTGTGGTCTGTCTCCGTGTCTAAACCCGCACACATGCGTTGCACCACCCGCCAGTTAACGGCGATTGGGTCAACCCCATTGGCGCGCAATGCCTTAGTCAGGCCTTGGTAGTCTCGTAGCATCGCCTCGTCAGGTTGGTAGGCCGAAGCGGCGCTGGGCACTGAAAAAAGCAGTGCCACCAGTATTGCATATCGAATCATAGCGTTCCTCCATCATCCAACGCTATAAACCACCGAGCTTAAGCGAGGCTGATGATGGAAATGCCTCTATTCCTTCAATAATTCTGCTTTCGTTAGGCTATAATCGCTCTCTTCCCACGCCTTCTCAAGCGCGCTGAGTGCGTCACCCAGCACCTTGCCTTCCTTCATTCCGCGCGCGATTAAATCTTTCGCGGTGATGGGGAAAGTCGGCGGCACAAATTCGTGGGCAAGCTGTACATAGGGTGCCACATCGAGCCCCTGCCCTGCGGCAGCCTGCGTCAGCAGCCAATCCAAATAGACAGGTGCGCCATGCAGGCGCAACAGACGCGTGTGGAAATGGCGCGGCGCCCCCGCCACAAATGCAGGTAGCTGCACCAGTTGCGCCAACTGCTTGGCCTCGTGACGGCTCAGCTTCCAGCGGGTGTTTATCCATTCCACATCCGCCTGCGTTGCACCCAGCAGCGCCACCACCCGCGCCCACACGCTCGTCTGGTAGTCGGCTTGGCCCTCGAGCAATTGCAACCGTATCATGCGCGAGGCCTCAATGCTGCGGCCCAAAATCAGGGGCGCAATGCCATGCTCACTCATCAACCGCAAGGCATAGGCCGGCGCATCCGCCGCCAATAATTTGCGCATTTCATTGGCGACACGCTCGCCGGATAATTGTTCCAGCATCGCTTTTTTATCCGCAATCGCCGCCAGTGCATCAGTATCGGCAGGTGGTTTGCCGTGGGTGGCCAGAAAGCGAAAATAACGCAACACGCGCAGTGCATCCTCGGCAATGCGTTGCCCCGCATCACCAATAAAACGCACGCGGTGCGCCGCTAAATCTGTTTGCCCATCAAAAAAATCAGCCACCGCGCCATCCGCATCCATGCTCATAGCGTTGATGGTAAAATCGCGCCGTGCAGCATCCTCGCGCCAATCATCGGTGAAGGCCACCGTGGCGCGGCGTCCATCTGTCGTCACATCACGGCGCAGGGTTGTCACCTCCACCACGCGGGTCGGCAACACCAGCGTCACCGTACCATGCTCAATACCGGTGGGGATCGCTTTCCAACCGTTTTGTGCAGCAATGTCTATGGTCTGTTCGGGCGCGAGCGTGCTCGCCACATCCACATCCGCGCTTTCCATGCCCATCAGCCAATCGCGCACTGCGCCGCCCACGGCGCGCGCTTCACCGCCTGCGTCACGGGTCGCGGCAAATAATTGCTGCAGCGGCGCTTCACTCAACCAAGGTGGGTTCTTGCTCATCGTTTTCCTTCATCGGCGCAGGCGGCAAGCAACGCTTGCTGCACCTGCTCCAGTTTTGTCCAGTGGATCACTTTAATCCCGAATGCATCCTTCACGTAAAACACATCCACTGCCTTTTTACCATAGGTGGCAATATGCGCCGTCATCACCTGCAACTGGCAGTGGGCAAGCGCACCCAACATATCATAGAGCAGCCCAAGGCGGTCGCGTGCATTCACTTCAATCACGCTTGCCGTCGCGCTCACCTGGTTGTCGATGAACACCGATGGCTCGACCGCCACCTCCCGCCCGCGCGAGAGCATGCGGCGTTTGGGCAATTCGTTCGCAAAATCGAGTTTCCCTGCCCGCGCTTTTTGAATCAGCTCCGCGAGTGGCTTCAGGCGTTTTTGATCGTTCTCAAAGCTATTACCCTCAACATCCTGAATACCAATATTCGCGATCATCACCCCACTGGGCAACACCATCGAGCGCGCCGAAACAATGCTGGCGCCAATCCATGCCATGACCCCCGCAAGCTCACGAAACAGTGTCGGCGCATAATCCACGCAGCACGTAATTTCACTCACCGCGCGGTGAGCATCATGCGTAATGACCAGCGCGGCATCGCTCGGGGTTTCGCACCACATGGCATAGGCCGTGATACAGGCCAATTGCTCCTCGCGCGGGCGCACCCACCAACTGCTTGGCAATTGCTGATCCATAAATTGCTGCGCCGCATCTTTCTGTCCATCGGGTAATGCTGCAAGCAGCATGTCGCGCACCGTGCGCGCGGGCGCAACATTGCCAATCCCCACCCCCATGCGCACCATGGCGCGGTGGTAAAGGTCACGCATCAACCCGCCTTTCCAACGGTTCCAGATGGTTGGCCCCACCGCCTTAATATCCGCCACGGTGAGCAAAAACAGTAGCCGCAAACGTTCGGGCGATTGCACCTCGGCCACAAAATCGGCAATCGTTTTGGGGTCGTCCAAATCACGTTTGAATGCGGTCTCGCTCAGCATCAAATGGCTTTTCACCAACCAACCCGCCAGTTCCCCTTGCGCCGCGCTAAGCCCCAAACGCTGCGCAATACGCGCCACAATCGCTTCGCCTTTCTCGGCGTGACCGCCACCGCTGCCCTTGGCTAAATCGTGGCATAGCATGGCCAAAAAAAGCGGCGCACGGTCGCCTACCTCCTCGGCAAGGACGGTCGATAACGGCAATTCTTTTTCCCACGCGCCGCTTTCAATCGTGCTCAAATTCCCTACCGCCACCAGCGTGTGCTCATCCACCGTGTAGGTATGGTATCCATCGTATTGCATCATACCTGTCACGCGCCCAAACTCGGGAATAAGTGCGCCCAGCACGCCCATCTCATTCATGCGTTGCAATGCTGCCTCGGGGGATTGGGGCGAAAGTAAAATGTCGAGAAACAACTGGTTGGCACGCCGCTCGAAGGGCAATTGGCGCGCAATTTTTGGTAGCGCACGGGCAATCGCCAACTGCGCACGCGGGTGAATATCAAGCCCATGGTGCTGCGCCACAGAAAACAGCTCCACCATGGCAACGGGCTGCTCCTCAAGCGCAATATGCTTGGCAAATTGTAAGCGTCCACCTTCGAGCGCAAAATCATCGCCCAAGTTTTTGGCAATGTCGCCCTGCGTAAACGGCGCAAGCGGAATGCGCAAATTTTCATCCTCCAGCACCGCACAAAAAATACGCGTCAGCGTTCCCACTTCACGCGCATATTGAAAATAGCGCAGCATGAATTTTTCGGCCTTTTCTTGTGCAGTTTTCCCCGGAAAACTGAGCGCAGCGGCAATGCTGGTTTGCAAATCAAAGGTCAGGCGCTCATCGGCGCGGTTGCGGGCAATGTGCATGTGCGCGCGCACGGTCGAGAAAAACAAATAGGCCTCGCGGTAATGCTTCCATTCCGATTCGCTCAGCAACGCCTCGCGCACCAAATCACCGATCTTGCCGACGCGATAGCAATACCGTGCTAGCCAATTCAGCGTGTGCAAATCGCGTAAGCAGCCTTTCCCCTCCTTGATATTGGGCTCCAGCATAAAACGCGAGTCACCCCATTTGCTATGGCGGCGGTCGCGTTCATCCAGCTTAGCGGCCACAAATTCACGCGGGGTTTGGCCGAACACTTCGGCGCGCAGCCGCTTTTTAAGTGCCAAGAAGCGCGCCCGAGGGCCGCTGATCAGCCGCGTATCCATCAGCGCCGCCGTGATAGTAGAGTCCTTACGCGCCGCCTCAATGGTTTCCTCCATCGTGCGCGTGGCATGGCTGACGGGAATATTCATGTCCCACAATGCTTGTAGCACCTGCGCCACGGACTCATCGGCCACTTCTGCAGTGCCCTCAGGCACCAGCACCAGCACATCCACATCCGAGAACGGAAACAATTCGCCACGCCCATAGCCGCCAATGGCAATCAGTGTTACCTGTTCGCTTTGCCCCACTTGTGCCAGCAAGGCATCCGTCGCGCGTGAGAGTGCCCGCCACAAAGGTTGAATCCGGTGCGTCTCGTTGAACTGTGCCAAAGCCGCCGTCCGTGCCGCACGGTAATCGGCCAGTGCCGCCTCGTGGCGCACGGTGGCAGGTGGGCTATTGCGCGATGTGCTTGTGCGAATCATCGGGCTACTCTATCCAATGCGTCGCATGTTCTCCACCCTTTTTGCATCCATCGCTCACCGCTTGCGCACCCAGCCCCACTGGGCGGCGATCGGCTTCATGCTCATTTCCACCACCAGTTTTTCGGCCATGAGCGCCAGCGTGCGCCTTGTCTCGCCCGAGCTGCATATTACCGTCATCATGGTGATACGCAACCTACTCACCCTCGCCTTACTGCTGCCATGGCTAATGCGCCAAGGGCCAGCCGTACTTGCCACCTCGCGCCTTGGCACCCATGCGTGGCGCGGCATCATCGGCGGCATTGGCCTTGGCACATGGACATACGCCCTCACCCTCATGCCGCTCACCCATGCCACCGCACTCAGCTTCACCGCGCCGCTTTTCTCCACGTTATTCGCCATTCTCATTTTCCGCGAGCGCAGCGACAAACTACGCTGGTTGGCGCTTCTGGCGGGTTTTGGCGGCGTGCTCATTACCCTAAACCCAAGCATGGATGGCTTTAATTGGGCGGCACTCATTGTCATTTTTGCCACCTGCTCATGGGCGGTGACAGGCATGTTCGTGAAGTCCTTGAGCGCCACCGAGCCACCGCTGCGCATGGTGTTCTACATGAACTTATTCATGCTTGTCGTGTCGCTACCCTTCAGCTTCGGGCATTGGAGCATGCCAAGCGCGAATGCATGGGCAGTGCTCATCGGCATGGGCATCTGCTCGGTGGTCATGCATTTTTCGATGGCGCGCGCCTACTCCCTCGCCGCCGTGGGCACCCTCATGCCGTTCGATTTCACCCGTCTCATCACCACTGCCATCCTTGCCTATTGGCTGTTTGGCGAAACCAGCGATGCCCACGCATGGCTTGGCGCCGCCATCATCCTCGCCAGTGCCGTATTCATGGCGCGGCGGGATGCAAAGGCAGCAGCGACATTAGCTGAATAGGCACGAAAGCCACAACCTGCTACACTTGGCGTAATTCCGTCGTCATCAGGCAGCACCTTGCTTGACCCCACGCGCACCACGCGCCACACTCAAGCGTATGGCAAAACCCAACCACCACCCCACCGAACTTTCCGCCGCCCTTGCCTCAAGCAAGCGGGCGATGATTTTCATTTTCGTCTTCTCGTTTGCCATCAACGCGTTGTCGCTGTTGCAACCGCTCTATTCCATGCAGGTGTTCGACCGCGTCTTCACCACCCGCTCGGTGGAAACGCTCATCGGCCTCACCGTGGTGGTGCTCATCGGCTATATGTTCTATGGCGCGCTGTATGCCATTCGCGCGGGCGTCATCGCCCGCATTGTGGAGTGGCTGGAGCGCACCATGGCGCCCAAACTGCTGCGCATCTCGATCGAGCAAGCTGCCCAAACGGGCGCGCCCTATGCTGGCCAGCACCAGCGTGATTTGCTCACCATCAAAAGCTTCATTGCACTCGCCACTCCCACGGCGATGGATATTCCGTGGTCGCTGCTCTTTGTGCTCGTGATTTACATGATCAATCCCATCCTTGGCTTCATGGCGGTGGTGGGCGTGATTGTGCTGTGCATCAGCGCCCTCATCAACGAATATGCCACCCGCAAAGCCCTCATGCGTGCGAACGAAAAAGCGGTCGAAACCGTCCACAACGCCGATGCGATTGGCCGCTCTGCCGAAGCCATTTGCGCCATGGGCATGAACGACGCTGTGGTAAGCAATTGGGAAAAAGACAACGCACGCGGGCTGGAATTGCAAGATATCGCCCAGCAGCGCAGCGCCATCATCAATGGCATCAGCCGCAGTTTGCGCATGCTGTTGCAAGTGGGCGTGATTGCCGTGGGCGCGTGGCTTGCGCTCAACAACCAGCTTTCGGCAGGTGGGCTCATCGCCGCTTCCATCCTCATCCAGCGCACGCTGACACCGTTCGATAATGCCATCCAAATCTGGAAGCAGCTCATCGCTGCGAGGGATTCCTATCAGCGCCTCACCACCCTCATGCGCAATGTCACCCCACCCGTTGGCAGCACCTTGCTCCCCGCTCCCAAAGGCCGCCTGACGGTGGAGGGGCTCTATCTCACCTTTGGCAAAATCACCAACCCCACTTTGCGCAACATCAGTTTCGAGCTGCAACCGGGCGAAAGCCTTGGCATCATTGGCCCCAGTGCCGCTGGCAAATCCACCCTTGGCAAGGCGCTGGCGGGCGTGTTTCTGCCCACCATGGGCACGGTAAGGCTCGACGGGCAAGAACTGTTCCGCTGGGGTCGTGCGGAAGTGGGGCAATATATTGGCTATCTACCCCAACAGGTCGATTTATTCGCGGGTTCCCTCAAATTCAACATCGCCCGTTTATTGCCCGATATCCCCGATGATAAAATCATCGAAGCCGCCCAAAAAGCAGGCGTGCACAACCTCATTTTGCAATTCGAGAATGGCTACGACACCGTCTATGTGCCTGGGAACACCGTGCTCTCCCCAGGGCAAAAGCAACGTATCGGGCTTGCGCGCGCGCTGTTTGGCAACCCACGTTTGGTGATTATGGACGAGCCTAACAGCAACCTCGATGGCGATGGCGAGCGTGCGCTGATGCACACCATCACCCAACTCAAAAAAGCACAGATCACCACCGTCATCGTCGCCCATCGCCCCAGCATTCTGGCTACGGTCGATAAAATCATGGTGCTCAAGAACGGCACGATCGAAGCCATCGGCCCACGTGAGGAAATCCTCGCCCGCTTCTCGCCTAACCGCCGCATCGAGCAAGGGGGCAACGCATGAACCAGCATCGCCGTCGCCCACCCACTCCGCCTGTACCGCCGCATCGTCGCAACCTACCTGCTGCCGTACCGGGCGCGGTGCCTGCCACCCGCAAACGTGGCCGCCGCGAGGTCACCGCCATGCGCAACTCCACCCATTGGCTTGACACCATCGCGGGGCGTTTATTGCCGTACGACGCCATGAACCAGCTCGCGCCCGATCAGCGCGCCCGCCCCACTATTCTCATGGGGTTGATGCTCATGTTCATTCTCTTTGGCATTGTTGGTCTGTGGGCAGCGGTCGTGCCGCTTTCCGCGGGCGCCATTGCCCAAGGCAAGGTAATGAGCGAATCGAACCGTAAAGAAATCCAGCATCTCGAAGGCGGCATCATCAAGGAAATTTTGGTGAAGGATGGCGACGTGGTGAAATCGGGCCAAGTGCTCGTGAAGCTCGATAGCACGAATGCCAAAGCACGCTCCGAGCAAGTCCTCGGCCAATACCTCGCCGCCAAAGCCACCGAATCGCGCCTCATTGCCGAGCGCGACAGCAAAGACAGCATCACCTTCCCTGCTGAATATATCCAGCAAGAAGCAACCAACGCCAAGGTGAAGGAAGCGCTCGAAACCCAGCGCAATCTATTTGCCACACGGCGCAGCGCGCTCGAAGGGCAGATCAGCGTCCTCAATCAAAAAGCCGCACAAAGTGGCGAGGAAATGCGCGGACTGCGCGAGCAAATCGCAGCCGCCAACACCCAAATTGGCTTACTCAGTCAGGAAATTACCACCGTGCAAGGCTTGCTCGCCACGGGTAATGCCTTGAAGCCGCGCTTGCTGAATTTGCAGCGCCAGCAGGCCGATCTCATGGGTCAGCGTGGCAACGCACAAGCCATGGTCAGCCGCGCCAGCCAAGTGGCCAGCGAGGCAAAAATCAGCATCATCAATGCTAAAAATAAATTCATGAACCAAGTCGCCGCCGAGCTGAAAGAAACGCAGGTACAACTCTCGAACCTTGAGGAGCAAGCACGCGCCAGCACCGATGTCGCACGCCGTGTCGAGGTCACCGCGCCGCTTGCAGGCACCGTGACAGGGCTGAACGTGCACACCGTCGGTGGTGTGGTGCAACCAGGCGCCGTGCTCTTGTCACTCGTCCCAGCCGATGACCGCATGATTGTCGAAGCCCGCATCAACCCTCAGGATATCGACGCCGTGCATGCGGGTCTCATCGCGCAAGTGCGCCTCACCGCGTTCAAGAGCCGTTATTTGCGCCCCATCGAGGGCAAAGTCATCACCGTTTCGGCCGATCGGGTCGATGACCCCACCAGCAACACCAGCTACTTCGTCGCCCGCGTCGAAATCCCGCAGGCCGAACTGGCAGCACTGGGCAAAGACATCAAACTCACCTCGGGCATGCCGGCGGATGTGCTGATTGTCACGGGCACACGCACCATGCTCTCCTACATCGTGCGCCCCATCCGTGAATCCTTTGGCCACGCCTTCCACGACCAATAGACCACGCTTGCACCTTTACTTTCCAATGCAATCGGCCTAGTATCAGTCTCGGTTTTTATGCTTCTTTTCATCCCCTTTTACAAAGGAACACTCCTATGAAAAATATTCTCATTCTTGCTGCCGCTGTGGCCATGCTCACCGCCTGCGGTGAAAACAAAACTGACCGTGCGGCAAGCGGTGCCGCTATTGGCGCGGGCGTGGGCGCACTCGGTGGCGCCATTACCGGCGGCAGCGTTAGCGGCGGCGCATTGGTGGGCGGCATTGTAGGTGGCGCAGCAGGCGGTCTTACCGATAAAGACACCGTCGATCTGGGCAAACCTATCTGGAAATAAATCTTTCCAAAATCAGCATCCAAGGCCTCGCCCTCGGGCGGGGCCTTTTTTGTGGCCACGAAACCCCCTTGCATCCACTTAAAAGCGTGCTATAAGCCGCGCATGACCAAAGAAGAACTACTCGAATTCAAAGGCATCGTTGCCGAAGTTTTGCCCAACACCATGTTTCGGGTGAAGCTCGAGAACGGCCACGAAATGCTTGCGCACGCCTCAGGCTCCATGCGCAAAAACCGCATCCGCGTCCTCGCGGGCGATAAGGTGATCGTGGAAATGACCCCGTATGACCTCACCAAGGGTCGCATTAAGTTCCGCGAGAAATAATTGATACTTGCGTCGGCATCCCCCCGCCGTGTGCAACTGCTTGCCCAGCTTGGCATCACCCCCAGCGCCATCATCCCCGCCGAAATTGATGAAACGCCCCACAAAGGCGAAGCTCCCCTCGCCTATGTGCAGCGTATTGCCCAAAGCAAAGCCCGCACCGTTGCGGCGAGCCACCCCGCGCAGACCATCCTCAGTGCCGATACCGTCGTCGCCCTTGGCCGCCGCATTTTGCCCAAAGCGGAAGATGAACAAACCGCACGCACCTGCATGGAGATCCTCTCTGGCCGCCGCCACCGTGTGATGACCTGCGTCTGCATCATCGATGAAACAGGCAAACTGCGCAGCAAAACCGTCACCACCATCGTTCGCTTTTCGCGCATTACCCCCACCATGCTCGACGCATACATCGCCGCGGGCGATTGGCACGGCAAAGCAGGTGGCTACGCCATCCAAGGCCGCGCCGCAGCCCTCATCCCGTTCATTTCGGGTTCGCATAGCAACGTGGTCGGCTTACCACTGTTCGAGACATCTCAACTTCTAAGACGTTAGCTTATTTGCCGAATTCAATGGTGAGAGAATACTAGGCGTTCAAGGCAAGGTGTTGCGACGTGTAGCAGCGCTACATGAGCAATACCGCGACCGCCGAACGACGACGTAGTCACCACCATTCAATTCGGCAGTAGTGCACTCATTGGCGCACCCGCCAATATATGCATATGAAAATGGTGCACCGTTTGGCCAGCACCCGCACCATTATTGCTGATGAGGCGATAATCACTCAATTTCTGTTGCGCAGCAATTTTCTCGATTGCTGCAAAATAACCGCGCTGTAACTCAGGGTCAGCCTTACTCACAAAGTCCGAAAACGAGACGAACTCGCCCTTGGGAATGACCAAAATATGCGTTGGTGCCGCAGGTGCAATATCATGAAAGGCGAGGGCAAATGTGTCCTCATACACTTTGTTGCAGGGAATCTCCCCACGCAAAATTTTAGCGAAGATGTTGTTTGTATCGTAACTCATACATGCTCCAACGTGAGCGTTTTCAATTTTGCCGAATACTAGGAGTCCAAGGCAAGGTACTGCGCGGTGTAGCAGCGCTACATAAGCAGTGCCGCGTCCGATGGACGACAAAGTAGTCGGTGAAATTCAAAATGTTATTGTTCCACCCGCGAGGCTTTTTCTTCAATCCCACTCTGCGCCTCACGGCGTTGTAATTCCACCATCACATCCGCTGGTGCAATACCCATTGCCTGCCATAATACCAACAGGTGAAACAGCAAATCGGCGCTTTCAGCGACCACTTCTTCGCGGTTTCCTTGTGCGGCTGAAATGGCCGTCTCTACTGCTTCTTCACCCAATTTTTTGGCAATGCGTGCGGGTCCGCGCTTCAACAGCTTCGCGGTGTGCGACAGTTTGGGGTCACCGCCCACGCGTGAAGCGATGAGAGAAACAAGGGTATCTAACTGGTCAAATGCGCTCATGCTAGTTCCTTACCGCAATTCCTTCGCGCAATAAAGCCTCTTTCACTTGCGCAATGGTGAATTGCCCAAAATGGAAGACGGATGCAGCAAGTAAGCCCGTGGCGCCTGCGCGCGCACCTTCCACAAAATGCTGCAACTCGCCCACTCCACCGGATGCAATAATCGGCACGCGCGTGCGCGCAGCAATCTGCCTAATCAGTTCCACATCAAAACCCGACTTTGTGCCGTCCCTATCCATACTCGTCACCAGCAGCTCACCCGCACCAAGGCTGGCCATCTGCTCGGCCCATGCCACCGCATCAATCCCCGTTGGCTTGCGCCCGCCATGGGTGAAAATTTCCCATTTCTCATCGCCCACCTTCTTCGCATCAATCGCCACCACAATACATTGCGCGCCAAATTTTTCCGAGGCTTCGCGCACAAATTCAGGCCGACTGACAGCAGCGGAATTGATGGAAACTTTATCCGCCCCCGCCAGCAACAGCGTGCGGATATCGTTCAGCTCCCGCACGCCACCACCCACCGTGAACGGCATGAAGCAATGCTGCGCCACGCGGTCGACCATATCGTGCAAAATGCCGCGATTATCGCTCGTGGCCGTAATATCCAAAAAGCATAGCTCATCCGCACCTTGCGCGTCATAGGCACGGGCTTGCTCCACGGGGTCGCCTGCATCGATCAGGTCGACAAAATTCACACCCTTCACTACGCGACCGGCAGTTACGTCGAGGCAGGGAATAATGCGCACGGGGAATGTCATGCTTGCATCAACGCCAAGGCATCATAGGGTTGGATCGTATTTTCGTATAAAGCACGACCAATGATAATGCCTTCAATATTGCGGTGGGCACGCGCCTTCACATCCTTCAAATGCTGCATACTGCCAATGCCGCCCGAGAGAATCACCGGAATCGAAATTGCCTCGGCCAGCGCCACCGTTTCATCGAGGTTTGGGCCCTCAAGCGTGCCATCGCGCGCAATATCGGTATAAATAATGGCCGCCACGCCAACATCCTCGAACATTTTGGCAAGGTCGACGGCCTTCATGGTGCTGGCTTTCACCCAGCCTTCCACCGCCACCATGCCGCCGCGCGCATCGATACCCACCGCAATTTTGCCTGCATAGGCTTTGGCCACTTCCTTCACCAGCGCAGGGTTCTTCACCGCCGCCGTGCCAAGAATGACGCGGGAAATGCCCGCCTCCAGCCATGTGTCGACACCCGCACGGTCACGTATGCCGCCGCCCAGTTGCACGGGCATATTCACCGCGCGGATAATATTTTTCACCACCGCATGGTTCACGGCCTTGCCGCTCACCGCGCCGTTTAGATCCACCACATGTAAATATTCAAACCCAGCGGCTTCAAAGCGACGCGCTTGCGCAGCGGCGTCCTCGTTGTAAATCGTTGCGGCTTTCATGTCGCCCTTGAACAGGCGCACGCATTTGCCGTCTTTCAAATCAATCGCGGGGTAAAGTCTCATATCAAGTTACTGATGGGTTCTAACTTCTTGTAAAAATAATGCCCACTCACCATGCTGGCATTCACAAATTCGTAATAGGGCATCGTGCCCCATTCGGTGTAGCCATGGCTGCGGTAGACCTCAAGCGCTCTGCTTTGCGTTTCACGCACCGAAAGGTTGATGACCGCAAAACCTTCCTTCGCCGCTTCACGCTCAGCGGCCTCGAGCAGCATCGGCGCCAAACCATGGCCGCGCGCCCACGGCGCCACGAAATGTGCCTCGATGTTCGCGGCAAAGGCCGAAGTTTCTTTCGACTTGCTCGGCTTCACCAGTTGAATGGAACCCGCCATCACATTATCGAGGCGCGCAATAAACAGCTCGCGGCTAGGCACCATCAGCACGCCACGCCAATAGCTTTCCAACGTTTCGCGTTGTGGTGGTGTCAACCAGTTAAAGCCAATGCCATCTCGGATGGCATCTTCGGTCGCCACGCATAATTCGTTCAGCTCATTCTCGCTTAGCGTGGTTCTCTTCTCGACGCTCAGCTTGTGGGTAGGCTTGATTTCAGGGGCGGCGGCCATAACCTATTCTACCTTTTCCAAAAAGTTTTTTAGCATACGCAAACCCACCGCTTGGCTTTTCTCGGGGTGGAATTGCGTGCCCATGATGTTCTCGCGGCCGATGAGTGCCACAACATCCCCCCCATAGTCAACCGTGGCGAGGATTTCTGCGGGGTTACACTGCGTTGCGGCATAGGAATGGACGAAATAGACGAATTCGCCGTCAGCAACGCCTGACAGGAGTTTCACTTCATTTTGCCTCAGGCGCAGCCTGTTCCAGCCCATATGGGGGATGCGTAAGCTAGCATCGCTTGGCGACAGCAGGCGCACTTCACCCTCGAACCAACCAAACCCGTCATGGGTGCCATGCTCGTGCCCATGCTTGAACAGCATTTGCATGCCCACACAGATGCCCAGAAATGGTTTCTTCTGCTCGAACACTGCGCGCTCCAGTGCGTCACGCATACCCGTCAGGGCGTTGAACCCCTTCATACAATCCGCGAAAGCACCCACGCCGGGAAGAATGATATGCGTGGCAGCATCAAGCGCCGTGGCATCCGTCACCACCGCCAAGGTCGCGCCTGCAGGCAGTTGGCTGGCCACCGCTTTGCGCACGGAATGCAAATTCCCTGCCCCGCAATCAATAATGGCAACATGGGTCATGCTAGCTCGCAAATTCGTAATAGCGGCGCTGTGCCGAGAGCTCCGATTCCGCCACCAGCACCCCCGCTAGGCGGTAGCCCTTGCGCTTCAGCACCCAGCCCTGCAAATCATAGGCATGAAATCCCAGCAGCAGGTTGATAAACGTTTGTAGCAATATCATTGTCGTTTCGGGTAATTTCAGCACTTGCACCGCCACGCCTAATGCCAGCATCAGCGCCACATAGCCCAGCAGCACCCACCACATGCGGTGGAAGATCAGCCAGAAAAAGTTGAGCGCAAATGCAAAAAACGAGAACCCCTCACGCAGCAACTCCACCCGCTCGGTCGGCTCGGCCGCCTCGGGCTTCTCGTAGGCATTGAATATTTTTTCGGACTTACCGAACATGGGATTCCTCCAACTCGTACCGTTAGGGCTTAACGCGCCTAAACACAGAAGCAAAGCGCTTTATAGGAGGCAAGTTCTAGGAGTTGGCCAGCACAGAACCGGAGTGTAGCAGCGCTACATGAGGATTCGAGCACGGACAACGACACCGAAATTGCCCCTAGAAACGCTTTGCAGTTAGTTCTTCGTCAGCACGCCCTTGGTGCTTGGCACCGCATCCGCCTTACGTGGGTCGATCTCGATCGCCTCACGCAACGCCCGCGCCAAACCTTTGAAGCAGCTTTCGACAATATGGTGGTTGTTGATACCATAGAGATTCTCGATATGCAGCGTGGTGCCCGCTTGGGACGCGAACGCTTGGAACCATTCGCGGAACAATTCCGTATCCATATCGCCCAGCTTATCCTTGCTGAACTCCACCTTCCACACAAAATAGGGGCGGCCCGAGAGGTCGAGCGCCACGCGGGTCAGTGTTTCATCCATGGGTGAAAGTGCCGAACCAAAACGGGTGATGCCCACGCGCTCGCCCAGCGCATCGGCAATGGCTTTACCAATGGCAAGGCCGGTATCTTCGGTCGTGTGGTGAAAATCGATATGCAAATCGCCCTTGGCCTTCACGGTCAGGTCAATCAGGCTGTGGCGCGAGAGCTGCTCAAGCATATGGTCAAGAAAGCCAATCCCCGTCGAGACATCGTATTTCCCCGTACCGTCGAGGTTCACCTCAACGGATATGCTGGTTTCTTTCGTGGCGCGTTCCACGCGGGCAGTGCGGCTGGTCATGTCGTTCTCCTTGAAACATCAGCCTAAACCAGCACGCGGGCGGCGTCAATCGGTGATGGAAAGGCGTCAATCTTCATAAAACCGTCTTATTTTTGGCTATTTTTTGTGCTAAGCTCCACCTCAATCAAAGGAGCTATCATGCCAGAGCAACCAATCACACCCGCTACCAGCGTCGCCGCACCTGCATCTCAAGGCAGGATAGGCGATAAGCAACTGCAAATATTGATTTTTGACCATGACGCCCATGACCTGAGAAAGCATATGGCCGCTTGCGCGGCCGAGGGCTGCAAGCCGATTGGCGCACTTGTTTTAAACCCTTCACTTTCGAATAGTTTCACCCCAAAGAGTTTAGAGTCCTTCAGAAACAAACAAGGCGCAGACCATCTTGTTTTCTCAACTCAAGAAGCCAAATCACTTGCTGATATGGTGAACCCCCATGTCATCATGACGACCGCGATGAGCGATGGCGGCATTTTTTCATCAGGAAGGTCTATGGAATTATCTGATCTAGCGACAACTCAAATACCCGATATCTTGCCCGCTCACATCCCCATGCTTGTCAATACGGCGTCTGGCTACACCATCCACCAGCAGGATGGAAAAAATGGACAAGCCATTCCCGACCGCCACATTAATCTCAAAGAATTCCTACAAAATCAGGCAGCAAAACTCAACGACCAAGGTCGCGCGCAAGGCTAGTGGGTTGCCATGCCGGCATGAATCGGCTAGCACGCACTCATGACCCAATCGGCCTCCACCTCCCCTGTCACGCTTCACCCTCTCGCACTTGGCGATGCGGGCTGGATCATCCATCGCCACGGCGCGGTGATTGGGCCCGAATTTGGCTGGAACATGGAGTTCGAGGCCACGATCGCCGAAATCCTCAGCCAGTTCATGCTGAAATTTAACCCCGCCGATGAAGCAAGCTGGATCGCCAAGCGTGAGGGCGAAATCCTCGGTTCCCTCTTTCTCATCCGCCAAAATGCCACCACCGCCAAATTGCGCGTGCTGTATGTCGAACCTGCCGCGCGCGGTCTTGGCCTTGCCACACGGCTGCTCGAAACCTCCTTCCAATTCGCACGCGAGAAGGGCTACCAAACGGTCAGCCTGTTCACCACCAATAGCAATGTGGGCGCTCGGCGCATCTATCAAAAACTTGGCATGCGCCTCGTGCGCGAGGATCCGGAGTTTTTCGCAGGCCAACACCAAATCGGCGAGATTTGGGAAATCAATCTTCGCTGATCCGATAAACAGGTTGTGCCACGCCAGCGCCTGAGGCTAGATTGGCAGCATGGAACCGCACGCTGTCACCTCTACCCAACATTTGATCGACGTCATTGCCAACATCCTGCTGTTTTTCGGCATTGCGGGCGTGGCGGTGCCGTTGCTGCAACGCCTCAAACTATCGCCCGTACTTGCCTACCTACTGTGCGGCATCGTTGTCGGGCCCCATGGGCTTGCCACCTTTACCGAATACGCGCCATGGCTTTCCTTCGTCAGCATCAAAGACTTCAATACCGTTCATTTACTTGGCGAATTAGGCATCATCACCCTCATGTTCATGATTGGGTTGGAGCTTTCCTTCCATCGCTTGCGCGAACTGCGACGCCTCATTTTTGGCCTTGGCTCCATGCAGATTCTACTCAGTGCCATCTGCATTTTTGTGGTGGCGCTGGCCTTCAGCAACACCACCGAGGCCGCGATTCTCCTCGGGGCATCCTTCGCGCTTTCCTCCACCGCGATTGTCATGAAGCTGCTCGAGGAGAAACAATTAGCAAACCAGCCTATCGGTATTTTGTGCTTTTCCATTCTGCTGATGCAGGATTTGGCCGTCGTCCCCATTCTCGTGCTTGCCTCCTCGTTTGGCGATACGGGGCAACAAAGCATCACTGAAGCACTCGCGATTTCGCTGGGCGTCGGTATCGTGACGGTGCTTATCATCCTCATCCTCGGGAAACGTTTGCTGACCCCTTTGCTGGATTGGGTGAGCACTTCTCGTAATCCCGAATGGCTGGCAGCGTTCACAGTGTTTATTGTCATTGGCTGCGCGGCCATCACCCAAATGGCGGGTCTATCGCTAGCGTTTGGCGCCTTTATCGCTGGCCTGCTGATTGCCGAAACCGAATTCAAGCATGAGGTGGAAGTCATTGTCGACCCGCTCAAGGGCTTGCTGCTGGGCATTTTCTTTCTCTCGGTGGGCATGATGATCAATATGGCCGAGATCCTGCGCCAGCCTGTGCTGCTGGCGGTAGGGGTTGTCGGCATCTTTGCCATCAAGGCCTTAGTGCTGTTTCCACTGTGCTTGTGGTTCAACATACCCAAACGTCAGGCCGCAAAGGCCGCCGTTTATCTCTCCCAACCGGGGGAATTCGCCCTGCTCATCCTTGGTGCCGCGCTGGCCAGCAACGTCATGCCCGCCACCGATGTTCAGTTCTTCCTGCTGGTCACGGCGCTCGCCATGATGGTTACCCCTGCCGTCTTCAAGCTTGCCCCTGCGGCAGGCAGGTTGGCTTGTGGCTTAGCGGGCGAACCCAAAGCCGAACCACAACTGCCTTTGCTCAGCGAGCGCGTCGTTATCCTTGCAGGCTTTGGCCGCGTCGGCAAACTGATTGGCCACGCGTTAGCCGAACAGCAGATTGCCTATGTTGCCCTCGACCAGAACATTGAGCGCGTCCGCGCCCTCAAGCAGCAAGGCTACCGCGTTATTTATGGCGATGCGCGGCGGATGGAGCTGTGGCATCGGCTGCACTCGGGCAACGTCATTGCAGCCGTCATCGCGATTGACGACCCCGCCGCCGCCGAAAACATCCTGAAATCGATTCGCGCCGAGTGGCCATTGCTGCCCGTCATTGTTCGTGCGAAGGACACCACCGATATGAATAAGCTCTACGACATGGGTGCAAAACATGTGGTGGCTGAAACGCTGGAATCCAGCCTCAGCGTCGCGCGCCTCGTGATGCGCGAAGTAGGCACCGAGGATAGCGTAACCGAATGCATCATCCGCAAGCTGCGCGAGCAAACCAGCGAATAACTACGCCTTCTTCACGAACTCCGTACGCAGCACCAACCCGCGCACTTTCTCCACGTTGCATTCAATTTCTTCGGGGTTGAAGGTCAGGCGAATATTCTTTGCCACCGTGCCGCGCTTTAGGGTCACGTTCGCGCCTTTCACGGGCAAATCTTTAATCAGTGTCACACTATCGCCATTGGCTAGGCGGGTGCCGTTGCTATCCTTCGCCTCGGGCATATCATCCTCAGCAATACCCAG
>JAMHWA010000019.1:0-1572 GCA_035911175.1 Alphaproteobacteria bacterium
AGAGACTTTGGGCGAAGCGGCCACGCTGCTACCGGTGCGCTATCCCTGTACCCTTCCTAGTGAGCGCTCCCTGCGAGAGCTGATGCGAGCGCGCGGCTCGGAGTACTTAAAGCACTTGAGCCAGCTAGCGGACTGCGCGCAGATGTGCATCCGAGTTCCGGCGCGGGCACTTCCAAGTGTGCTGCGAGTCCTGAATCTTCCGGCGCTGCCGCTGGATGAAGAGAACCCGCTGCTGGAGTCGCTTGCGCCAGCTGCGCTGCAGAGTTCATCCGCGGGCCTCACGCTGCGCCGGGCGCACTTGCGAAGAGTGAGTGATGCCGCGAAAAAGCTCTGCACACACTTCTCTAGCTTGGTGAAGCGTTACTTGGTGGAGTACCAAATTCCCAGCTATGCGCGCAGTCAACAGCCGGTACTGGCGGTGCAGTTTCTAATCACGCGGGAGCACATTGATGCATTTCGGCGCATTTTTATGGCGCTTACCAGAAATGAGCGCACCAACTTTCGACTCTCTGGACCGTGCCTGCCCCATAGCTTCGCCCCCTGCCTACCGCTACTTTCCTCACCATAGTCCTACTTGTTCGATTCTAATATCTCATCAATATTTCATTGAAGATTATCGCTTGCCAATATTTAATTGTTGGACCGGCGCTATTATGTGAAATTTCCAATAAATGATAATAGATAGTGTTTCGGAAATATGAACTATCGGCTTTGTGATTTGGATTTGCTTTTGAAGATTTCGGGAAAACATGCGAATGTCAGGCGGGAACTGCGGAGTCGCTACCAGTAGTACTGCATAATCAAATTCGTCGAAAATTCCAAGTGCTCTAGGATGCCACTTTTTTTCGTAATCACGGAGTCAATGCCAAGCGCGAGGTTGGCGCGACCGGTATAGAATAAGCCTCCGATTGCTGATTGACTAGCGACCGGTGCCTCAGCCAGGTTCGACAGCTCGATGCGATAACCCACCTGCGCGCCGATTGGTAGTGGCCACAGCTTGGCCAAATCAACACTAACCAGTCCCGCCCCCGAGAGCTGCATGGGCAGCGAAATGATCTCGCCAATGGTTTGGACATTGCGCAGGGCCAGATCGAAGCGTAGGCCGATGCTAGAGTGTAAACCTACAGCCGTAATTAAGTGAGAATCAATGAGCAAGCGACGATCTTGCTGGAGCAAATTGGATTGTAGCTTGTTTAGCTCCTGCGTAAACTGCGCTTGCGAGCTATATTTCTTGCTAGTTAGTAGCTCGAAGTTTTTTAGTAGGTTGATATTGTTATTAAATGCATATCCCACCTCGACGCGCCCGGCAATCCGGACTTTGTTTCTGATTGTATGCCCACCTAGGACATGGCCAGAGGCAATAAATCCCAGATCGGAACCATTGATTAGTAGGGCGTTTTTGCTAATGCCGGTATTGGCAATTCCGTGGATGGCTGCGCCCATGGCCAAGTGCGACCCCAGGCCGAGCTGAAACCTGAAGCCGTGTAGGAATGCGGCATCCTGCACATAGACTGCCTTGCCGCCATCTTGGTTTAAAACGGCGCTGCTGACATAGCTGCCACCGGTAATTAC
>JAMHWA010000020.1:0-17519 GCA_035911175.1 Alphaproteobacteria bacterium
GCATCGAACTGCAACGCTGGCAGCATGCCATCAAGATGCTTGCTCACCTTGCTGCCGCCTTGCACTGCCAAGCCCGCAGGTTTGTTGATGACCAGAATATCTTTGTCCTTATAGAGCACAAAACTCTGCGCTTCTTCGGCCAGTTCCAACGTCAGCTTCATGGGCTGTTTTTCGCGTGGAGCTTGGGCTTTTTCGGGGTTAATGATATCGCCACGCACCTCCACCACATTGCCCTCGAACACGCGCGCACTACCTTCCGCCTTTTTGCCGTTCAGCCGAATGCGCCCTGCCCTGAGCGCTTTCTGATAGACCGAGTTGGGCGCGCTGCCCAAAATACGCTGACACCAGCGATCGAGGCGCGTATTGCCATCCATCGCGTCCACCACATAACTTCTACGTTCCATTGCCATTATCGCCCCACCTGAAAGCCTGCCGCCACCGCAACAAGCGAAAGAATTATACTGCCACCGACATAGAGTGCCGCCTGTACCCATGCGCCGCGCTGCATGAGCTGCAACGCATCCCAGCTAAACGCTGAAAACGTCGTAAACCCGCCAAGCACGCCCGTCACCCAAAATAACCGCGAACTCTCGGAATCCAGCAGCGCATAGCGCGCCATCAGCACGCCGATAGCAAAACTGCCCACGATATTGACCAGCATCGTGCCAACAGGAAATGGCTGGGGGTGGAAATGCTGTGTCAGCTGTATCACCGCATAGCGCAACAGGGCGCCAATGGCGCCACCTGCGGCAACGAGGGAAATAGGAATAAGGGCGAGCATAACCATGGGCCCAAGCTTAGCAGGGCAGTGGCGCTTGTCACGCGTACATTGCTACAAACGATGCCCTGTTCCAGCCCATTGATTCCGCCTCATTAGCTCGCGCTCCTGATGGCTCGTATCAACGCCTTGCTGTTGTTGCTGCGGCCTACGAGGCTTCAAGCCTTGCTGCACCTGTTCGGGCGGCACTTCGTTTGCGCCCACTTGCTCTTCTTGCGCTTTAATATCTTTTGCCATACCATCATCCTTGCCATGTTCTTGTTATTGGTAGTTTCAGACTACCATTATTCACAAATAATTGTATGACAGTTTAATGACATTTTGCACCGCACCAACGCAGGCTTCGCTTCATTTTCTAATGAGATAGAGACTCGATATCGAGCACGCTCAGCAGAATACCAGTGTGGTCGAGCGCATAATCACGGTCGGCCTTCATAAACTTCTGCTGCAGCTGGGCAGCATCATGGATATTTTTACTGATATAGCCCTCCACAAACACATTGAGTGAGCTATCGACAAAACCCATACGCTTCTGATTGTTACCCATAATCGCCCCCGAAAATTAACTTCTCTGATGATATTCTCAGATTGTATTATTAACTTTTATCACAAATTAACATTAATTTCATTAGAAATTTTCGCTTAATTTCAAGAAAATTTGTATAAAATTTTAATAAATATCTAGGCGTTTCTTTTAAGGCGCAGCTTCTGCCAATAATCCAAGCGCTTGGCAATATCGCGCTCGAACCCGCGCTCAACGGGCTGGTAGAAGTTCTCTCGCGGCATTTCGTCGGGGAAGTAGTTTTGGCCAGAAAATCCATCCTCAGCATCATGGTCATAGGCATAGCCTGCACCATAACCCAAATCCTTCATCATACTCGTGGGGGCATTTAAAATATGTTTTGGCGGCATCAGCGAGCCATGCTGGGCAGCGGCGCGCTTAGCCATCTTAAACGCGGCATATTGCGCGTTCGATTTGGGCGCGGTGGCCAAATAAATCACGCTTTGCGCAATCGCCAGCTCCCCTTCAGGGCTACCAAGCCGCTCATACGTATCCGCCGCTGCAAGCGCTTGCAGATGAGCATTCGGGTCAGCCATACCAATATCCTCGACCGCGAAGCGAATGAGGCGTCGGTTGATGTAGCGCGGGTCCTCGCCCCCTGCCAGCATGCGCGCGAACCAATAGAGCGCGGCATCCACATCGCTCCCGCGCATAGATTTATGCAGCGCCGAAATGAGGTTATAATGGCTCTCCTGCGCCTTATCGTAAATCGGCGGGCGTTGTTGGAGCAGCTTGCCCAGTGCTTCCGTTGAAATGAGCACGCGGGCCTCTGCAGCCCCTGATGCGCTAGCATCCAGCAAAGCTGCATCCGCAATCGCCTCTACCATGCTCAGCAGATACCGACCATCGCCATCGGCCATCGCAAAAAGGCTGTGGCGGGCATCCTCCGTCAGCGGCAAGGAACCGACTTCCTGCTCCGCACGAGCTAACATTTTTTCTAATGCTTCTGGTGCGAGGCGATTCAGCACCAGTACCCGCGCGCGGCTGAGCACCGCGGAGTTTAGTTCGAAGCTTGGGTTCTCCGTCGTCGCACCAATCAGCGTGACGGTGCCATCTTCCACCACAGGCAGCAACACATCCTGCTGTGCGCGGTTGAAGCGGTGAATCTCATCCACAAACAGCAACGCGGGGCGTTGACCCATACGTTTTTTTTCGGCGGCTTCCTCAAATACCTTCTTCAATTCTGCCACGCCCGAGGCCACGGCGGAAACCTGCACCAGCTCATACCCCGCCGCATCGGCCAGCAAGCGCGCAATGGTCGTTTTGCCGCACCCTGGCGGGCCCCACAAAATAATCGACTGCAATTTGCCTGCCGAAACCATCCGCGTCAGCAACCCATCCGCCCCCGTCAAATGCTCCTGCCCAATCACCTCATCCAGCGACTGCGGCCGCAACCGCTCCGCCAGCGGCGCACTAGGCGCGTCCGACGTTTGAAAGAGGGAGTTCTGGGGAGATGTCTTTTTTCGGGTGGCCATGGTGTGCTTATAGTGCATTCAAACAAAAAAGGCCACCTTTCGGTGGCCTTTTCATTTCTTATCCGTAGTAGCTAAAACTAAGCCGCCACTTCTTCGCCTGTCACTTCCACAGGGCCCGAATCTTGGCCACGGGCGCTTTCGTCGCGGTCAACGAACTCGATGATTGCCATCGGGGTTGCGTCGCCGTAGCGGAAGCCCGCTTTGAGAACGCGGATGTAACCACCCTTGCGTTCAGCATAGCGCTTGCTCAGCACGCTGATGACTTTCTCGGCCATACCTTGATCGCGCAGACGCGAAATCAACAGGCGGCGTGCCGCGAGGTCACCCGCTTTACCAGCGGTGATGAGTTTTTCCACGATGGGACGAAGGTCTTTTGCCTTCGGCAACGTCGTGAAGATTTGTTCGTGTTTAATCAGCGCGCACGCCATGTTCGCAAACATCGCCTTGCGGTGCGACGTGGTGCGGTTCAGCTTGCGGCCTGCCATTTGGTGTCTCATGATACTCTCCTAATTTCCCTTGAAGTCCTAGTACGGATCTTCGAATTTGCGTGCCAGCTCTTCGATATTTTCAGGCGGCCAACCGACCACTTCCATACCAAAGCGCAGACCCATGTTGTTCAGCACTTCCTTGATTTCGTTGAGCGACTTGCGGCCAAAGTTTGGCGTTTTCAGCATTTCGCTTTCCGATTTCTGCACGAGATCGCCGATGTAAACGATGTTGTCGTTTTTCAGGCAGTTCGCCGAACGCACCGAAAGCTCGAGCTCGTCGACTTTCTTGAGCAGGTACGGCGAGAACTTGAGTTCTTCCTCAGCCGACTTCACGTTCACTTCCGCTACATCTTCGAAGTTGATGAAGAGTTGCAGTTGGTCTTGCAGAATGCGCGCAGCGAGTGCCACCGCATCATCCGGAGCAATGCTGCCATCGGTTTCAACTTCAAGCGTCAGCTTGTCGTAATCCGTACGGTTGCCAACGCGCGCGTTCTCAACTTTGTACGACACTTTCTCAACAGGCGAGAACAGCGCATCGACAGGAATCAGGCCAATCGGTGCATCGCTTGGGCGGTTTTGTGCAGCAGGAACGTAGCCCTTGCCCACTTCCACAATCAGTTCCATGTTGATGCTTGCACCCTTATCGAGTGTGCAGATCACGAGGTCCTTGTTCAGCACTTCCACATCCGAATCGGTTTGGATCATGCCGGCAGTAACTTCGCCTGCTTCGCTGCACTTAAGTACCATGCGCTTACGATCTGCGCTGTGGGCTTTGAGTTTCAGGTCCTTAATGTTGAGGATGATGTTCACTACATCCTCACGCACGCCAGCAATTGCCGAGAACTCGTGTTGCACGCCTTCAATTTTGATGCTGGTTACAGCAGCGCCTTGCAGCGAGTTGAGCAAAATGCGGCGCAATGCCACGCCAAGGGTAATACCAAAGCCACGCTCGAGCGGCTCGGCCAGAACTACGGCCTTGCGCGCGTCACCCGTTACAGGTTTCACATCGAGTTTGCTTGGTTTAATCAGGTCTTTCCAGTTTTTGTTGAGTAGAGCGCTCATTCAAATTCCCCAAATCGTTGGTGATGTTTTTATTTAGTAAAGCCTAGACGTGATTAAACGCGGCGGCGTTTTGGTGGGCGGCAGCCATTGTGTGGCACCGGCGTGATGTCTTTGATCGACGTCACAGCCAAGCCAACAGCAGCCAATGCGCGCAGTGCGCTCTCGCGGCCAGCGCCTGGGCCTTTCACCAGAACTTCTACCGTTTTCATGCCGTGTTCCATTGCTTTTTTCGCAGCAACTTCTGCAGCTACTTGGCTTGCATACGGGGTCGATTTACGCGAACCCTTGAAGCCGTTTGCACCCGAAGACGACCACGCAATGGCGTTGCCGAATGGATCGGTGATGGTTACAATGGTGTTGTTGAAGCTTGCGTTAACGTGCGCAACACCGACAGGAACGTTCTTACGATCCTTTTTCTTCACCGCTTCGGTTGCGGCTCCTTTTTTGGTTTGTGCCTTAGCCATAAAATCCTACCTTAAAATATCGAAATCAACGAATTACTTCGTCACCATTTTCTTACCAGCGATTGCCACCGCTTTACCTTTACGCGTGCGCGCATTGGTGTGCGTGCGTTGGCCGCGAACAGGCAGCTTTTTGCGATGACGCAGGCCACGGTAGCAGCCCAGATCCATCAAACGCTTGATGTTCATGCTGGTCTCGCGGCGCAGGTCGCCTTCTACTTGGTAGTCTTGGTCGATGATTTCGCGCAGGCGCGATACTTCAAGCTCGGTCAGATCCGAAACGCGACGCGTTACTTCAATGTCAGCTTTTTCAATGATTTCTTGGGCTTTTGCGTTTCCAATGCCATGGATGTAGGTGAGAGCAATCACCACACGTTTGGCAGAAGGAATATTGACGCCGGCAATACGAGCCATGCTACACTCCTAGTTAAATGCGAATAAACACCCCAAAACCACAGCGGTTTTACGGGAGGGGGGAATATACAGACGAAACGCGGGGTGTCAATGGGGAAATCGACAAAAAACGACGGTTAGTAACCCTGAGCGGGCACCACCTCCCAACAAACCAGATAAACCGATTTAAATCAGCAATTTAGAGACTAAGCGGCGCCCACAATCGCGTTGATTGCGGCAGTCACAACCGAAATATCGGCCATACCATCCACCGTGCGTAGGTTGCCCGCGGCCTTATAATGCGGCAGAAGGGGCGCGGTCATCGCGTGGTATTGCTCCAAGCGCTTCGCCACCGTTTCAGCTTTATCGTCCTCGCGGCGGATGAATTCGTTGCTGCCACAGACGTCGCATTCACCCTCGCGGCTGCGGCGGCGGAATTTATCGTGATAACCAGCGCCACAATGTTTGCAGCTAAAGCGGCCAGCAATACGCTCGACCAACGCAGCGTCATCGACCGCCAGCTCAATCACGTAATCAATTTTCTTACCCTCTTCCATCAGCATGCCATCGAGCGCGGCGGCTTGCGCCGTGGTGCGTGGGAAACCATCAAGGATGAAACCGTTCGGGCAATTACTATCCGAGATCGCATCGCGGATAATACCGATCATGATATCATCGGAAACTAAACCGCCTGCGGCCATGATGGATTTTGCTTTCAAGCCAATCTCGGAACCCGAAGCAACCGCTGCACGCAGCATATCGCCCGTTGCCAGCTTGGTGAGCTTGTAGGTGTCGCGCAAATAATCGCTCTGGGTGCCTTTGCCCGCACCTGGGGGGCCAAGAAGAATAATATTCATGGTTATTTTCTCCCTTTGAGGCGCGCTTTCTTGATGAGGCCTTCATACTGGTGCGCAAATAAATGCGACTGCACTTGGCCAACAAAATCGATCACCACGTTCACCACAATCAGCAAGCTGGTGCCACCAAGGTAAAACGGCACCGCGAATTCTGCAATCAGCAATTCAGGAATAATGCAGACGAGGCACAAATACGCCGCGCCCACTACCGTCAATCGCGTCAGCACAAAGTCAAGATAATCGGCCGTTGCTTTACCTGGGCGAATGCCGGCAATAAAGCCACCATTCTTGCGTAGGTTCTCAGCGGTCTCGGTTGGGTTAAAGACAATCGCCGTGTAGAAGAACGCAAAGAATACGATGATGGCTGCGTACATGACGATGTAGAGCGGCTGGCCATGCGCAAGATAAGTCGCGATGGTGCGCAGAATGCCCGATTCGCCTTCCGCATTAAAGCTCGCGATGGTGAGCGGGAACAACAGAATCGACGATGCGAAAATAGCGGGAATCACACCCGACGCATTCAGCTTCAGCGGCAAGTGCTGCGATTGCCCTTGCATGATTTGATTGCCCACTTGACGCTTGGGATACTGAATCAAGATGCGGCGCTGCGCGCGCTCCATATAAACGATCAACGCAATAAGAGCGAGGACAAGCACAACAATTAGCAAAATCACTTCCGTTGAAAGTATGCCCTTGCGACCCATTTCAAAGGTGCTGGCGAAGGCGCTCGGCAAGTTCGCGATAATACCGGTAAAGATAATCAGTGAGATACCTTGCCCAATGCCACGCTGCGTAATTTGCTCACCCAACCACATCAGGAACATGGTGCCACCCGTGAGCGTTACCACGGTCGAGAAATGGAAGAACAAGCCAGGATTCATCACCGCCGATTGGCCATTGGCCTGCATGCCTTCAAGACCATTGGAAATGCCGTACGCTTGCAAAATTGCCAATAGCAACGTGCCATAGCGTGTGTATTGGTTGATCTTGCGACGACCCGCCTCGCCTTCTTTTTTCAGCTCGGCCAGTTTTGGCACGGCAACACTCATCAATTGGATGATGATGGACGCCGAAATATACGGCATCACCGCCAGTGCAAAAATGGTCATACGGCTGAGCGCGCCGCCTGAGAACATGTTGAACACGCCAAGCACGCCGCCCGCATGTTGCTTGTAAATTTCCTGCAGCACTTGTGGGTCGATTCCTGGAATCGGAATATACGTTCCGAGGCGATAGACGATCAGCGCGCCGAGCACAAACAGCAAGCGCTGCTTGAGTTCCGTCGCGCGGCCGAGTAGGCCAAAATTCATGTTCGAAGCAAAACGTTCTGTCGCGGAAGCCATGGAGTAATCCTAGTGTAATTTAAAACGGAAGATTGTCATTAAAGCGGTGGGAAGTAGTGTCAAGCAACTTACTCATGCCACCAACAAAAAAGGCGACTCTTTCGAGCCGCCTTTTTATTTCGTGATGCAAAAACAAATTACGCTTTAATTGCTTTACCCGTTTTTGGATCTTTTTTCACTTTTTCGCGTTTGGCGGCTTTCACTTTCACCGTTACTTTGCCACCGAGTTTTTCAATCGCTGCGGTTGCATTTTTCGATGCACGCTCAATGTCGAGGCTCAGTTTTGCTTTCAGCTCGCCTTTCAGCAGCAGCTTCACGCCTTCGCTGGTTTTAGGAACAATCCCTTTATCACGCAGCACTTGGGTGGTGATGGTCTCGCCCGCTTTGAAGGTGCCGTTATCGACGAGCACTTGCAAATCACGCAGGGTGATTACATCGTAATCCACGCGGGTGTAGTTGTTGAAACCACGCTTAGGCAGACGACGGTGGATCGGCATCTGGCCGCCCTCGAAGCCTTTGATGGCAACGCCCGAACGCGCGGTCTGGCCTTTGCCACCACGGCCACCGGTTTTACCTTTACCCGAGCCAATGCCACGACCAATGCGCATACGGCGCTTGTGGGCTCCTGGGTTATTTTGCAGTTGATTCAGTTCCATCTTACTCTCCGTTCACGCAAACCGCGTGGTTCTTTATTTGCTTTCGACCACTGCCACAAGGTGCGGCAATTTTCTAATCATGCCGCGCACCGAAGGGGTATCCTCCAGCGTCGACGTTTTGTGCATTTTGTTAAGACCCAAACCCACCAGCGTTGCGCGCTGGTCTTTGGTACGGCCGCATGGGCTCGCGATTTGCTTAACGGTCACTGTCTTCTTAGCGGTTGCCATGATCGTCTTCCTTATTCTGCTTCGTTATGTTGGCCTTGGGCTTTTGCGCCCACTTCACGGCGCTCCACCACATCACCGACTTTCATCGAACGACGTGCAGCCACCAAACGTGGGCTGGTCGTGCGCTTGAGCGCCGAGAAGGTCGCCTTCACCATGTTGTGTGGGTTGCTGGTGCCGGTCGATTTTGCGACCACATCATGCACGCCCAGTGCCTCGAAAATCGCACGCATTGGACCACCCGCAATGATACCCGTACCGGCAGGAGCCGTACGAACCACCACGCGGCCAGCGCCGAAGCGGCCTTTCACATCGTGGTGAAGGGTGCGCGACTCACGCAATGGCACGCGAATCATCGACTTCTTCGCCGAGTCCGTTGCTTTTTTCACAGCATCTTGCACTTCTTTGGCTTTCGCCGTGCCGTAGCCGATTTTACCTTTGCCATCACCCACAACCACGAGGGCTGCAAATGCGAAACGACGACCACCTTTTACGGTTTTCGATACGCGGTTGATAGAAACCAGACGGTCAATCAGACCTTCGCTTTCGCGGTCTTGACGTTCTGCGGTTGATTCGTATGCCATACTATCCCCTAATCCTTAGAATTTCATGCCGGCTTCGCGCGCAGCGTCAGCCAGTGCCTTGATGCGGCCATGGAACAAATAACCACCACGGTCGAACACCACGTTGTCTACTTTTGCTTCTTTGGCACGTTTAGCAATCAGCGCGCCGACTTCTTTGGCAGCGGCAATGTTTGCACCGTTCTTCACTTTGCCTTTCAGGTCTTTCTCTGCGGTCGATGCAGCAGCCAGCGTTACGCCTTGTGCATCATCAATCAGTTGCGCATAGATATGCTGACCCGAACGGAATACCGACAAACGCACGCGACCTGCCGCCTTCTGGCGGAGCTGGTAACGCACGCGATTTTTGCGGCGGGTGAAATTGTCTACTTTAGCCATTACTCTTCTCCAAACTTTTTGAACCCTTTCAACGAACTGCGCCACCAATGACACAGCCACGAAAGGATTAAGCTTACTTCTTCTTACCTTCTTTACGGCGGATGGTCTCCGTCGAGTATTTAACACCCTTGCCTTTGTATGGCTCAGGACCACGCAGCGCGCGAATCTCGGCCGCTACTTGGCCAACGCGTTGTTTGTCTGCGCCAGCCAGAATCACCGTGGTTTGTTTCTCAACCGTTACCGTGATGCCCGCAGGAATGATGTACTTGATCTCGTGGCTGAACCCGAGCGCCAAGGTGAGGATTTGACCCTGCGCTGCCGCACGGTAACCTACGCCGTTGATGTCGAGTTGTTTTTTGTAGCCATTCGTCACGCCCTCAACGAGGTTCTTGACGTTAGCGCGAACAGTGCCCCACATCGCACGGCTCTTGATCGAGTCGTTCGCAGGTTTCACCCACACTTTACCCTCGGTGATGCTAACCACTACGTCCGATGTAACAACGGTCGAGAGTTCACCTTTCGGGCCTTTCACGGTGATGGCATCGCTGCCCACATTAACCGTGACTTTTTCCGGAATGGCTACCGGCAATTTACCAAGACGGGACATAAATACTCCTTCAATCCCTTAGAATACGGTGCAAAGAATTTCGCCGCCCACCTGCTGCTGACGTGCGCTGAAATCGCTCATTACGCCTTTGCTGGTGGAGACAATGGAAATCCCGAGACCATTATAGTGTTTCGGTAGGGCATCCGCTTGTGCATATTTGCGAAGACCCGATTTCGATACGCGCTTGAGCTCACGTACCGCTGGTTCGCCATCGATATATTTCAGTTCGATAACGAGGTTCTTTTTAGCGCCCTCTTCGGTGATGCGGTGGGTGCGGATGAAGCCTTCTTCTTCCAACACTTTGCAAATATTCACCAACAAAGACGAGTAAGGCATGGTCACCAGTGGCAATTGCGCTTTATACGCATTGCGCAAGGAGGATAGCATATCCGCGACGCGATCGTTTGACATAAAAACTCCTTACCAGCTTGCTTTGATGAGGCCAGGAATCAAGCCGAACGAGCCAAGCTCGCGCAGTTGGTTACGGCACATTTTGAATTTACGGTAGTAACCACGAGGACGACCCGTCAGCTCGCAGCGATTGCGTTGACGCACGCGGCTGCTGTTACGCGGAAGCTCGGCCAGTTTTTGGGTCGCTGCAAAGCGCTCCTCAATCGGTAGCTCGCGGTCCATTACCGTTGCTTTCAGTTTCGCACGGCGCGCACGGTTCTTTTTGTTCAGATCCTTGCGCTTGTCGTTGCGTTCTCTCATGCATACTTTTGCCATGTTCTAAACTCCCTTATGCTTTGCGGAAAGGAACGCTGAACGCCTCGAGCAAGGCGCGCGCTTCTTCGTCATTTTTTGCGGTGGTCACAATCGTGATATCCATGCCGCGCACCGTGCTCACGCGGTCATAGTTAATCTCGGGGAAAATCAACTGCTCTTTCAAGCCCATGTTGTAGTTACCACGGCCATCGAAGCTTTTCGGATTCACGCCACGGAAGTCGCGGATGCGAGGCATCGCGATGGTCACGAAGCGATCAAGGAACTCGTACATGCGCTGCTTACGCAGGGTCACGCGGCAACCAATTTGCAAGCCAGCGCGGATTTTGAACGATGCCTCAGCTTTTTTCGCTTTGGTGATAACAGGCTTCTGACCTGCAATCAGCGTCATTTCTTCTACCGCCGATGCGATTTGTTTCTGGTCAGCTACCGCTTCACCCACGCCCATGTTGATGACGATTTTGGTCAGACGGGGCACTTCCATCACGTTCTTGTAGCCAAACTTGGCTTTCATGGCAGGAACGACTTCTTTATCGTATACCAACTGAAGGCGTGGTGTTTTCGCATTGCCTTCCAGCGTTGGGCCAACTTTTGCAGCAGCAGGCGCTTTCTTCTCAGCTTTCGCTGGAGCAGCGTCCTTCTTTGCATCAGCTTTCGGAGCGGCTTTCGCTACATCCTTTTTTTCTGCTTTCGGCGCGGCCGTTTTTGCGGACTTCGCAGCAGGTTTTTTCTCGGTTGCCATTGTCGTATTCCTTACCAGTTAAATTATGCGCTGAGCGATTCGCCAGAGCGTTTCGCGACGCGTTCTTTTTTGCCATCCTTGCTGACTTTGAAGCCAACGCGGGTAGCCTTGCCGTCTTTCGGATCAGCCAGCGCAATGTTGCTCAGGTGGATCGCTGCTTCCTTCGAAACAACGCCGCCATTACCAGCGGCCGATGGTTTCTCATGCTTTTTGATCAGGTTCACGCCCGACACAACCGCACGGTTGGTCTCGGTGACAATCTTCAGCACTTCACCAGTTTTGCCTTTATCGCGACCGGCAATTACAACCACCTTGTCGCCTTTTTTAATTTTTGCAGCCATGATCTTCTTCCTTACAATACTTCTGGAGCAAGGCTTACGATCTTCATGAACTTCTTAGCGCGCAGTTCGCGAGCCACAGGTCCGAAGATACGTGTGCCAATTGGCTCACCTTGTTTATTCACCAGTACCGCCGCATTACCGTCAAAGCGAATGGCCGAGCCATCCTGACGCTTGGTGGCAAATTTAGTGCGAACGATAACGGCACGGTGCACGTCACCTTTCTTCACCTTACCGCGCGGAATCGCGCTTTTGATGGATACGACAATGATGTCGCCGATCGAAGCGCTGGTACGGTGCGAACCACCCAGAACCTTGATACACATCACTTCACGTGCGCCGGAATTGTCGGCCACATCGAGACGGGTTTGCATCTGAATCATAAAATACTCCTTCCGTCCCTAGTTATGCTGCTGGTGCGTCGGCGACTTTTTCGACGACAGCCCAACGCTTGGTTTTGCTCATAGGCTTGCTTTCGATGATGCGAACCACATCACCAATCTTGCAGCCAGACTCATCATGCGCCGCGTATTTTTTGCTGCGACGGATAATCTTGTTGTAGAGCGGGTGCTTTACTTTACGCTCCACTTTCACGGTCACGGTTTTTGCGCACTTATCGCTAACCACTACACCTTGTAATATACGTTTTGGCATGTCTTCTTTCCTTAAGCGGCGTTTTTGGTTTGAGCGAGTTGCGTGAGGATGCGTGCAATTTCACGCTTCGCCTCGCGGAACCGCGATGTGTTGGTCAGCTCGCCCGAAGCTTTTTGGAAGCGCAGGTTGAACAGTTCTTTTTTCAAATCAGCCACTGCACCTTGCAGCTCTTCGACCGACTTGCCCTTCAGGGCTTCTTTTTGCTTAGCCATTGCTATCCCCTCTTACGCTTCGACGCGTTTGATGAATTTTGTTTTCACTGGCAGTTTTGCCGAAGCGCGATCAAACGCCTCACGCGCAACATTCTCTGGCACGCCATCGATCTCGAACATGATGCGGCCCGCTTCCACGCGTGCTACCCAATACTCGACCGAACCCTTACCCGAGCCCATCCGTACTTCCGCAGGTTTGCGCGTAATTGGCACATCTGGGAAAATGCGGATCCACATACGGCCCACGCGCTTCACGTGACGTGAAATCGCACGGCGAGCCGCTTCGATTTGGCGCGCAGTTATACGCTCTGGCGTCATCGCTTTCAAGCCATATTCGCCGTAGGAGATGGAATATCCACCCTTGGCAGCACCCGAAACGCGGCCTTTATGCGCCTTACGGTACTTGGTTTTCTTTGGTTGCATCATGGTCGTAATTCCTTATTCACTTAACTCGTTTTCGTTGCCCTACGACGCTTGCGCGAAGTTGGTCGTAGCGCTCGGAGCGCGTTGAATTTCCTGCTCTTTTAGGATTTCACCCTTAAAGATCCACACCTTCACGCCGATGATACCGTACGTTGTGAGGGCGCTCGCAATACCATAATCTACATCGGCACGCAAGGTATGAAGTGGCACGCGGCCTTCACGGTACCATTCCATACGTGAAATCTCGGCGCCGCCAAGGCGACCCGACACGTTGATACGGATACCTTCGGCACCCATGCGCATGCTGCTCTGAACCGCACGTTTCATAGCGCGACGGAAGGCTACACGGCGCTCGAGCTGCTGGGCAATGCCCTCAGCCACAAGAGTCGAATCCAATTCTGGCTTACGAATCTCGATGATGTTGATATGTACTTCATCTTTCGTGATTTTTTGCACATCTTTCTTCACTTTATCAATATCGGCGCCTTTTTTACCGATAATGATGCCCGGACGTGCCGAGTGGATGCTTACGTAGCATTTTTTGCCCGTACGCTCGATGACCACTTTGGAAACACCCGCTTGGTTCAGCGCTTTTTTCACGTGCTTGCGGATTTTGAGGTCCTCATGCAATTTCGTTGCATAATCAGCACCGGAGAACCAACGCGAATCCCAGGTTTTGTTGATACCCAGACGCAGACCGATTGGATTGATCTTCTGACCCATACTATGCTCCCTCAGCTTCGCGCACGACGATTGTCAGGTGCGAATACGGTTTTAAAATTTGTGCACCACGACCACGCGCACGCGCATGGAAGCGTTTCATCACCATCGATTTGCCGACCCACGCTTCTTTTACTACAAGGGCGTCAACGTTCAGGTTATGGTTGTTCTCAGCATTTGCGATAGCCGACTGAAGCGCTTTACGCACATCAACCGCGATACGCTTGTTGCTGAATTGTAGCTGCGTCAGCGCCGCTTGCACTTTCATGCCGCGAATCACTTCCGCCACAAGGTTCAGCTTCGTTGGGCTGGTGCGCAGGTTACGCAGCACGGCTTTGGCTTCGTTAGCCTCCAGCGCGCGCGGTGTTTTTTGTTTGCTCATGGTCTATCCCCTACTTCTTCTCAGCGGTTTTCTTTTCGTTCCCGCCGTGGGCTTTAAACTCACGGGTAGGAGCGAATTCACCGAATTTGTGACCGATCATTTCCTCGGTAACCACCACAGGAATGTGCTTCTTGCCGTTGTACACACCAAAGGTCAGCCCAACGAATTGGGGCAGAATGGTGGAACGACGCGACCAGATCGCAATTACCATGTTGCGGCCAGATTTGTGCGCGGCTTCTGCTTTCTTGAACAGATAGCCATCGACGAACGGGCCTTTCCAAACAGAACGTGTCATATGCTATCTCCCTACTTCCCGCGGCCCTTCGCCTGATGGCGAGTGCGGATGATGAGTTTGTTTTTACGTTTCGGATTACGCGTCTTGAAGCCTTTGGTTGGTTGGCCCCAAGGCGTAACTGGGTGACGACCACCCGAGGTTTTACCTTCACCACCACCATGTGGGTGATCGACGGGGTTCATCGCCACGCCACGTACATGGCTGCGCTTGCCCTTCCAACGGTTACGACCCGCTTTACCGATGACTTCGTTCTGGTGGTCTGGGTTCGAAACCGCGCCGATGGTTGCCATGCAATCGCTAGGCACCATACGCAGTTCACCCGAACGCAGTTTGATTTGGGCGAAACCCGAATCTTTACCCACGAGCTGAACATACGCACCAGCCGAACGACCAATCTGGCCGCCTTTGCCTGGCTTCATTTCCACGTTGTGTACGATCGTACCAATGGGGATGTTGGCAAGCGGCATTGCGTTGCCTGGCTTGATGTCAGCCTTCACGCCCGACACCACGAAATCACCTTGGTTCAAACGCTGTGGCGCGAGGATGTAGCTCTGCGTGCCATCTTCGTATTGAATGAGGGCAATGAACGCCGAACGGTTCGGGTCATATTCCAGACGCTCAACGCGTGCTGGCATGTCGAACTTGCGACGCTTGAAATCAATCACGCGGTACGCTTTTTTGTGTCCGCCGCCCTTTTGGAACGCAGTGATACGGCCCGAGTTGTTACGGCCACCGGTGCTCGACTTGCTCTCAACCAGCGTTTTAACTGGCTTGCCTTTGTAAAGCTCCGAACGGTCGACTAGTACCAGCTGACGCTGGCCGGGGGTCGTTGGTTTGAAATGTTTTAGTGCCATGGGTTTCTCCCCTTATTCCTTTATTTCGCGCCAGCGGCGACGTCGATGGTTTGACCAGCCGCCAAGGTGACGATGGCTTTGCGGAAGTCACTGCGTTGACCAGGACGGCCACGGAATTTCTTCACCTTACCTTCAACATTGATGGTGTTCACCTTCAATACCGACACCTTGAAAATCGACTCCACAGCCGCTTTCACGTCTTGCTTCGTAGCGGTGGGCGAGATTTTGAAGGTCACCTTGTTTTTCTCTGCCGCTTGCGACGATTTCTCGGTCACCACAGGCTTCACAATCACATCGTACAGACGTGCTTCACCAAGGATACTGGTCTTTTTAGCCGCACCGCTGGTTGCTGCTGCCTTAGCAGGTTTCTTTTTCAACAGACTCATTTCAGCCTCGCTTCTAGTGCTGCTACTGCATCTTTGCTCAGCACCAATTCTTTGTGACGCAGAATGTCGTAGACGTTTGCGCCTTGGGTTGGGAGTACATCGTGACCGATCAGGTTGCTGATGGCGTTCGCGAAACCCGCATCCACTTCAGCGCCCGTAATGAACAGAGGCTTGGTGAGGCCGAGTTTTTTGAAGCTTGCCACCACCGCTTTGGTTTTGGCTTCCTTCACGGTCAATGCATCCACCACAATCAACTTGCCTTCAGCCGCTTTGCTGCTCAGGGCATGTTTCAAGCCCAGCGCACGCACTTTTTTGGTTAAGGAGTATTCGTGGCTACGAACAACTGGACCATGCGCACGACCACCGCCTTCTTGGTGTGGTCCACGGGTCGTACCCTGACGCGCACCGCCGGTGCCTTTTTGCTTGAATGGCTTTTTACCAGTGCCCGAAACTTCGGCGCGGGTTTTGGTTTTGTGTGTGCCAGCGCGAGCTTTCGCACGCTGCCATTCCACCACGCGCTGAAGGATATCCCCGCGCGGCGTCAGACCGAATACCGCGTCAGCAAGTTCAAGCTCGCCAGCCGCTTTATTCTCTAGGGTTACAACGTTCATTTTCATGTCAATTACTCCGCTTTATCTTCTGCCGCTGCAGGTGCTTCGGCCGCTGGTGCCTCTGCTGCCTTTTTCACGACTGCTGGGTAAGGCGCATCCGCAGGGCGCGCACGCTTGTGTGCATCCACTACGCGAACCACCGCATTATCAACCCCTGGTACCGAACCTTTCACAAGAATCAGGTTACGTGGCTCGTCGATCTGAACGATTTCGAGGTTCTCAATCGTTACGCGCTCCACGCCCAAGTGACCCGCCATCTTCTTGTTCTTGAAGGTACGGCCTGGATCTTGGCGCTGACCGGTCGAACCGTGGCTACGGTGCGATACCGACACCCCGTGGGTTGCTTCCAAACCGCGGAAGTTCCAGCGCTTCATAGCACCCGCGAACCCTTTACCTTTGGTCAGGCCGATCACGTCGATGAACTGACCTGCCACAAAGTGGTCGGCGCGAATTTCTTGGCCAACAGGCAGCAAGGCATCTTCCGCCACGCGGAACTCAACCAGCTTCTTCTTGGCTTCGATGTTCGCTTTCGCGAATACCGCTTTTTGTGCTTTCGCAACGCGGTGCGCTTTAGCTTTACCAGCACCCAGCTGAACAGCAGTGTAGCCATCCTTCGCTTGGGTGCGCTGAGCAACAACCTGAACATTATCAAGCTGCAGCACGGTGACAGGCACGCTACGACCGAATTCGTCGTAAATGCGGGTCATCCCGATTTTGTTAGCAATTACTCCAGTACGCGACATGGTCTACTCCCTACGCTGCGTTCAATACGGTGATTTCGACTTCGACACCCGAAGCCAAATCTAGTTTACCAAGCGCATCCACGGTTTGTGGCGTTGGCTCGACGATGTCGATCAGACGCTTGTGCGTGCGGATCTCGAACTGCTCACGCGACTTCTTATCGATGTGCGGCGAGCGGTTAACCGTGAAACGCTCGATGCGGCGCGGCAAGGGCACAGGCCCAAGCACTTGCGCACCGGTACGCTTCGCCGTGTTGACAATTTCCTTAGCGGAATGGTCAAGCACCGCGTGGTCATACGCCTGTAGGCGAATGCGGATTTTTTGGTTCATCATCGTGGCCATAGTGCCCTCTAATTCGTTTCAGTTACTTAAATCTAGTTACGCAATGACTTTCGCGACGACGCCAGCACCGACGGTGCGGCCGCCTTCACGGATCGCGAAGCGAAGACCTTGGTCCATTGCGATTGGCGCAATGAGCAGAACTTCCATCTTCACGTTGTCACCGGGCATCACCATCTCAACACCCGCTGGCAGCGTTACTACGCCCGTCACGTCGGTCGTGCGGAAGTAGA
>JAMHWA010000021.1:0-1171 GCA_035911175.1 Alphaproteobacteria bacterium
TGCTTCCTCCCCCGGGCTGGACGCTGACCATCTGCGAGTGTGAGGCGCGGGTGGGCGGCGCGCTGCGGCTCGCGTGGAAAAGTGAGGAGGCCGATCCGGCGATGACGCTCCAGGGTGTGTTCACGGAAGTAGTCCTGCACGAGCGAATCGTTCACACCGAAACGATGGCGCTGGGGTCCGGTCAGACGATAGGTTCACTGCTGGAGATGCACGAGTTTGCAGAGCAGGACGGCACCACCACGATGCGCATTACGCAGACATACGACTCGAAGCAGGACCGCGATGGTGCGCTCGCTTCGGGCATGGATCAGGGAATGGAGGCCGGGTACATGCAGTTGGACGCAGTGCTCGCTCAGCTCGCGTAGTAGGTGCTGCCAGAGACTACGTAATCGGCGGCGCAGGGTTGCAGTCAAGGACGCGTCGCTAGGCCAAAGGTCGTGGGCCGCGAGGCTACTTTTTGTCGAAGTTGCACGCGGTCCCAATTAATAAATGATGGCTAAATTAGCATCATCTGCTACCAGGATATTCGATCATGTCATATTGCAGTCATATACCAACAATGGCGGAACCCAGCCGCAGTCTGCATCGAAATTACCATGATAATCATTATGGATTTCCAATACATGATGATAATGAGCTCTTTGGGCGATTGATTATGGAAATCAATCAGGCAGGCCTAAGCTGGGAAACCATTTTAAAGAAAGAGGCAACGTTTCGCGCGGCTTACCATAACTTTTCGATTACTAAGATTGCCGCATATGGAGAGGCAGATCGCGCTCGGCTGCTGAGCGATGCTGGCATCATTCGCAACAAGCTAAAAGTCAATGCCGCGATCGAAAACGCCAAGGTCATCCTGGTTTTGCAGAAAGAGTATGGCTCGTTTGAAAAGTGGCTGGAATATCACCACCCTAAGACCAAGGCTGAATGGGTAAAGCTATTTAAGAAGACTTTTAAGTTTACGGGCGGCGAGATTGTAAATGAATTTCTGATGAGTATTGGCTATCTGCCTGGCTCGCACACAGAGGATTGCGCTATTCATAAAAAGGTCATAAAGCACAAGCCTATGTGGTTACAGCGGCATTGATACTTATGCACCCGTGGCTGTGCGCAGCGGCGGCGGCATGGCTGGCACCGCAGCCTCAAATGGTGAGGCCAGCCGCCGCCAGTCGAT